>PLZI01000016.1 GCA_003152095.1 Acidobacteriota bacterium | reverse complement strand
CCGCGAGCTCGCGGCCTTCGCGCAGTTCGGCTCCGACCTCGACAAGACGACGCAGGCACAGCTCAACCGCGGACGCCGGCTCGTGGAGATCCTCAAGCAGAACCAATACGTCCCGATGGACGTCGCGCTCCAGATCGCCTCCGTTTTCGCCGGGACGAGAGGGTACCTCGACGACCTCCGCGTCGAGGCCGTCCTGCCGTTCGAGACCGCGCTCCACGAGTACGTGGGGAGCCAGCACGCGCCGCTCCTTCAGGAGATCCGCGAGGCGGGCAAGCTCACGAAGGAGATCGAGGCCGCGCTCTCAGCGGCGGTCACGGAAGCGAAGAAGATCTTCCTCTCCTCGCGTCCCGAGGCGAAGCAGGCTTAGGAAGCCGACCCGGAAAGGCACATGGCAAGCCTCATCGACATCCGGCGGCGGATCCGAAGCGTGAAGAACACGCAGCAGATCACGAAGGCGGTGAAAATGGTCGCCGCCTCGAAGCTGCGCCGCTCGCAGGACCGCGCGATCGCGTCACGGCCGTATGCGACCACGCTCGAGGCCACCCTGCGTTCCGTTGCCTCCCGCGTCTCCCCCCGCGAAGACGGCGCGCCGGTTCATCCTCTCCTCGCGATGCGCGAGGAGAAAAACGTCATTCTCGTCGCCGTGAGCGGCGACAAGGGCCTCGCCGGCGGATTCAACACGAACGTGAACCGCGCGGTCGCCGCGTTCGTCCGAGAAGCGCCGGGGCGCGGAATCACGAACGTGCGCCTCGTGGCGCTCGGAAAGAAGGCCAACGACTTCTGGAGGCGGCGTCCGGTCGAGATTCTCGAGGCGCGTGCCGGCCTCGCGGGCCTCGGAGCCGCGGCCACCGCAGAGATCGCGCGATCTCTCGCGGCGCGGTTCGTCTCCGGCGAGGCGGATGCCGTGTACGTCGTCTCGAACGAGTTCAGGAGCGCCATCTCGCAGGTCGTGAGGACGAAGCGCCTCCTTCCCGTCGCCCTGGACGAGGCCGGGCCTGCGCAGAGCGGCGTGGACTACCTGTACGAGCCGTCGCCAGAGGAGATTCTCGGGATCCTCCTCCCGCGCTTCCTCGAGTTCCAGATGTACCGAGTCCTCCTCGAATCGCAGGCGGCTTTCTTCGCGGCGCAGATGACCGCGATGGACAGCGCCTCGAAGAATGCAGGCGACATGATCGACTCGCTGACCCTCACCTACAACCGCGCGCGTCAGGCGCGCATCACGAAAGAGCTCATCGAGATCGTCTCGGGCGCGGCGGCTCAGGGATGAGAACGGCCCGACAGTCCGTGCGGAAAGGCTAGCCGAAACATGGCAAACGAAGGCAGGGTCGTCCAGATCATCGGTCCCGTCGTGGACGTGGAGTTCCCGGCCGGGATGCTCCCGACGATCTTCAACGCCGTTCACATCACGGACGAGGAAGGGCTCTCGACCGAGAAGATCGACATCATCACCGAGGTCGCGCAGCATCTCGGCGAGAACCGCGTGCGGTGCATCTCGATGAAGCCCGCCGACGGCCTCGTGCGCGGCATGAAAGCGGTCGACCTCGGCGCGCCGATTTCGATCCCCGTCGGGCCGCAGACGCTCGGCCGCATCTTGAACGTCATTGGCGAGCCCGTGGACGAGATGGGCCCGGTCGTCACCGCCGAGAAGTGGCCCATCCACCGGGAACCGCCGCCGTACGAGGACCAGTCCACATCGGTCGAGATGTTCGAGACGGGCATCAAGGTCATCGACCTCCTCGAGCCCTACACGCGCGGCGGCAAGACCGGCCTCTTCGGCGGCGCCGGCGTCGGCAAGACCGTGCTCATCATGGAGCTCATCCACAACGTCGCGAAGGCCGCCGGAGGCTACTCGGTCTTCGCGGGCGTCGGAGAACGCACGCGCGAGGGAAACGACCTCTGGCTCGAGTTCACCGAGTCGGGAATCATCGACCCGAAGGACTGGAAGAAATCGAAGGCCGCGCTCATCTACGGCCAGATGACGGAACCCCCGGGCGCGCGCCTGCGCGTCGGACTGACGGGCCTCACGGCCGCCGAATACTTCCGCGACAAAGAGGGCAAGGACGTCCTCCTCTTCATCGACAACATTTTCCGCTTCACGCAGGCGGGCTCGGNNCAGCCGAACCTCGCCACGGAAATGGGCGAGCTGCAGGAGCGCATCACGTCCACGAAGAAGGGCTCGATCACGTCGGTGCAGGCCATTTACGTGCCCGCCGACGACCTCACCGACCCCGCGCCCGCGACCGCGTTCGCCCACCTCGACGCGACGTCCGTTCTTTCGCGGCAGATCGCCGAGATCGGAATCTATCCCGCGGTCGACCCGCTTGCCTCGACGTCGAAGATCCTCTCGCCGATGATCGTCGGGGAGGAGCATTACAACATCGCGCGCTCCGTGCAGCAGGTCCTCCAGAAATACAAGGACCTCCAGGACATCATCGCGATTCTCGGCATCGATGAGCTGTCGGAGGACGACAAGATCATCGTGGCGCGCGCACGTCGGATCCAGCGCTTCCTGTCACAGCCCTTTCACGTGGCCGAGCAGTTCACGGGCGTGCCGGGCCGCTACGTGAAGATCGCCGACACGATCCGTTCCTTCAAAGAAATCGTCGAGGGCAAGCACGACGAGCTGCCCGAGCAGGCATTCTTCAACGTGGGCGCGATCGAGGAGGCCCAGGAGAAGGCCGAGAAGCTGAAGGCGGGAGACTGACGTTGGACGGACGGCTCACGCTGACGGTCGTCACGCCGGAGCGCGCGGTGCTCCAGAGCGTGGCCTGCGACGAAGTCGCCGTGCCATGCCTGGAGGGCGAGATCGGCATCCTGCCGGGCCATACGCCCCTGGTTGCGCTCCTCGGAATCGGCGTTGTGGGTTATCGCGACGGATCCCGTCGCGCGGCGCTCGCCGTGCGCGGCGGCTTCGTGGAGATCTCGGGTGACGCCGTGCGCGTGCTGGCCGATCAGGCGGCGACGCCGGACGCGATCGACGAGGCGAAAGTCTCGGCCGAGAGGGGAGACGCGGAGAACCGGCGCGCCCGTGTGGCCGGCGACGAGGAGCTGGAGTCCGCAAACGCGGACGCCCGATTCGCCGAGGCACGGCTCGCTCTTCTTCGGCCGGCCTGACCCGAGAGAATCGTGACATGACGTCCCCGCGCGGGGCCGGCCACCCCGGCACGGGGCTTGCGATAGGGAAAGGCGAACCCGGTGGGCGCCGAAAGGGCGCGCCAGGCGACACGAACACCTCCTGCCTCCTACCAGGGCTCCGCAAAGCGGAGCCCTCTTTTTTCCTCCTATCATCGTGCCCGATGGTAACGGGGAAGCCGCGATGACGACCGCACCGCTCGCTCGCGTTCCGGGAATTCCGGCGCTCGCGCGCGGCCTCGCCACGGGCACGCCCGACGTGTCCGCATTCCTTCCGGATCGGCCGGAATTCACGAACATCGCGGCGCGCGTGCGCGACGTGCGGGCCGCGTTCCGGCCGCGGACCATGGCTCTCGAAACGGATCCCGAGCTCGCGATGCTCGCCCGCGGCGAACGAGCGGCCATTCTCAGCGGACAGCAGGTGGGTCTCTTCGGCGGCCCTCTTCTGACGCTCGTCAAGGCCCTCGCGGCCGAAAAGCTCGCCGCGGATCTCGAGGCCCACGGGACGGCCGCACGCGCCGCCTTCTGGTGCGCGTCGGAAGACCATGACCTCGTGGAAGTCACGCGGCTCGTCCTCCCGGGGCCGGATGGGCCGAAGGATTTCGGCCCCAACCCGGACGCGCTCGCCGAAAACCGGTCGCCCGTTGGCGAACTCCCCGTCGGCGTCGACGTCGAAGCGCTCGTCCGAGCGGCAGCGGCCGGTCTCGCTCAGCCGAGGGATGAGGAGGCAGAGGCGCTTGCGGCAGCGCATCGGGGAAAGACATTCTTCGAGGCGTTCTCCGCGACGCTCGCCTGGCTACTCTCGGACGACCCGGGCGACGTGATGCCCGTCGTGGACGCGGCGAACTCTGCCGACAAACCGGCGCTCGTGCCGCTCGCATCTCGCATCGTGCGCGAGCGGGCGGACGTGAAGCGCATCCTTGCCGAGCGCGGCGCCGCGCTCGAGGCTGCGAATCACCCGCTGCAGGTCACGTCCGACCCCGCCGCCCTGCCGCTCTTCGCGCGCGTCGGCGGAGAACGCCTTCTCCTCGTCGAGAGGGGATCGCACCTCGCGCTCAAGGGGCGCGACGGGAGTTTCGAGGCCGAGGAGGTCGTCGAGCGCTTCGCGAGCGGCGCCTGGCTGCCGTCCTTCTCTGCGCTCACACGACCGCTCGCGGCTTCCACGCTTCTGCCGGTCGCCGCGACGATCCTCGGCCCGGCCGAGATTGCCTACTGGGCCCAGAGCTGGCCGCTCTTCGCCTGGGCCGGAATCGTCCCGCCCGTGATGGTTCCGCGCCCCATGGTGGCGCTCATTCCTCCCGCCACGGCGCGCCTGCTCGGCAAACTCGGCTTTTCCGTCACGGATGTCCTCGAGGGGCCGGAGGCGATGCTGAGGAAGAAGGGGACGGGCAAGGTGCAGGCGCTCCTGAATCGCCTCACGGCCGTCCGGGAGGGTGCGATCCGGGATCTCGAGGGTCTGAAGCCGGCGCTTCTCGCAGTGGATCCCGCCCTCGAGAAGGCAGTAGAGACGACGCGCGACAAGACCGCCTTTGCGTTTGAGAAGCTCGTCGAGAAGACGGCCGGCGCGGCGGGACGCGCGGACGAACACGTGGCGCAACAGGTGAACCGGCTCGCGGAGGAGATCTTTCCCGGCGGTATGCTGGCCGAGCGCGTGTACTCCGTGTTGCCATACGTCCTGCGTTTCGGCCGCGAGGCGGTCGTGGGCGCGCTCCGGCGGGAGCTCGTCTGGAACGAGCCGGGGCTCCAGGTGATCGCCCTGTGAACGTCGAGCCCGTCGACATCCTCGCATTCTCTCCTCACCCCGACGACGTCGATCTCGGGTGCGGCGGGACGCTCGCCGCGCTCGCGCGGCGCGGGCGGTCGTTTGGAATCGTGGACCTCACACGCGGTGAAATGGGCACGCGCGGCACGCCGGAGATCCGGGAAAGCGAGGCGCGGGAGGCCGCGCGGATCCTCGGCGCGTGCTTTCGCGAGACGCTCGACCTCGGGGACGGCGACCTCCGGACGGATCGCGCCGCCGAACTTCGCGTTGTCGAGGCCGTCCGGCGCGCGCGGCCGCGCCTCATTCTGGCGCCGCTCCCCGCAGACCGCCATCCGGATCACGCGCGCGCGGGCCGCCTCGTGCCGGAGGCGGCCTGGTACGCCGGGCTCGCGAAGCTCGAGACGGGCCTCCCCCCGCACCGGCCCGACCAGGTGATCTTCTATGCCGCGTACGTCTTTGCGCCGCCCACGTTCCTCGTCGACGTCTCAACGTCGTTTGCGACGAAGATCGCGGCCCTCCGCGCCTATCGGAGCCAGTTTTTCGACGAAAACTCGAGCGAACCCGAGACGTATGTCTCCTCTAAGGGTTTTTTCGACGGGATCGAGGCACGGTCGCGCGCGCTCGGGAGGATCGCGAACGTGGAATACGCGGAAGGCTTCGTCTCGAACGTGCCCCCGACGCTGGCGGACCCGGTCGCCGCGTTCCTCGGGTACGAAGGCGGAAAGAAAACGTGAAGATCGGCATCACGTGCTACCCGACGTTCGGAGGCTCCGGGGTCGTGGCGACGGAGCTCGGACACGAGCTGGCGCAGCGTGGGCACGACGTGCACTTCATCACGTACGCAATGCCCTCGCGCCTGAACGTCTTCGCGGATCGCGTGACGTATCACGAGGTTTCAGTCCCGTCGTATCCGCTCTTCCAGTACGCCCCGTACGACCTCGCGCTCGCGACACGTATGGGCGACGTCGCGACACACGAAGGCCTCGACCTGATTCACGTCCACTACGCGCTCCCGCATGCGATCTCGGCCCATCTCGCGCGCGAGATGCTCGCCCCGCGGCGCCTCGGCCTCGTGACGACGCTGCACGGGACGGACGTGACGATCGTCGGGCAGGACCGTTCGTACCTTCCCATTACGCGCTTCGGCATCGAGAAGTCGGACGCCGTCACCGCCGTCTCCGAGCACCTCAAGAAGGTCACGATCGACGTGTTCCAACCGAAGCGGGAGATCGAGGTCATACCGAACTTCATCAACCCCAAGCGCTGGACACCGGAATCGCCGCAGCTCGCATGCCGCTTCGTACCCGAGGGCCGGAAGGTGCTGATGCACGTTTCGAATTTCCGGCCGGTGAAGCGCGTGCTGGACGTCGTCGAGGTTTTCGACCGCCTGAGGCAGCGCGTCCCGGCGACGCTCGTCATGATCGGCGACGGCCCTGACCGCCCCGCCGCCGAGGCGCTGTGCCGCGAGAAGGGTATCGCGCCGTTCGTTTCGTTCCTCGGGAACATGCCTGCGCTCGAGGCCGTGATGCCCGCCGCGGACCTCTACCTCCTGCCGTCGAACTCCGAATCCTTCGGGCTCTCCGCGCTCGAGGCGCAAGCGTGCGGCGTCCCCGTCCTCGGATACGCCGTGGGCGGGCTTCCGGAGGTCATCGCGCACGGCGAGACGGGCTTCCTCCGAAGCGTGGGCGACGTTGCCGGCCTCGCGGAGGACGGCGTGTCGCTGCTTCTCGATGAGCCGCGCTACGCGGCGATGTCCCGGGCCTCTCGGGAGCGCGCGACGCGCCTCTTCGACGCGAACGCGATCGTATCGCGCTATCTCGCGGTGTATGAGCGCGTCCTGGCCGCGGCCTGACGCGCGTCAGCGGCGCACCTCTCCAGCTCGGCCCCGGACGCGCCCCACGAAGCGGCGCGCCGGAACTCGCCCACGAGGGTCGTCCCGAAGAGGCCGGGGTCGTCCGTCGAGAGTGTCACGGGAACGCCCGCCGCGAGCATGCGGCGGAGCGGATGCTCCGCGCCGCGGGAGACGGCCCCCGTTCGGAGGTTCGACGTCGGGCAGACGTCGCAGACAACGCCTTTTCTCGCGAGCGTCTTCAGGAGCGCGGGATCCTCCGCGGCCCGGATGCCGTGAGCGATCCGTACCGGCTGAAGAAAGTGCACGGCGTCGGCGACCGAATCCGGCCCCCCCCATTCACCTGCGTGCACGACCGGAAGGAGTCCGGCTCGGCGGCCCCGGCGGTATACCTCGGCGAAATCGCCTGTGGCAAAGGCCGTTTCCTCTCCGCCGAGACCGAATCCCACGACGCGCGGCCAGGGCCGCTCGGCGTGGAGATCGAGGACGCGCTCGGCGGCCGCCGGGCCCCAGTGCCGCACGAAGTCGAGCAGAACGCGCACGCGCCCGCCGCCCCTCGCTTCGTGCTCCGCGAAGGTGTGCTCGAGAGCGTCGCGGACGTCGAACCAGTCGAGCCCGATCTTCTCCACGACCGCAGGCGAGACGTAGACCTCCGCCCAGCGCACGTTTTCCCGGGCGAGGCGCGCCACGAGGCTACGCGCGATGACGGCGTAATCGGCGGAGCTCCGAATCTGGCGGCAGACGTCGCGGTAGAAGCCGAAGAACGCGTCCGGCGAACCGAGCGCGCGGCGCCGCGCGCGAACGGATGCGACATCGGGGAAGATAGGCTTGGCCGAGCGGGACGAGAGGCCGACGAGGACGGCCGCCGGAACCGCTCCTTCGAGGTGCAGGTGAAGCTCCACTTTCGGCGCGGAGGCGAAGCGGCGGAGGAAGGCGAGGGCGTCTCGTCGCGGGGTCACGTGAGCGCATCGTACGAGAGCCCGCTCGAAACCGGGCCGGTGCGACTCGGGACGCCGCCGCGCGCACGGCTGTGGATGCGTATCGCGGCCTTCGGCGTCGACCTGCTCCTCGTCGCGGGCGGGCCGCTCCTCCTCGCGTCCGTCATCGTCCTCGGGGTCCACATGGCGTCGCACGAGGCGCCGGCCGGCCTGGATGCGGGCTTCCGGGCCGCCCAGGCCGTTGCCGTGGGCCTCTTCCTCTTCCGCGATGCCGGGGGCGGAAGCCCCGGGAAGAAGCTCTTCGGCCTGCGTCTCATTCGTGAGGGTGGAGCGAATGCCGGACTCCTGCAGTCACTGCTGAGAAACGCCACCCTTCTTGTTCCCGGCTGGAATCTCATTGAGTTCACGTCGGTTATGCGTCGCAGGGACGGGCGGCGGCCCGGGGATCGGGTCGCCGGAACCGCGCTCGTCGAGGCCTGAGTGAGCCGCACGCGAAACTTTCCCCCTCGGATCACCGTTCTCTAGGGCAGGGAGCTTCGAATGTTCGAGATTCCGTCCCCCGCCCACCCCCGACAGAGCCTGCAGCGGGTCCTGGCCGTCCTTTCCGTCGCTTTTCTCGCGGCGTCCGGCCTGAAGGCCGAAGACGCGACGCAGGAGCGATTCGAGAAGAAGTACGACCTTGCTGGCGTCCGCAAGGTGAGAGTCCAGAACGTGAACGGCGTGATCCAGATCGAAACGGGCGGAGACCAGCTCCAGGTCGTGGCCGTCAAGAAGGTGAAGTCCACCGCCGACGCCGATCTCCTCAAGGAGACCGAGATCCGGATCACGAAGTCCGGAAGCATCATCGAAGTGGAGACGATCCTTCCGAAGCGCGGGCGGTTCTTTCCATGGGCGTTCTTCGGGCGGACCGGATCGGCGGACGTGGCCTACCAGATCACGCTGCCCGCCGCGCTCGCGCTGGAGGCCGAGACGGTGAACGGCCGTGTCACCGCCACGAACCGCACGGGCGACCTCGTTCTCTCCACGGTGAACGGCGGGGTCCGCGTGAACGGGCACGACGGGCCGTTGAAGGTGAACACGGTCAACGGTTCGGTCGAAGTGTCTTTCGCCGGCCCGATGCGCCAGACGAGTCTCGAAACCGTCAACGGCTCGGTCACCGTGACGTGCGCGAGGGAGTCGTCGATCCGCTGCACCTTGCAGACGACGAACGGCCGCATCCAGTCGCAGTTTCCGGAGGTCACGGTCGAGGGCAAGTGGGGCCCGAAGGAGGCCCGCGGCGCGATCAACGGCGGCCGGGAAAACCTCACCGTCGAGACGGTGAACGGGGATGTGCGGCTCTACGTGGCCGATGCGGCCGCGACGCACAAGTAAACCGACGGGTTTCCAGTCGCCGCCCGGCGGGAAAAGGATTGGTGCCCTGGGCCAGACTCGAACTGGCACGGATTGCTCCACACGCCCCTCAAACGTGCGCGTCTACCAATTCCGCCACCAGGGCACGGGGTCGTGAGGGAAGGGGATTCTAACCGAAAACTATTTCGTGGCCGGAGCCGCGGGCGCCGGGAACGCCGGGGCCGTGCCGCCCGGAGAGGCCGGAACGCTGGCCGGCGCGGGGGCCGGTGCCGGGAAGGCGGCCTTCGCGGGCGCGGCCGCCTTCGCCTTGGCGAGAACCGAGGACCTCGGCCGGGCCTGCATCAACGAGATCACGACCGCGAGGACCGAGAACGCGACGAACGACCACGTCGTGATTCTCTCGAGAAGCGTCGTGGCGCCGCGAGCGCCGAAGGTCGTTTGTGAAGAAGAGGCGCCGAAGGCAGCCGACACGTCGGCGCCCTTTCCCTGCTGGAGAAGCACGACGAGGATCAGGAAGACGCAGACGATGACGTAAATGGGGACGAGAACGTAGATCATGTTCGGTGGTGCTCCAAACCCCGGGGCGGGCCCGGGGGGGCGGGAGATGATAGCGGAATCGCCGCTCAGGCGCGAGGCTCCGCTGCAACGGGGCCCGCTGCGGCGGCGAGGAGAGCCGCGAAATCGCCGGCCGCGAGGGAAGCACCTCCGACGAGCCCGCCGTCCACCTCCGGTTTCGCGAAAAGACCCGGGGCGTTGGCGGGTGAGATGGATCCACCGTAAAGGATCCGCGTCGACCGAGCGACGTCTGTGCCGAATCGTGCCGCCAGCTCCTGTCGGAGTCGTGCGTGGGCGTCCGCGACCATCTCGGGCGTCGCGGAGAGGCCGGTCCCGATTGCCCAAACGGGCTCGTAGGCGAGGGTGAGGCCGGGCGGGGCCGAGGCGAGCCCATCGAAGGCTGAGAGCTGGTTTCTGAGCACGTCCGCGGCGCGTCCCGCGTCGCGCTCGGCGCGCGTCTCGCCGACGCAGTAGAGAGGGGCGAGACCTTCCTCGACGAGCCGGGCCATCTTGCGGGCGAGGTCGGGCTCGCGCTCGCCGCGGAGGAGGCGGCGCTCGCTGTGTCCCACGAGAACGAGCGACACGCCGGCGTCCTTCAGCATCGCCGCGGAGACCTCGCCGGTGAACGCGCCCTGCCGCTCGAGGTACACGTCCTGCGCTGCGAGAGCGATGCCCGTGCCTTGGAGCGCCTCGCCGACGCGGTCGAGGGCCGGAAACGACGGAGCGATGGCGACATCGACTTCCGCGGGCCGCTCGAGCGCCGCGATGGCGCGCGCGAGCACCGCGGCCGTCGACGGCGTGCGGGTCATCTTCCAGTTGGCGACGAGGAGGCGCCGGCGCTCTCTCAACGCAGGGCTTCCACTGCGGGAAGCGGCTCGCCCGCCACGAAGTCGAGCGAGGCCCCTCCTCCCGTGGAAACGTGCGAGATCTTCGCGGCGAGGCCTGCCTCCTTGACAGCCTCCACGCTCTCGCCACCACCCACGACGGTGAAGGCCGAAGACTCCGCGAGCATCTTCGCGACGGCAAACGTCCCCTTGTCGAACGGCTTGGTCTCGAAGACGCCCATGGGCCCGTTCCAGAAGATCGTTCTCGCGTCCTTTGTCATCCGACGGAACATCTCGATCGTCTTTTCCCCGATGTCGAAGGCCGCCGCGTTCAAAGGAATCGCGTTCATCGGCACGGTCTTGACGGTGCTTGCGTCGGCCGCCTTCTCGAGCGAGGGCGCCACGACGAAGTCGGACGGCAGCACGAGCGCGACGCCACGTTCCTTGCAGCGGTCGAGGATCTGCCGGGCGACGGGGACGCCCTCCGTTTCGAGGAGGGACTTGCCCACGGGGAGCCCCAGCGCGGCGACGAAGTGGTTTGCCATGCCGCCCCCGACGAGAATGATGTCGGCTTTCTCGACCAGGGTCTTCAGGGCGGCGATTTTGCCGAGGATCTTCGCTCCACCGAGGATCGCGGCAAACGGGCGATCGATGTCGGTCGCGACCTTCGAGAGCGCCTTCAGCTCCTTCTCCATGAGGAGGCCGATACCGCGCCGATCCCTCGGGAAGAGCGCCGCCATGCCGGCCGTGGAGGCATGAGCGCGGTGGGCCGTGCCGAAGGCATCGTTGACGTAGACGTCGGCGAGGGCCGCGAGCTGCCGGCAGAACGCCGGGTCGTTTTTCTCCTCGCCGGCGTGGAAACGCAGGTTCTCCAAAACGAGGACGCCGCGAGGCGCGAGGGCGGCGACGGCCGTCTCCGCCTCGGGGCCGACGCAGTCGGGCGCGAAGGCCACCGGTGTCCCGAGGCGCGCCTCCAGTGTGCGCGCGACGGGAGCGAGGGAGTACTTCGGGTCTTTCGTGCCCTTCGCCTTGCCGAGGTGCGAGGCGAGGACGAGGCGGGCGCCGCGCTCGCGGGCGAGGTGGAGCGTGGGCAGCGCCTCGACGACGCGCGTGTCGTCGCGTACGACGCCGTCCTTGAGCGGCACGTTGAAGTCGACGCGAATGAAGACCCGCTTGCCGTCGAGGTCGAGGTCCCGGATCGAACGCGGCAGGCCGAACATGGAGCCCTCCTCTTCGGAAAGGTCGATCGCTGCATCTTAAGCGTCAGCGGCCTCTATAGTCTCGTCCGTGAGTTCCGACGCCGGACCCGCCACGCGTGTGACCCCGTATGTGTACTCGGCCGGGCGGCTGCGGCTCCTCGACCAGCGCCGCCTGCCGCACGAGGAAGTCTTCCTCGAGTGCGACAGCGCCGCCCAGACGGCCGAGGCCATCCGCAGCCTCGCCGTGCGCGGTGCTCCCCTGATCGGTGTCGCCGCTGCCTACGGCCTCTGTGCCGAGGCGCGCCGCGTGACCGCGCGCGTCCCGGAGGACCTCGATGTCGCGCTCGCGCTCGGCGCCGAAAGGCTCGTGTCGGCGCGTCCCACCGCCGTGAATCTCGCGTGGGCCGTCGGCCGGATGCGCGCGGTCGCCGCGGCGTCGGCGAACGGCCGTGCCGGCGAGCGCGTCCTCCGCCTCGAAGAGGAGGCGCACCGCATCGCCGAGGAGGATCGTCTCGCCTGCCTCGCGATCGGCCGCCTCGGGGCCGCGTGGCTGCATGCGCGCTGGTCGAGTCTCTCCGGCGTCCCGTCGGTCCTCACGCACTGCAATGCGGGCGCGCTCGCGACGGCGGGAATCGGGACCGCGCTCGGGATTGTGCGGGTCCTTGCCGCAGAGGGTCCGCTCGCGGTTCTCGCGGACGAAACGCGGCCCTTCCTGCAGGGCGCGCGCCTCACGGCATGGGAACTGCGGCAGGACGGGCTCGACGTGACCCTCCTCCCGGACGTCGCGGCCGCGTCGCTGATCGCCCGTGGCCGCGTGCAGGGCGTCATCGTGGGCGCGGACCGCATCGCGGCGAACGGCGACGTCGCCAACAAGGTTGGGACCTACGGCCTCGCGCTCGCTTGCCAGGCGCATGGCGTCCCGTTCCTGGTCGCGGCACCGACCACGACGATCGACCTCGCGACGAGAGACGGCGCGTCGATTCCGATCGAGGAGCGCGACGGGGCCGAAGTGGTCGCGCTGCGGCTGCCCGGCGGGGCCTCCGTGTCTCTGGCGCCCGCGGGCGTCTCCGCGCTCTATCCCGCCTTCGACGTGACGCCTGCCGCTCTCGTCGACGCGATCGTGACGGAGCGGGGCGTATCCGGGCCGCCGCACGCGGAGGCGCTCGCGCGGTTCCTTTCGTGATGACCCCGAACGAAACGCTCGTTCTCGGCCTCGAGACGTCCTGTGACGAGACGGCCGTGGCGTTCCTCGACGGCGCGGGACGGACGCGCGCCTCCCGCGTCGCGTCGCAAGAGGAGGCTCACCGCCGCTTCGGCGGCGTCGTGCCGGAGATCGCGGCCCGCGCGCACGTTCAAAACCTTCCATTCCTCCTCGACGCGGCGCTCGCCGACGCCGGCGCGACACTGGCCGACGTGACAGCGGTGGCGGCGACCGCCGGCCCGGGGCTCGTGGGCGCGCTTCTCGTCGGGCTTTCGGAAGGGAAGGGGCTCGCGCTCGGGCTCGGCGTGCCCTTTGTTCCGGTGAACCACATCGAGGGGCACGCGCTGTCGCCGTTTCTCGACGGCGAACGCGGCTCGGCAGCTCCGGTCCCGGAGACGTTCGCCGCGCTCGTGGTCTCGGGCGGGCACACGCACATCTTCGGGTTCGCGGGACGCCGGATCGAGCGCCTCGCGCGGACGCGCGACGACGCGGCGGGCGAGGCCTTCGACAAGGTCGCGAAGATGGCAGGCCTCGGCTATCCGGGCGGTCCCGCCGTGGACCGCCTCGCACGGCGCGGCCACGCCGCACGGCCCTTTCCCATTCCGCACTTCAAGGACGGCTCGTCCGACTTCAGTTTTTCGGGCCTGAAGACAGCGGCGAGGGAGCGTCTCGTCGAGCTGGGCCGCGTTTTTGCGCGCGGCGCCGCGGGCGGCCCCGCGCTCCGAGAGGAAGACGCCCCGCAGGCTCTCTGCGATCTCCTGGCGGACGTGGAGGAGGCGATCGTCGCGCAGCTCTTGCATCGCCTCTCGCGTCTCCAAGAGGCCGGGCGGTTCGGCGTCCTCACGGTGTCGGGCGGCGTCGCGGCGAACACGCTCGTCCGCGAGCGCGTTCCAGCGTGGGGGCGCGCACGCGGCGTAGACGTTCGTGTCGCGCCGCGCGCGCTCACGGGAGACAACGCCGTCATGGTCGCGTTCGCGGGTCTCCGTCGGTTGCTCTCGGGGCGTCTTGGCGAGGGGCTCGGCGCCGTGGCGCGCTCGCGCTGGCCGCTCGAAACGGTAGAATAGAGAGCTTGCGCGCGACCGGCCGGCCGCGCGTCACCGCTCCCATGACAGACCCGTCGCGCATCCGCAATTTCTCGATCGTCGCCCACATCGACCATGGGAAGACGACGCTTTCCGACCGGATCCTCGAGATCACGGGCGCGCTGACCGCCCGCGAAATGACGGAGCAGGTTCTCGACGACAACCCGATCGAGAAGGAACGCGGCATCACCATCAAGGCCCGCTCCGTGACGCTGAAATACCGCGCGGAGGATGGCGCGGACTACGTCCTGAACCTCATCGACACGCCGGGGCACGTGGACTTCACGTATGAGGTCTCCCGCTCGCTCGCCGCGTGTGAAGGCGCGGTCCTCGTCGTGGACGCGACACAGGGCGTCGAGGCGCAGACGCTTGCAAACGCCTATCTCGCGATCCACAACAACCTGACGATCGTCCCGTGCATCAACAAGGTCGACTTGCCCTCCGCCGTCCCCGAGATGGCGCGCGAACAGATCGAGGAAGTGATCGGGATTCCCGCGCGGCACGCGGTGCTGACGTCGGGAAAGGTCGGCACGGGCGTGCGCGACCTCCTCGAGCAGATCGTCCACGACATCCCCGCGCCGACGGGCGATCCGGCCGCTCCACTCCAGGCGCTTCTTTTCGACTCTTGGTTCGATGTCTACCGCGGTGTCACGTGCCTCGTGCGCGTGCACCAAGGCACGGTCAAACCAGGCACGAAAATCCGCATGATGGGGACGGGGTTCGGCGGTGAGGTGCAAGAAGTCGGAATCTTCAACCCGAAACAGCAGATCGTGGCCGAGCTCTCCGTGGGTGAGGTCGGCTACGTCATCGCGGGTATCAAGGACCTCCACGCCGCGAAGATTGGCGACACCGTCACCGAAGCCGAACGGCCCACCGCCGCGGCGCTGCCCGGCTTCCAGGACGTCAAGCCGATGGTCTTCGCGTCGATCTTCCCGACGGAGACGGACGCCTACGAGGACCTGCACGACGCGATGGAAAAGCTCCGGCTCAACGACGCGTCGTTCACGTTCGAGCCCGAGTCCTCCACGGCGCTCGGTTTCGGCTTCCGCTGCGGCTACCTCGGCCTCCTCCACATGGAGATCATCCAGGAACGTCTCGAGCGCGAGTTCAATCTGTCGCTCATCACGACGGCGCCTTCCGTGCCGTATCAGGTGAAGACGACACGCGGACAAGAGCTCGAGATCTCGAATCCGGTCAAACTCCCCGAAGCCCAGCTCATCGACGAGATGCGCGAGCCCTATATCCTCGCGACGATCATCACGAAGGACGAGTACCTCGGAGGAATCCTCGCTCTCGCCGAGGAGCGGCGGGGGACGCAGGTGTCGCTCGAGTACGCCGGTACGCAGCGCGCCATCCTCAAGTACGAGCTGCCGCTGAACGAGGTCATTCTCGACTTCTACGACAAGCTGAAGTCGCTGTCGCGGGGCTACGCCTCGTTCGACTACCAGCTCATCGACTACCGCCCCGGCGATCTCGTGAAGCTCGACATCCTCATCAACGGCGAGCCCGTGGATGCCCTCGCGTTCATCGTCCACCGCGACAAGTCGCAGACGAAGGGCCGCGCGCTCGTCGAGAAGATGAAGGAGATGATCCCGCAGCAGATGTTCGAGGTCGTCATCCAGGCGGCGATCGGATCGAAGATCCTTGCCCGCTCGACGGTGAAGGCGCTGCGCAAGAACGTCATCGCGAAATGCTATGGCGGCGACATCACGCGCAAGAAGAAGCTCCTCGAGAAGCAGAAGGAAGGCAAGCGGCGGATGAAGAAGGTCGGACGCGTCGACCTGCCGCAGGAGGCTTTCCTCGCCGTCCTCAAGGTGGACTGATGACACGCGCGGCACGCCTCGTGGAGACGGCCGAAACCGTCCTCGTGGCCGCGGCGCTCGCGCTCACCTTCAAGGGCTTCGTCTTTCAGATCTACCACGTGCCGAGCTCCTCGATGGAGGACACGGTTCTCTCGGGCGACTACGTTCTCGTGAACAAATTTGCCTACGGACCCCACCGGGGCCCGTGGGGCCGCGTCCTGCCGTACCGCGACCTTTCGCGTGGTGACGTCGTCGTATTCCGGTATCCGCCCGACCCCGGCCGCGATCTCGTCAAGCGCGCGGTCGCGCTGGCGGGCGACCGGGTCGAGGTCGAAGCGAAGGTGGTTCGCTTGAACGGACTCGTCCAGGCCGAGCCGTACGCCGTGCATCGCGACGCGACGACTTACGGGGCCGACGCGCCCCCGACCCTGCTCCGGCGCGACCGCTTCGGGCCGCTCGCTGTGGCGGCAGACCATTTTTTCGCGATGGGCGATAACCGCGACGAATCGCAAGATTCGCGTTTCTGGGGGCCGGCGCCCCTCGCGCATCTTGAGGGACGGGCCGTCTCGGTCCTCTGGTCCGTCCGCGAGGCGCCGCGTGCCTTTTCGGGTCGCGGAGCGGCGTTACGCGGTTTGATCGATACCGCGCTAAACTTTTTGTCTCGGACGCGTTGGGAGAGAGTGTTCCACGCCATCCGTTAGAGAGCGCGGGCAGGACCGCGCCGGAAGGAGAACACGATGCGGCGAGCCTCCACGAGGTCCCGGCGGGGAGAGGGAGCCTTCGGGCTCATCGTCGGCCTGGGTGTCCTGTTCGTCGTCGTCGTCGCGTGCGTGCGCATCATCCCGTTGCACATCCATGGGAATGAGGTCCTCGACTCTCTGAACGAGGCGGCGAATTTCGGCGGCCTGAAATCTCCCGAGAAGCTGCAGATGGACGTTTTCATGCGCGCGCAGAACAACAAGGTACCGCTCAAGCTGGAGGCCATCAAGGTGGAGCGCAGCGGCTCGTACATCGCGATCTCGGCCCGATACGAGCAGTCCGTTGACGTCCTCGGTTACAAGTACGTCTACAAGTTCGACAAGCGAGTCGAGAAGCCCGTCTTCTGATCGTGGATCGGGGGAACCGGTGGCCCTTCGGGCTCGATCGTCCGGTTCCCCCTCGGTTCGCTCCGCGATCCTCCCGCTCCCGTCGAACTTCCTTTAGTCTTCCTCCGTGCCGCGACGTGTCGAAGACGAGGAGCCGCCGCTCACCGAAATCCGGTTGGACGTGTGGCTGGACGTCGCGTGCCTTTTTCCGACACGGTCGCAGGCTTCCGCGGCGTGCGCGGGGGGCAAGGTGGACCTAAACGGGCGCGCCGCGGCCGCGCACAAGCTCGTGCGCGCGGGCGATCGGCTTGCGATCACATTCTCCCGCGGCCGAAGGAGTTTTCTCGTGAAGGGCCTCGTCGAGAAGCACGTTGCCCGGGCGGCGGCGCGAACGCTTTACGACGAGACGACTCCGCCGCTTTCGCCCGAGCTCCTCGAGGCGCGTCGGCTCGAGCGTCTCCTCGCGCCGCGTCGGGACGAGAAGGGCGGCAAGCTGTCGAAAAGGGAGCGGCGTGCCCGGGAGAAGGCGCGCGGATGGTGACGACTGGAGGCGGCCGGATTGCGAGCGGCCGGATTGCGGGCCCGCGCCTCTACGAGGCCGTCGTGCTCGCCGATTTCGTCGTCGTCGTCTGGCTCATGCGCCAGCGGGCGCGGCTGGGAGTCGACCTGTCGCTGACGTTGCGTGACCTCCCCCCGTTCGCGCTCTTCTCGGCGGGCTTCCTTCTCGGCGGACTCGTGCTGAGAAGCCTTCTCGCCGGGCGGCGCTCTCCGCGGCGGGTCTGGGTTCGCTTCCGCACCGCCTTCCGGCCCGTCTCTCTCCTCGACCTCGCGCGTTTTCTGTTCTTCATGAGCCTCACGTCGTATGTCTACAGCTGGCTGAAGGTGACGCTGCCGCTGCTCCGGCCGGACGTCCTTTTCGACGACGTGCTCTTTCGCGTCGAGACCGCGTTGCATCTCGGCGTGAACCCCGGACGCCTCCTGCAAGGGCTGTTTCCGTACGCGTCGCTCTGGAAGGCTCTCGACGGTTGGTATGCGACCTTCATCTACACGGTCATGGCCGGTATCGGCTGGTTCGCGACCGTGCTGTCGCGGCGCGAAAGGACGCGGTTCGCCACGGGCTTCGCGCTCCTCTGGGTGCTCGGCTCGTGGTGGTACTTCGCGATGCCCTCCCTCGGACCGTGCTATCTCCTCAAGGACGACTACGTCGACGTGAGGGCCGCAATGCCAGCGCAGTCGGCGGTCATGGATGCCCTCTTCGCGCACTACGGACGCGTCCGGGCCCTTCACCGGCACCCGGAAGGCATCGATATCTCCCCGTATCTCGGCGTCGCCGCGATGCCCTCGCTGCACGTCGCGGCACAGGCGTTTCTCGCGTTCTTCGCGCGGCGCCGCTCGAAAGCGCTCTTCCTCGCTTACTCGGCCGCGGCCGCGCTCACGCTCTTCACGGCGGTTGTGAGCGGCTGGCATTACGCGCTCGACGGTTACGCCGGTGTCCTCCTCGCCTGGGGATGCTTCCGCCTGGGCGAACGCCTCGGTTGAGCGCGTAACATCGTTCGCGGATGCGCATCCTTCTCTTCACCGGCAAGGGCGGGGTCGGTAAGACGACCGTGGCGGCCGCGACGGGTCTCCTGCTCGCCGCGCGCGGCCTGAAGACGCTCGTCATGTCCGTGGATGCGGCCCACTCCCTCGCGGACTCTTTCGATCGAGATGTCGCCCTGACGGACCACGCGCAGGGCACGGCCGTGAAAGTCGCGGACAACCTCTGGATCCAGGAGGTCGACGTCACCGAGGAAATCGGGCGCCACTGGAAGGACATCTCGGGGTACATCACGACGCTCCTCGCCGTCACCGGCGTCGAGGAGGTGCTCGCCGAGGAGCTTGCGATCTTCCCGGGCATGGAGGAGGTTTCGGCGCTCCTCTACGTCAACCAGTACGCGCGAGAGAAGGCGTTCGACGTCCTCATCCTCGACTGCGCGCCCACGGGAGAATCGCTCCGGTTCGTTTCGCTTCCGCCCACGCTCGAGTGGTACATGAAGAAGCTCTTTCACCTCGAGCGCTCGCTCCTGAAGATCGCGCGGCCGGTCGCGAAGAAAGTGACCGACCTGCCGCTCCCGCCGGACCGGTATTTCGACAACGTGCAGTCGCTCGCGCAGAAGCTCGAGGGCGTCGATGCGCTTCTCAAGGATCCAGAAACGACGACCGTGCGCCTCGTGACGAACGCCGAGAAGATCGTCATCAAGGAGACGCAGAGGGCCTTCATGTACTTCGGCCTCTACGGCTTCACCGTGGATGCCGTCATCGTGAACCGGCTCCTGCCGGAAGGCGTCCTCGACCCGTTTTTCTCGAAGTGGAGAAAGACCCAAGCCCAGTTCCTCGAGGAGGCGCGCGGTTACTTCGATCCGGTGCCGATCTTCACGCTACCGCTCTACGATGACCAGGTCCTCGGCTTGGCGGCGCTCACGGCGCTCGGGCAGGATCTCTGGGCCGCGAGGGATCCCGCCGCGTCTTTCCGGTCCGATCCCCCATATCGCTATACGAAAAGGAAGGGGAAGTACGTCCTCACGCTCAATCTGCCGTTCGTCGACAAGCACGAAGTCGATCTCGCGATGGCGTCGGGAGACCTCATCGTACGCATCGGCAACGTGCGCCACCACATTCCGGTCCCGCGGACGCTCGCCGGCTTCTCGCCGGCCGGCGCCGCGATGGAGGACGGCCGGCTCACGGTGCGCTTCGAGCGCCCCATGGAGACACGCTGATGGTCCGAAAAGCGAAGAAGAAGGATCCCCTCGAAGAAGACTTCGGGCCGGGCCTCCGCGACGAGCCGGCGGCCAAAAGGGCCGGCGTTCCGCGCGCGGCATCAGGCCCGATCCCCGGGCTCGCGTGCGCGGGCGACGGCTGTGTCTTCAAACCCGCCGCGGACCTCGTCGGGAGGTTCTCCCTGCGGCTCAGGCGCGGTCACGGCAGCACGCTCTCTCGCGCGGCGACCTCCGGCATCGAGTTCATGAAGGCGCTGCGCGATTTTCTCAACGAGGAGATCGTGCTCGCCGAGCGCGCCGCAGAAGGTCGCAAGCCCTCACACTACGAGAAGATCAAGGTGGAATAGGACGCCCTTCGCCCGGAATCTCGTAGGACGAACACCTACGCCTCCGCTTCGCCGCGTCGATCAGCGCAGGGCGGAAGCGATCTCGGCGACGATCGCGCGCGCGGCGGCGGCGGGGTCGGGCGAGCCGGTGATCGGGCGGCCCACGACGAGGAGGTCCGCGCCTTCGCGGATCGCGTCCGCCGGCTTCGCGACGCGCTTCTGATCGCCCGCGGCCGCGCCCTGAGGGCGAACGCCCGGCACGACGAGAAGAAAGTCCTTCCCGCAGGCTGCGCGGATCGCAACGATCTCTTCCGGCGAGCAGACGACACCATCGAGGCCAGATTCGCGCGCAAGCACCGCGAGGCGGAGCGCGGCCTCGCGCGGGGAGCCGGCGAGGCCGATCGCGGAGAGAGCCGCGCCATCGAGTGACGTGAGGACGGTCACGGCGATAAGCTTCGGCGCCGCGCGGCCGGCCTTCGCGGCTCCGGCGCGGCAGCCTTCACCGAACGCTTTCATCATCTCCGTGCCACCCGCGGCGTGGCAGTTCACGATCGAGGCGCCGGTCGCGGCGGCGGCGGCGGCGGCGCGCCCGACCGTGTTCGGGATGTCGTGCAGCTTGAGGTCGAGGAAGACGCCGGCTCCCGACGCCACGATCTCGCGAACGAGAGAGGGCCCCTCGGCGACGAAGGCCTCGAGCCCCACCTTCAGGACGCCGACCTCGGGGCCGATGCCGTGCGCCATGGCGAGAAGCGCGGCGCGGTCCGGCAGGTCCAGCGCGACGGCGAGACGGGCGCGCGCGTCACGCAAATTCGTGATCCGGCCGCGGGCGCGTGCGGAGCGTGTCGACGAGATCGGACACGCGCGCGACGCCGTGGTCCTCGCACCACGCGGCAAGCTCGCCGACGAGACGGCTCGCGAGCGACGGATCCCGGAAGTTCGCGGTGCCGATCTGGACGGCGTTCGCGCCCGCGATGAGGAACTCGACGACGTGCTCGACGGTCTCGATCCCGCCCATCCCGAAGATCGGGATTTTCGGAATGGCCTTGCGCACCTCCCACACCATGCGCAGCGCGACGGGGCGGATCGCGGGACCCGAGAGCCCGCCGGTCGTGAAACCGATCTTCGGCTCGCGGCGCTCGAGATCGATCGCGAGGCCGACGAGCGTATTGATCAGCGAAAGCGCGTCGGCCCCGGCGTCGACGGCCGCGTGCGCGCACGCGACGATGTCCGTCACGTTCGGCGAGAGTTTGACGACGAGCGGATGGCCGGTGGCCGCGCGGATCCTCTTCACGAGGGCGGCGAGCGCCTCGGGGTTGTTCCCGAAGATCATGCCTCCCTTGACCACGTTCGGGCAGGAGACGTTCACCTCGATCGCGGCCACTCGTCGATCGCTGCCGATGCGCTCCACGACCGCCACGTAGTCGTCCTCGGTGTCACCCCATACGTTCGCGATCACGGTCGCGCCGAGGCGGGCGAGCTCGGGCAGCTTCTCGGCGAGAAACGCGTCGACGCCCACGTTCTGAAGACCGATCGCGTTCAGCATTCCCGCGTCCGTCTCGCAGATGCGCGGGGGCGGGTTGCCGTGGCACGGACGGAACGAGAGGCCCTTCACGGAGATCGCGCCGAGCGCCGCGAGGTCGAGGTAATGGGCGAACTCGAGGCCGTAGCCGAAGGTGCCGGATGCCGTTCCGATCGGGTTCTTCAGGCGCAGCCGGCCAAAGGCCGTGGAGAGGTCGACCGTCATGGCGTCACAGGCGCGCCCAGTCGATTTGCGCGGGGGACACGCACGGGCCCTCCTTGCAGATCGTCGCAAAGCGGCCATCCACCATCGGAACGACGCAGCCGAGGCACACGCCGAAGCCGCAGGCCATCTCGGACTCCATCGCGAACGAGCCTTCGAGCTTCGCTTCCGCGAGGAGCTCGGCGAGGGCGCGGAACATCGCCACGGGGCCGCAGGCATAAACGCGGCGGTAGCGCACGCCTCCCGCGAGCGCGTTCGTGAAGAGCTCGGTGACGCGGCCTCGGCGTCCGAGAGAGCCGTCGTCCGTCGCGTAACGGCACCGGTGCGGGCCGAGAAACCGCTCGAAGTCGGCGCGCTTCAGGACGTCGTTCTCGTTTCGCCCCCCGTAGAAGAGGTCCGCCGCGATGCCGCGCGCGGCGAGCGTGCGCGCGAGAAGGACGAGAGGGGCGAGGCCGATGCCGCCGGCGACGAGAGCGACGCGGTCGGAGGGGAGAAGGTCGTCGATTGGAAACGGCACGCCGAGCGGGCCGAGGACGGGGAGCGGCGTCCCTTCGGCGAAGCGCGCGAGCGCGGCCGTTCCCACGCCCACGATCTTGACGACGAACTCCAGCGCGGGAACGCCCGCCACCTTGGTCACGTCGGCGATGGAGAACGCGCGACGGAGGTATGGGCGGAATCCCTCGCCGGCCTGGATCATCGCGAAGTGGCCGGGTTTCGTCTTGGGGCCGATCGTGCCGGCCGAGACAAACAGGGAATAGTGATGCTCGTCGTAGTGGATCGTCCTGAGGACGCGGAGCGACTCGTTGACGGCCATCGGGAAGGAGGCGAGACTCGCCGGGCGCGGATTATGAGCGAGGGCCGACCGGCGTACCACCTTCCTCTCGCGGGCGCGCTCGCGGGCCTCGCCGCGGGCGATCTGCTCCTGGGCCTCAATCCGGAGCTCCTCCGCGTTCTTCCCGCGGCGCGTCTGCTTTTCGTCGCCGCCATGTCCGGGGCGGTCCTCGTCTTTCCGCTCGCCCTCCTGCCGCGCGCGCGGCAGGCCTCGCGCGCGGGCGCCGCGTGGAGCGCGGTCCTGCTCGCTTCCTATGGCGTGGTCGTCGAGTTCCAGCGGCAGGCGCTCTACGACTTCGTGCCCTCCGGGGCCCGGCGCGTCCTCGTCGCGACCACGATGGCAGCGTTTCTTTCGGCCGCCGTCCTCGCCGCACGCGTCCAGCGCGGTGGGCTCTCCGCCGGCACCCTCTCGATCCCGATCATTCTCTTCCTGCTGGCGCCCCTCGTGGGCCGGCGCGCTCCGGACCGCCCTTCACCCGGAGCGTCGCCCGCGCCTCTCCGCGCGCCGCGCCGGAACCTTCTCGTCGTGGGGCTCGAGGGCGCCTCATGGGACCTTCTCACCACGTACGCCTCCGAGGGCGCGATGCCGGTCGTGGCGCGGCTTCTGCGCGAAGGAGCCGCCGGTCCGTTCGCCGCGCTCGCTCCGTACGATCGCGCCGCGCTCTGGACGACGGCGGCGACGGGCAAACGGCCGCTGAAGCACGGCGTGGTTTCGTCGCGTCGCTGGGAGACGCCCGGCGGAACGCTCCGGCTTCTCCCGGTCCTTCCCGGTTCTCCCGTGCCGGGGGGCGCGGACCCGGCGCCAGACGCGGCCGCCTCCCGGCGCAGCCTGACGTTCTGGGAGATTCTCGCCGCTCGCGGCCACGAAGCGGCTGTCCTCGGGTGGCCCGCGTCCTTTCCGGCACGGGAAGGACTCGTCCTTTGGGCAACCGACATCTTCTTCGACGGGGACATGGGCGCCGGTACGGCGCTGCCCGTCGAGGCTGGCGCGCGGGCACGCCTTTTCCGCGTGTCGCCAGACGGTCTCGATCGTCCGCTCGCTCGCTCGCTCGTGCCGGAGGGCCTGGCCGCCGGCGAGGCCCGAATCGGCCCCCTGCGTGGAGCCGCCCGAGACCTCACGGTGACCGGAGCGGCTCTCGCCGCCCTGCCCGGAGGCCCGCAGAACGTCTCGGCGCTCGTCCTCTCGGGCCTTCGCGAAGCGGGCGGCCTTTTTGGTGCCGCGAGGAACTCGCGCTATTGGGGCCTCTCCATTCCGGAGCCCGAGGCCGGGGCACGGGCCGCGGCGCTGCGCGCCTATTACCGGTTTCTCGATGACCTGCTTGGCGAAATCCTCGAGCGGGAAGGCCGGGACCGCACGATCTGCCTGTTCACTCCCGTGGGATGGGGACCGCCGCCCGTGCTCGAAGCCGTCTCGCGCTTCTTGCGCGGGCGGACACCCACGGCGAGCCCGGATGCGGCGCGGGACGGCTTCGTGCTCCTCGCGGGCGCTGGCGTGAGGTCGGGAGTACGCCTCACGTCGGCAGGCGTCCTCGATCTTGCGCCGACGCTGCTCGTCCTCGCCGGCGAGCCGCTCGCCCGCGACATGGACGGGCGCGTCCTCGCCGAGGCGTTCGACGAGCGGTTCACGGAGTCGGCGAGCGTTCCGATCGTGTCGACGTTCGAGGCGGCGGGTCCGCAATGAGCGCCCGCGGAAGAGCGGTTCTCGTCGCCGTCCTCGTCATGAGCGCTACCGCGGGCGTCTGGCTCCGCACGATTCACCTCGAGACGTGGCCTCCGGGCCCGTGGATCGATGAAGCTTACGCGCTACGCGCGGCGCGCTTGCTGCCGGAGGAGGCGCCTCTCCTCGGTACGTCGGCGCTCACGCCGCCCGGTGAGGGCTTCGTAAACGCGTGGACGCCGAATCTCTACCTCGTCTTCACGAACGCCGTAGACCGGGTGGCGGGCGGCGGCATCGCGTCGTTCCGCGCGCTCTCCGTCGTGCCGGCGCTCGTTCTTCTGGCGGGCCTCTTTGCCCTGGCCTTCGAGGCGGCGCGGGGACGTCCGTTCGCGCTCGGGACGACGGTGGCTCTCGGCGCGTCATCGATGTGGCTCCTGACCACCGGCCGTTGGGGCTGGAACGCCGTCGCGACGTCCGCGCTCATCGTCCTCGCCACGGAAGCGGCACTCGTGGCCGCGCGCACCGCCTCCCGCGCGTGGGCCGCGGCCGCGGGGGCCCTCGCGGGACTCGGCGTTTACGGCTACGCGGCGGGACGTCTTCTCGTCGTGGCGCCCGTGCTCGTGCTGGCGATGAGCCTCCCCCGCCGTGACACGGGGGGCCGTCGCCGCACGGTTCTCGCGGGGATCGCACTCGCCGCGGCGGGGGCCGTTGCGCTGCCGCTTCTCGCTCACCTCATCCGGCACCCGGATCGCGCGTTCGCCCGCGAGCGCGAGATCTCGGCGTTCCGAGGCGGCGTCCGCCCCGCGTGCGTCGCCCTCGCCCAAAACGTCGCGGACTACGCCGCACTGTTCTTCCTGCACGGCGACGCGAACGAGCGCCATGGCGATCCTGCGCGGCCCATCGTGCCCGTCGCGGTGTCCGGCCTCGCGCTCGTCGGGGCGGCCTTTGGGCTTCGGCGCGGCGGCGTCGAGCGCGCGGTCGCGCTCCCGGCCGCGCTCTCTCTCCTGGGAGGTCTTCTCTCGTCGGAGACGACGGGTGCAAACGCGTACCGGGTCTCGCCGGCAGCGCCTTTTCTCCTCGTTCTCGCGGGCCTTGGCGCGGATCGCCTCCTGGCGGGACTGCCGGAATCGTCACGGCGCAGGGGCGCGTTCACGCTCGCGGGCCTCGTCGCGGTCTCCGCGGCCCTGGACACCGCGAGTTTCGTACGTTGGGCCGAGTCGCCGCGCACGTGGGGCGCGTTCGGAGGGCCGGAGCGGGAGCTCGCGGACGCGCTTTCTGCGGTGCAGGCGGAGGGCCCGCGCCGCGTCGTCCTGAATCTCAGGACCGCCTCACGCAACGCGTATGTCGTCGAAGAGCTTCTCGCGCCACCCGGCCATCGAAGCGCGCCCGTCATCCTCTTCGCTGATCTGTCCCGCGAACGCATGACTCTTCGCGAGAGCATCCTATACGCGGACGGCGGCGAGCTCGCCACGATTCCGGCTCTCGGCGGGCATCGGGGCGACGTCCTCACGCGCGGGCGCGACCCGTGGGGCCGGCCCACCTTCGTGGTCTACCGGCTCGGACCGGACGTGCCATGAGCGTCAGCGTTTTTCGAGCGCGTCGATGAGCGCCGCGTGAAACGCGGCGGGCGTCTCGAGCGGTCCGTCGTGTCCGGCGCCGTCGAGGACGACGAGACGTGCGCCGTGCATCTTCGCGGCTGCCACGCGCGCCACGGCGAGCGGAAAGAGCGTCTCGTGCTCGCCCCAGATCAGGGTCGTGCCTTCCGGCAGCTCGCCAAGGCGCGCGACGAGGCCATCGGCCTCCGTGAGGCTTGAGACCGTGGCGGCCGCAGGACCGCCGCCGTAGTTCCGGCCGAACGCGTCGAGGATGAACCCCATCGAGGGTGCGGGCTTGCGAAAGAAGAGGAGGTCGAAGATGCGTTGGGCGCCCGCGCGGTCTCTGGGCAGGACCCGTGCGCGCTCGGCTTCGGCGTCGTGGGGAAGGGAGAGGCCCGCCGCGTCCACGAGGACGAGCCGGCCGGTTTTCCAGGGAAACCTCAGCGCGTACCACGCTGCGGTCCAGGCGCCGAGAGAGTGACCGACGAGATCGAATTTTCCGAGCGCGAGAGCGCGCGCGAGCGAGTCCATCGCCGCCACGCGGCCAAGGAGCCCATAGCCGGCCGCGTTCGCGGGCGGCTCGCTCCGGCCCGAGCCGGGCGCATCGGGGAGGATGACCGTGCGGCCGCGCCTCGCGAGAAAGCGCGCGGCGTCCGTCCAATACGTCGCATCGGCCCCGAGGCCGTGGAGCAGAACGACCGGCCGCTCCGCCGAAAGCGGTCCGAGGACGAACGCCGAGAGGATCGTTTCGTCGTCGGCCGCGAAAATCTCCCGTCGCGCGCCGGCGAGAGAGAGCCGCGTCTCTTGAATCGAGCGGTAGACCGGCAGCGGGTCCACGGCGACGGCGCCGAAGAGGAAAAAGAAACAGAAAAACATTGCTCCCAGAACCACGCTCAGGAGCCGCGCCCGCTTGCTCATCACAACCGCACGGTAGCAATTTTCTGAGAAGGGTGAGTAGGGTCAGTACGCGAGGAGCGACCGCAGCGCCGCGAGGATGTCGCCGCTTTGCGGGAGCGTGGCTTCCTCGATCTGCGGCGCGTAGCCGCAGAACACGTCCTTCGCGGCGACGCGGCGCACGGGCGCGTCGAGCCACGCAAAAAGCTCGTCGGCGGCGCGCGCCGCGATCTCGGCGCCGAACCCGTGTGTCTGCCAGTCCTCGTGCACCACGAGGAGCCGGTTCGTCCGCTTCACGCTCTTGGCCACCGCCTCGAAGTCGTACGGCGCGAGGGAGCGCAGGTCGAGGATCTCGGCCTCGCGGCCGTCCTCTTCCGAGAGCCGGGCGGCAGCCACCGCGCTGCGGAACACGGTTGCGCCGTACGTCACGATCGTGGCGTCCGTTCCAGGCCGCACCATGCGCGCCTTTCCGAAAGGGATCATGAAATCCGGCCCCGGATAGCGGCCCTTGTTGTGCGTCTGGCGGTACAGGTGCTTGTGCTCGAGGAAGAGCACGGGGTCGTCGCAGCGGATGGCCGTCCGGAGGAGGCCGTTCGCATCGAGGGCGTTCGACGGCATCACGACGCGGAGCCCGGGAATGTGCGTGAACGTCACTTCACCCGACTGCGAGTGATACGGACCGCCGCCAGTGAGATAGCCGCCGATCGCGACCCGGATGACGACCGGGGTGCGGAAGGCTCCACCCGAGCGCCAGCGCGTCGTGGCGAGCTCGTCGCGAATCTGCAGCATCGCGGGCCAGATGTAGTCGAAGAACTGGACCTCCACGACGGGTTTGAGTCCGCGCGCGGCCCAGCCGATCGCGCGCCCCACGATGCCCGCCTCCGCAAGCGGGGAGTTGAACACTCGCGCGGGCCCGAAGGCCTTCTGGAGGCCGGCCGTCACCTTGAAGACGCCGCCCTTTCCCTTGCACTCGGCGAGGACTTCGGCACGGCTCGCGTCGGCGACGTCCTCGCCCCAGACGGCGATGCGCGCGTCGCGGGCCATCTCGTCGCGGAGCGCGGCGTTGATGAGGTCGACCATCGTCGTCGGCTCGCCCGTGAAGGCGGGCGTGTCTTCCGTGTCGAAGGCCGCCGACGCCGGGTCCACGTCGGGTGACACGATGTGCGCGAAAACGGTCTCGGGCGCGGGCTGGGGCCGGGCGAGGGCGGCGTCCGCGGCCGCGTTCACCTCGGCGTCGAC
Source organism: Acidobacteriota bacterium (assembly GCA_003152095.1). Taxonomy (GTDB): domain Bacteria; phylum Acidobacteriota; class Thermoanaerobaculia; order UBA5066; family UBA5066; genus Fen-183. The sequence continues at coordinate 46,799 of PLZI01000016.1, read as the reverse complement.
GTCCTCGCGCAACTTCGCGAGATCCTCGGCGGTGGCGAGGTGCTCTTTCGCGAGGAAAGCTTCGAACACATCGAGCGGATCGCGCCCCACGTCCTTCTTTCGTTCCGCTTCCGGCCGGTAGAGCTTTTCGTCGTCGGAGAGGGAGTGCGAGTACGAGCGGATGACGTGCGCGTGGACGAGGGACGGCCCCTTGTGCTCGCGCGCGTAGGCGAACGCGTATCGGAGCGCGTCGTACGACGCGAGAAAGTCGCAACCGTCCGTCTCGGCCACGAAGAGGCCGGGGTACGAGCGCACGAGCTTCGAAATGGAGCCGCCGGGCGTGTTCACCTCGACCGGAACCGAGATGGCATAGCCGTTGTCCTCCACGACGAAGACGACGGGGAGTTTCAGGATGCAGGCGGAGTTCAGCGCCTCCCAGAATTCACCTTCCGACGTCGAGCCCTCGCCGATCGTCACGACCACGATCTCGTCGGCCGCCGCGTGCGCGACGGCGCCGTCGAGAACGGACGCCTCGGGGCGCTGGAGATAGCGACCGGCCTCGGCGGCGCCGACACCCGGCAGGCACTCGGTACTCGTGGGCGAGGACGTCGTGAAGATGCGCAGCGCGCGCGAACCCCAGTGGGAGGGCATCTGCCGCCCCGCCGACGCCGGATCGTCGGCCGCGCCCACGGCCTGCAGGAACATCTCGCGCGGCGTCACGCCGAGACCGAGGCAGAGCGCGCGGTCGCGGTAATACGGAAAAAGCCAATCCGAGCCTTTCCGCATTTGGAACGCAATCGCCGTCTGGACCGCTTCATGCCCCGCGCCGCTGATCTGGAAGAAAATCCTGCTCTGGCGCTTGAGCTGGATCTCCTTGTCGTCGATCCGCCGAGACGTGGCCATGTTCCGGTACGCCCGGAGCAGGTCCTCGCGCGAAAGGCCTTCGAAATGGTCCGCTTGCGGCGGCGCGATTTCCGTCGCCATCGGGCGGAGATTACCGGAAAAAGGCCGCGCCAGAGGCGAGCCGCTACGCGACGGGGTGGGCGGCGGCCGCGGAAGCGCCGGAAGCCCCGGGAGACGTCGGCGCGTGCCAGTCCGAGTGCGGCATGCGGTTCTCGACGATCCACCCGTGGAGAAGCTCGCGATAGGTGCGCGCCGGAATGCCCTCCCTCGCGAAGAAAGGCTCGAGGGCCCTGTTCAGCGCGGGGAGGCGGTAAAAGGGCACGGCGGGGAAGTAGTGGTGCTCGAGGTGCAGGTTCGACCAGAGGTAGACGAACTCCCAGAGCGGCGAGCGCGCCATCCGCGTGCCCCACTTCGCCGGTTCGCCGGGCACGATGTCGTAGTGCTGTCCGAGGCGGTTGAGCGCGAACGCGGGAGGGAAGACGAAGAACACGGGCACGGCATAGAGCCACAGGAGGCGCGAGGGTCCCCCGAAAAAAGTGACCGCGATGGCCACCGCGAGGTGCAGCCCGATCGCCGCGAGGCGTTCGCTGTGGATTCTCCGCCGAATCGTGTCCGGGTACGTCGCCGTCTCCTGGCGCGCCGCCCGGAAATAGATCGGGAAGAGCGCGGGCGTCGCGTAGAGGAGCTTCAGCCAACGCACGTTTCGCTTCGGCGAAAGATGCGCGCGCTTCGGATCTTCCGTGGAGGAGCCGAGTTCGGCATGGTGGTCGAGGTGCCAACGCGTGAACTGCGTCGGCGAGATACCGGACGGCAGCGCGTAGAGGAGGCCGAGGAGGCGATAGGCGCGCGGCCGGTCGCCGTCGAAGACCGCCTTGTGGACGACCTCGTGAAGGAGCACGGTCCCGTCGAACACGACGAAGCCGAGGACGAGCGCGCACGGGACGCGCGCCCACAGGCTCTCGAAATGCCAGCCGAGCGCGAGCGCGGCGGCGAAGAGGAGAAGTTGGCGAAGGGCGACCGCGAAGTGCCGCGCGGGGCTCTTCTGGTGGAGCACCTTCAGGACGTCATGCGGCACGGCGGCCGTGAGGCGTTTTCGGAGGTCTCCGATGGCATGGTGGTAGTAGCCGGACTTCATCCCCGGAGAGAGTACGCCGGCCGGCGAGAAAAGGCTCCTTCCTGCCCGCCCTCTTCAGGAAATCAAACCTTCGCGGTGTCTTCCCCGGGCCCCTCGCCCCCCACTTCCTCGGCGACGACGTAAAGCGGCCGGCCCTTCACCTCGTCGTAGACGCGGCCGAGGTATTCGCCGAGAACGCCGATGACCATGAGCTGCATGCCGCCGAGGAGAAGGACGAAGACCATGAGCGTCGTCCACCCGGGCACGTTGATCCTCAGGATCCACAGCGCGAGGACGACGAGAATGTAGAGAAATGCGAAAAACGACGTCGCGAACCCGAGCCACGTCGCGAGCTGCAGCGGCACGTGGCTGAACGACGTGAGGCCGTCGAGCGCGAAACGCAGCATCTTGCGGAGCGGAAACTTCGTCTCCCCGCGAGTGCGGGCCGGCCGCACGTACGGCACACCCACCTGCCGGAAGCCGACCCAGGCCGTCATGCCGCGAATGAAGCGATGCCGTTCGCGCAGACGCCGGAACGCGGCCACGGCGCGCGGACCCATGAGGCGGAAGTCGCCGACGTCCACCGGGATGTCCACGTTCGTCCAGCGCTTGAGAAGCCGGTAGAACACGTGCGCCGTCCAGAGCTTGAACGCGCCCTCGCCCTCGCGCTTCGTGCGCTGCGCGTAGACGACCTCGTATCCCGCGTCGACTTTCTTCAGCATCTCGCCGAGGAGCTCGGGCGGGTCTTGCAAGTCCGCGTCCATGACGGCCACGATCCGGCCGCGGGCGGCGTCGACGCCTGCGGTCAGCGCCATCTGGTGGCCGAAGTTGCGCGAGAATCTGAGCGCCCTCACGCGCGGGTCCTTACGGGCGAAGGCCGCCATTTTCTCGAACGATGCGTCGCCGCTGCCGTCGTCCACATACACGATTTCCCACGTCCGGCCCGTGGAGGCGAGGACGTGGGCCAGCCGCTCGTTCAGCTCGTCGAGGTTTTCCGCCTCGTTGAAGACGGGCAGCGCGACGGAGATCTCGGGGCTGTTCACGACGCGCTCTTGGCTTCCGCGGACACTTCCGGGGCGGGTCCATCCGGGGCGGGCGCGGGCGCCGCCGGCGAGGGCGGCAGCGTGGCCGGCCCGGTTCGGCGGAAAACCGTCACCCAGACGGAGCCGATCGGATTGTTGCGGTCGGCGCGCTCCCAGGTCTCGCGCGTGAAGACGTAAAGCAGAAGCTGCCTGAGGTTCGGCCGGAGCGGCGAGAGCGAGGTGTCGGGAATCCACCAGGCGCGGAACGGCACGTGGTCGCGCTTGTAGATCGGCCCGAGGATCCCGGCCTGTTTGTCGGCCTCGCCGTCGTCACAGACGACGATCGGCGGACGGAGATCGCCCGTCGGCGGCTGCCAGTTCACGGGCGCGTTGCGCACGTACCAGCTCATCGGCCAGCCCGCTTCGCCCGAGATGATGGCCGCCGGCACCTCACCCGCCTTCCCGTACGCGAGAATCTCGTCCACGAGGCCCAGCATTTCGGGACAGGTCTGGACCTGGATCGTGGATTCGGCCTTCCGGGAGCCCGGCGTGAGGATCGGATAGACGAAGGAGAGGGTCACCGCCGTGACCAGTGACGCCGCCGCCACCGCGGCGCCCCCGAGGCGCCAGCGCGCGCCCTTTTCGGCGAGGAGCGCCCACGCGGCGCCGGCGAGCGGCAGAAAAGGAAGCACTTGATGGACGATGAGCCAGCCCGCCTTCTCGCCGAGGTAAGCGTACATCGCGACCGAGGAAAGCGCCCAGCCGGCGAGAAAGCGCTCGGCGAACGTGAAGCGCGACCAGCGCGTGGCGATGAGCGCGAGCGCCGGGAGAACGACCGCGAATTCGTATTGCAGGAGGCGCGGAAGGTAAAACGTCTTCGGTCCGCCGACACGCTCCATCCTGTGCTGACCCCACCAATAGGAGATCGCGTCGAAGAGGGGATTGCCCGACTCGGGATGGACGAGGAACACGGTGTAGAGGACCTCGGAAACGCAGAAGAAAAGAAGGAGCGCGCCGACGATGGGAACCGTATGCGCCTCGAGCCAGTCGATGAGGCGGCGGAGCCGGTTCCACACGTCGGCGCCGCGGCCGGGCTCGGCCCATGCGGCGGCAATTGACGGCACCATGAGCGCCAGGAGGACGTAGAAATTCTCCTTGGACGCGAACGCGACCGAGGCCGACAGTGCGGCGTAACAGAGATCGCGCAGGCGCCCGCGCTGGAGGTACAGGTCCAGCCACAGGAAGAGGCCTGCCGTTCCGACGAGACTCCAGACGTCGTCGCGGCAGAAGCGCGAGTAATAGAGAAGGTTCGGCGAGAACGCCGCGAGCGCGCCCGCGGCGAACGCCGCTCCCGGGCCGAAGCGCCGTCTCAGGAGGAGAGCCATCGCGGTCAGCGCGACGCCCGCGAGAGCCGGGGCGAGGCGCGCCGTGAAGTCGGACGTGCCGTCCCATGTCTTCGCGGCGGGGATCCCGAGGAGGAGGCCCGCGACTTTCCCGACGGCGGAGGAGATGCCGAACGCCGCGGCGACCGCATAGTACTGGACCGGCCCGTGGTACACGGGGTCGTACTTGTACGTGCCGTCCTTCAGGAGGTGGAGCGCGGCCCACGCGTGAATGGACTCGTCGTGGTGGAAGGCGTGCGTTCCGAGCTGCACGAGATGGAAAAGCGCCGAGAGGACGAGGAGCACGACCCAGGCCCTCTTCTCGAAGCTCGAAAAGGGCGTCTCGGAGGCGGTGCGCGGCGCGGCGTTGCTCACTTCAAGATCTCGTAGACGGCGGCGTCGCCGCTCGCGAAGGCGCGCCGGAAGGTCGCGCGAAGCGGGAATGCGTTCATGCCGAAGTCGCGCCTCTCGAGGGCGCCGACGAAGACATAGCGGACTTTGTAACGGTGCAGGAAGTCGAAGACTCCCTCGGAGTCCTCGGACGTATAGAGCAGCTTGAGGCCGTGCTTGCGAGCCGACGTCTCGTCGCCGGACCTGCCACCGCGCCAAAGGCCCTCGTGGTTCTCCCATCCAAGAACAGTCGGGAGTCCGGAGGCGGCGCCGATGCGACCGTAGTCGCTGTAAGCGTTGCCTGTGGCCTCCGCGAGCACGGCGCCGTCCACACCGTAAGCCCTCAGCCAGAGAATCGCCGCGCGGTCGCCCGGCGCCTCGCGCGTCATCCAGCGGAGCCCGTCGAGACCGTCGAGGGGACCGCTCGACTTCGCGCGGAACACGATTGCCGCGAGCGGATGAGCGAGGGCGCCGAGCAGCGCGACGGCAACGGCGATGCGGATGAGCACGCGCGCGTGGCGCGTGGCGAGCGCGAGCGGAAGCAGAAGCGCCCCGCCGAGCGCGAGGAGCGGCCAGGCTCCCATGAAGCACTTGAACACGGTGTTCATGCGGCGCATCGCCTCGCCGTAGGAATCGGACACGAGGACGACGTCGGGCACGGCGGCGAGGACCGCGCCGGAAGCCGCAAGGAGAAGACCCGCCCTGAGCGCGCCCGCAGGCGGCGCGGGCTCGCCCGGCCGGGTCTCCTTGAGCAGCAGCCATAAGACGCCCGCGGCAAACCCGGCCGCGAGGGAGAAGACGGGCTTTTTCGTGAAGACGACGAGAGCGAGCGCGAGGGCGGGAAACGCGCACGCCGCCACGAGCGCACGGTCGGCGCGCGCCTGGCTGCGCACGAGGGCGACCCCGAAGGCGAGAGCCGGGATCACGGCGAGAACGCCGAAATGGAGAAACGCGTCGAAGGCTTCCGTCCCCTCCTTCCACCACGAGAGCCCGTTGAACGCGGGGCGCGGGGAGAGTGCGAAGGGCACGAGAAAGAGCACCGCGGGGAGAAGCGTCGCGAGGCTCCTGATGAACGCGGGCTTGAAATCACGCTCGGCGAGGTTCCCGGCGCCCAGGATGAGGAGCGACGCGGGGAGATCCCACGGGTTCGCCGAAACGACCGCCGCGAGAAGCAGGCCGTCGAGCAGGATGCCTGAGGCGCGAGAGATGCGGCCCGCGAGGCCGAGCAGCGTCACGAGGAAAGGGAACGTCACCGCGTGGGGATGGAGATCCCCGAGGCGGAACGTAAAAAGAGGCCACTCGGTGATCGTGCGCGAGCCTTCGGGGCGCCAGTCGACGCGCCTCGACGAGATCCACCAGTCGAGATCGGTGAGCCGCTTGTCCGAGAGAAACTGACGGGCGCCGTCGAACGTCCCGCCGAGAACGAGAAGGAGGCCGCCGAAAACGGCGATCGCGCTGCCGCCGCGCCGCGCGCGGATCGCGCCAAAACCCGCGAGGGCCGCGAGGGCCGGCAGGAGCGCCGCGACAAGGTTGTAGGCGTATTCCGAAGGCACGCGAGCCGCGCGCGCCGGGAGCGCGAAGAGGTACGTCCCGAAGTGATAGTACGGAAAGCGTTCGCCGGAGAGCCACGGGTCCGCGAACGGCAGGCGCGCGGTCGTCATGAGGCCCGACAGGACGGCGAAGTCCATCGGCTTCTCCGTCTGGCGAATCTCGCCGAAGGTCCAGCGGATCCACAGGAAAAAGAGGAAGACGCCGAGGAAAAGAGCCACAGGCAAGAGTCGCCGAGAGGAGCGCGGAAGGGTCGCCGGAAGGTCGGCGCCGCCCCAGAGGAGCCCCGCGGAAAGCGCGACGAACGCGAGCGGTATCGCGAGCCGGCCGATGGGGACGTAGAAGATCGACGACAGCATCCAGCCGGGCAGGGCGGCGAGCACGAGGCCGACGGGAAGCGCGAAAGAGAGAACGGCGTCCGCGCGGGAATCCGGGTCCGCCTCGTCTCCCCGGAAAAGGCGGGCGAGTACGGCGGCGCCCGACGCACCGGCCAGGAGAAGAACAAAGGCGAAAAGAAGCGCCGTCGTGACGGTCACGGAACGGATTCAAGGTAACACAGGGCTCGATCCGGCCGAATGAGTCCCCGGCTTACACTCGCGACCGTGAACGCTGCCGCTTCGCCCCGCGTCGCCGTGATCGGCGGCGGTCTTGCCGGCCTCGTCGCGGCGGACCGCCTGCTCGGGGCGGGCGTGCCCGTCACGATCTTCGAGAAGTTCCCCGAGGCGGGCGGCTTGGTGGGCGTCGTGAACGTCGGCGGAACGCCGCTCGAGCGGTACTACCACCACCTCTTCACGAGCGACGTCGACTACGTCTCTTTCGCGAAGGAGTTCGGCTTCGAGAAGGATCTCCTCTGGCTGAAGTCGCGCATGGGCTTCCTCTCGGGCGGCAAGCTCTACGACTTCGGTACGCCGGCTTCTCTTCTCGCGTTCACCCCGCTCGGGCTCCTGGGAAGAGTCCAGTTCGTCCTCTCGACGCTGAAGCTTCGGCACGACGCCGATTGGAAAAGTCTGGAAGACAAGACCGCGATGGGCTGGATGCGCGCGAACGGCTACGGGCGCGCGCTCGACGCCGTCTGGGGGCCGCTTCTCCGGCAGAAGTACGGGCGCCGCGCGGAAGACGTGGGCCTCGTGTGGCTGTGGGGAAAGATCGGTCTTAGGACGCGCTCACGGGACAAGACGGGCCTCGGCGAACGCCTCGGCTACCTGAAGGGCTCGTTCGGGCGCGGCATCGAGGCGGTGCTGGCGCGCGTGAAAGAGCGTGGCGGCGACGTGCGGACATCGCGTCCCGTCCGGATCGTAAAGCGCGGGACCGGGGGATTCGACGTGACGTTCGCGGGGGGAACGGAGACGTTCGACCTCGTCCTGTCGACCGTCGCGATCCCCGAGCTCCTCAGGCTCGCGCCGGACCTTCCAGAGGCGACGCGGAAGACGTGGAGCGCGATCTCCTACTCCCACGCCCTGTGCCCGATCCTCGAGCTCGACCGCTCGCTCTCGCCGTATTACTGGCTCAACGTCGGGGACGTGTCGATGCCGTTCGGCGGCGTCATCGAGCACACGAATTTCCTCTCCCCTGCGGATTACGGCGGGCGCCACGTCGTCTACCTCTCGAACTACGTCCTGCCCGACGACCCGAAGTGGAAAAAGCGCGACGAAGACCTGTGGGCCGAATACCTGCCCGCGCTGAAGGTCGTGAACCCGGCGTTCGACGAGAGCTGGATCCTCGCGAAGCAGATCGGGCGCGCCGAGTACGCGCAGCCCATCATCGTGCCGGGCTACTCGAAGCTCCTCCCGCCGCTTCAGACGCCCGTCCCCGGGCTCTGGTCCGCGTGCATGGCGCAGACGTATCCGGAGGACCGCGGCCAGAACTACGCGATCCGCATCGGGCGCGAGGCGGCGGACGCGATTCTCGCGACGCTCCGCTGAGCTCCGGCCTTTCGCTAGACTCCGCCCTCATGCGAGACGTCGATTTCTACTACCACCGCAACGGTTGAACGAGCTGCGGCCGCACCCGTGAGGTGCTGGACGCCACGAAGGCCCGCATCGCCACGACGCGCCTCTCCAAGTCGAACCCGATGTCCGAGAAGGACGTTCGCACCCTCCTGAAGGAGGTCGACGAAATCGTCGTCGCGAAGGGCAAGTCCACACGGGCCGTCCCGGCGCGCGACGCGACGCTCGACGATCTCCGCGGTCCGACGGGTAATTTCCGGGCGCCGATGGTGAGGATCGGGCGCCGCCTTCTCGTGGGGTTCCACGAGGAGACACTCAGAAAGGAGCTCGGCGTGCGCTGAGCCTCAGTCTTCGGCGAGGAGCGGAAGCTGCGGGTCGGGCGGCGCCGCGCGCGCCATCTCCTCCGGCGTCATCAGGCCGTGCACCCCGACGCCGAGGAGGCGTACGGGACGCGTCGCGGCCTCGGTCCGCCCGAGAAGCGCGACCGCGCGGTCCGCCAGCTCGTCGGCATCGCGCGTCGGGCGGCGCGTGTCGCTCCGCGTGACGGTCGTGAAGTCCCCATAGCGCACCTTCAGAACGACCGTTCGCGCGAAGAGCCCCCTTCGGTTCAGCCACGCCGCGTCGTGGCGCGCCATCGACTCGACCCAGGCCCGCATCGCCGCCGGGTCCGCCAGGTCCTCGGCGAACGTGTCCTCCGTGCTGCACGACTTCGCGCGCCGGTTCGGCACGACGGGGCGGTCGTCCTCGCCGCGCGCGAGGCGGACGAGAGAGTCGGCCCAGCTTCCGACCGCGCGCCGGAGCGCGTCCGCAGGGATGCGCCGCACGTCCACGAGGCGCACGCACCCGAGCGCGAGGAGCTTCTCCGCCGTCTTCGGCCCTACGCCCCAGAGCGCGTCGACGGGCAGCTTCTCGAGAAAGCGCTCGACCCGCACCGGTGCGATGACCGTGAGGCCGTCGGGCTTCTTCCAGCCGGAGGCGATCTTCGCGAGAAATTTGTTCGGCGCGACACCTGCCGAAACCGTGAGGGACGTCGCTTCATGGACGTCTTTCTTGAGGCGGCGGGCCACGTTCACGCCGAGGGGCTCGTTCCACGCATTCTCGGTCACGTCGAGATACGCCTCGTCGAGCGAGAGCGGCTCGACGAGCGGCGTGACGGCGCGGTAGAGGTCGAGGATCTGCTTCGAGACGGCGGAATAGCGCTTGAAGTCCGGCCGCACGATCGCGAGATGCGGGCACAGGCGCACGGCGCGCGCCATGGGAATCGCGGAGCGAACGCCGAACTTCCGGGCCTCGTAGCTGGCGGCCGCCACGACGCCGCGCCCCTTCGGGTCGCCGCCCACGGCCACGGGCTTGCCGCGCAGCGAGGGATCGTCACGCTGCTCCACGGACGCATAGAACGCGTCCATATCGAGATGGAGGATGCGGCGGGGGACGGCGTCCACGGCTGGATTCTGCGCTGGGGAGAGGCAAGAAGCCGTCGTTAGAGGAGCGGCAGGCCTCGAGGGAAATCTACGCCAGCGGGCGCGGCCGGACGGCCGCCCGAGAGGCGAGGAAGTCGACGACGAGCTTCTCTCCCCAGTAAACGGGCGTCAGAGCGCGCGTCGCGACGAAGCCGACGTGCCCTCCGTTCTGCGTCACGACGAAGCGCACCGCGTCAGACGCGGCGGCGCGCGCGCGCGCGACCGCCTCGGGCGGAAGGAAGGGATCGTCGAGCGCCGACACGCAGAGCGTGGGCGCCGTGATACGGGCGAGGAACGGAAGGGAGCTCGAGCGGGCGTAGTAGTCGTCCGCGTCCGCGAAGCCATGGAGCGGCGCCGTGGCGGCATCGTCGAACTCGCGGAACGTAAAGGCGCGTCGCGCGCGCGGAAGGTCGATTCGTCGGGTCGCCTCGGGAAAGCGCCGCGTGAGGTCTTCGGCCTTCGCCGTGAGTGTCTTCACGAAGCTGCGGACGTAGAGGTTCGTCGGAAAGGACGCCATGTACCGATCGCCCGCCGCGAGGTCGTAGGGAACCGAAAGCGTCGCCGCCGCGGCGACTGTTCCGTCACCGGGGTTCTCGCCGAGCCACTTCAGGAGCGCGTTGCCGCCGAGAGAGACACCCGCCGCGAGAAGCGGCCGGCCGTCCCGCGCCGCGAGCGTGCGCGCCACGAAGTCGAAGTCGGACGTCTCGCCGGAGTGATACAGGCGCGGGCGCTCGTTCGGAACGCAGCGGCGAAGGTCGCCCGCGACGCGCGCGCAGTACCGGAAATTGAGGACCGCGGCGCGGAGTCCGGCTCGAGCGGCGAGAGCGAGGATTCCCTGCGCGTAGACCGAAGTCGAGCTGCCCTCGAGCCCGTGAAGGAGCAGGAGAAGAGGCGCGTCTTTCGCGTCTGCCGCCGGGGACACGTCGAGGTGGTCGAGGAGCAGCGTGTCGCCGTCGGGAGCGGTGAGCGCTTCGCGGCGGAGGCGCACGAGCGCGCGCGGCCGGGCGAGCCGTCCCCAAACGGTCTGTGCATGACGGCTCCTTAGCCACCACGCGGGAGTGAATTCCGCGCCGTTCCCGTCCATGAAAGCGTGTGTTTCGTCCCTCGGCGCCCGGCGCTCGTCCCGAAAGCTCGCCGGCGCGCCGCCGCCATTCTATTGTCCCTATTTGGGAAGGGAGACGATGGCGAACCGCCCCTCGAGATCCGCGACGAAAAGGCGTCCCTTCGGGAGGAGAGCGAGCCCGGAAGGCTTCTCGAATCTCTGGCCCTCCGGGAGATCCCTCCCGCGCAGCGTCGTCACGAGGCGGCCCTCGGCCGTGTAGGCGCGCACCTCGCCCGCGAGAGGCACGGAGGCCCACAGCAGCCCCACGGAATCGAGCGCGACATACGGCTCGGAGAAGACTTCGCGCCGCCAGCCCGGCACCGCAAAAGCTCTCACGAAACCGCCGTCGCGGTCGAAGATCGCGACGCGGCCGTTTCCATTGTCGGCGACGTACACCTTCCCGTCCTTCCCGGTCACGAGACCCTGCGGGTCGGCGAGCTTTCCGGGTCCGGCTGCCGTCCCCCACTCAGCCTCCTTGTGCCCGAAGCCGTCGAAGCGCACGACGCGGCCATTCCCCGTATCCGAGACGAAGACCGTACCTCCCGCATCCACCGCGATGCCGCGCGGGCCAAAAAAGCCGCCGCCCCACTCGCGTAGCCAGCCGCCCTTCTCATCGAGAACCTGCACGCGGCCGTTCCAGGTGTCGGCCACGAAGACGAGGCCCGACGGGCCGACCGCAACGCCGCATGGGTCATTGAACTGTCCGGGCCCGCTGCCGCGTGTCCCGAGGGCGAACGCGGGGGAGCCATCCGCGCCGAAGACCTGCACGCGCTGGTTTCCGAAGTCCGCGACCCAGACGCGGCCGGCGGCGTCCGATGCCGCACCGCGGGGCTGGCGCACCTGGCCGGCGGCCTCGGCGGGCGGAGGCGTCTCCTCCCTCCGCGTCGAGGGGGGGAGCTCGTCCACGCGCACGGGGGCCGGGGCGGCCCCAGGCGCAAAGACGCCTTTCACCGCGAAAAGGACGATCTCGGGATTCCGGTAGACAGGGGTCAAGAGATCCGTCCATTTTTCGAACCGAGCGAGATTCCCCCCGGCGTACGTCCGGCGCTCGAGATTCCCGACGGCGACGAGCGCGACGTGATACCGGGAGAGAACCCGTGCGACGACCGCCTCGTCGCCCGAGGTATAGGCCGCCGCCACCTCTTCCTTCCGGCGGTCGATCTCGGCCTGGCTGTGCCCGCGCTGGAACGTGTGGTACTCCCAGCCGAGCACCGTGGGCAGCCCGGTGTGCATGGTGAGGCGCGTGAATTCCTGGTACGCCGGCCCCTGCGCCTCGAGGAGCACGGGCAGGCCGCGCACGTTCGCGTTGATCCACTCGATCGCGCCGCGGTCGCCCGGGTTCTGCTTCTCGAGGTAAGCCGTTCCGTCGAGCGTCCGGCGCGGCCAGCCGCCGCGGTCGAGGCGCAAGAAGCCGCTCAGCGCCGTGACGGTCGTGAACAGGGCGGCGAATCCCGTGACGCCGACGGCGAGGCGCCACGCGAGGCTCTTCGAGGAGAGGAACGCCTCCCACGCCAGGGCTCCCGCGATGGAGAAGAGAAGCCACGTCTCGAAGTGGAACTTGAAGACCGTGTTCATCCGGTCCCAGACGAAGACGAGCTCGCAGCCCGTCAGGACCGCGAAGCCGAAAGCGGCGAGCGCGAGCGCCGGGCGGAGGCGGGCGTCCGTCGCGCGCCTGAGCGCCGCCCCGAGAGCGATGAGACCGGCGGCGGCGGTGAAGAGGCTCACCGAGCGGACCTGGTCGAATTGCGGCGGATGGAGCGAGAAGGACATCAGCGACAGCGGGAGCGCGACCGCCGCGAGGATCAGGAACGCGCGCGCGGCCCTCCCGAGGGGAACGGCGCCGGTCCTCCACGCCACGAACGCGAAAGGCACGAGCAGCGCGATGAAGAAAGCCCACACGTTGAAGAAATCCCACGGCTGCGCCCACGGACCGACCTCACGGCCCCAGTTCCGCGGGGGCGGCGAGAAGCGCGCCCAGAAAGGACGCGCGAGGAGCGCGGCGGAGAGGGCGACCCCCGCAACGGGCAGGACGACGCTCCTCGCGAGCGTGAGGGTCGAGGCGGCGAATCCCGGCGGCCGCGTCCCGAGCCAGAGAGCGCCGGGCAGGAAAAGAAGGAGGCACGCGTAGACGGGCGTCGACCACCCGTTCGTGATCTGCAGCGCACCGAAGAAGAGGCCGGCGAGCGCGACGAGCGAAGCCGCCTGTCGAGAAGCGAAGGGAGCGTTCCTCTCGCGCGTCACGAAAAGGAGAAGGACCGCGACGAAGGCTGCGGTGAAAGGCAGCGCAAGGACGTGTGCGTGCAGGTCGGCATAGAGAAAGCTCCAGAACGGGTACTCGCTGATCGCGTTTGGCGGGATGACGCGCGACGTGGCCCAGAAGTAATGCCAGTCGAGCGGGCGGTGGGCTTGATGGAACTGGAAGTCGAACGCGGTTCGCGGGCCGGAGGGCGGCGCCACGAAGAGCGCGAGGAGCACCGCGACCGCGCCTGTGCGCAGACGTCCACCGAGCGCGGCGCCGGCGGCGAGGATCGCGGACGCCGCCAACGCCGCGGTCATTGCGATCGCGAGATTGAAGAGGAGGCCTGGATGGATGCCGAGGAGCTTGCCGGCAGCTGCCGCGAGGAAGTGGCCGAAGTAGGTGTACGAGAGCGGCGTGCCGGCGAGCCACGGCTCCGGCGGCGGCAGCTCCGTGGACCTGAGGAGGGTGTTCAGGAACGAGAAGTCCATCGGCTTCTCACCCGAGAAGATCTCCGGGTTTAGCGAGCGCACGGCGAGGAAGAAGAGAAACGTGCCCCAGAAGACGAGCGCCGTCTTTCGACGTTCGGGTGCGGGCGCCGTCGCACCCGCGCGGCGGCGGCAGAGGAAGCCGGCCGCGAGGAGCGCGGCCGTCGTGACGAAGAGAAGGCCACGCGTGAACGAAGCCCAGCGCCACGAGACGAGGAGCCATGGCAGAAACGCAAAGAGGAGGACACCGGTGACGCGGCCGAGGGCGTCGCGTCCCGGGCGCGCGGGGAGCAGGACGGCGAGGAGACCCGCGCCCGCAAGAGAGACGGCCTCGAGCCACACGGCGAAGAGCAGGAGGGCCACGAAGGACGAGCGCCGCGCGGGGACACCCGGGCCCGGCTCCACGGCCGTGGCCGCCGCGGCCACTGCGGCCGCCGTTCCGGACGGGCGCGCGAGGAGGAGGTCGTCGCGCGTCAGGGTCTTCGACGGTGTGGCTGACAGGAGAGCCTTCTCGAGCGTGCCTTCGGAGAGCCGTTTCGTGTTCTCGAAAAGTAGCACCTTCGGGTGGTCGTAAACGGTGAAGGACTCGTCGGCGAGCTCGTCGGGCACCGGAATGCCGAAGACGGACGGGCGCGACGCGAATTCTCGCGCCAGCGTGTAGCCGAGGTTGCCGGCGAACAGGAGGCGGAAGGCGCGGTTCGTGAACGGAAACTTCTCGGGCGCGCGCGTGACGGCGCCGTACAAGCGCTTCGTCTGAAGAACGACCCAGTCCGCGTCAGCGAGCTCTTTGGCGAGCTTCGCCATCTTCTCGGGTGCGTCGGGCTCGTAGAACCCGAACGAAACGATCTTGTAGCGTTCCGGTGGGCGTCCGGGGAAGGCGAAGGGGAACCCCTCGTCCCAGTCCTGCTCGAGAACATGCGCTCCGTCCGGGACGTGGTCGTGGAACCAGAGCGACGCCGTGGCGAAACTGTGCGGGCGCGTGTAGATCGACGCGAACGCGAGGGCCCACACCGCCGTGCCGCCCACCACGACGGCCCTGAGGATGCGTCCCGCCCGCCCGCGCTCGGCCTTCTCCATGAGCCAGGCGGCGGTCCAGAGCGCGAAGAGCGGGTAGACGGGCAGAAGGTAACGCGGGAACTTCACCTCGAAGGTGCAGGTCAGGAGGACGTACGGCACGAAAAAGGACGCGAAGACCCATTCCACGTCCGAGAGCTTCCGGAAGAGGACGAGGCGCCGCCCCGCGGCCCAGAGCGCCGCGAGGCCGAAGAGCGGCCCGAGACCCCAGAGCACGATCTCGCGGGCCTCATACAGGAAATTCGGAACGCCGACGTACTGATTCGTGTACGGCATGACGCCCGCGTGGCGGACCATCGCGCCCTGCTCGGACAGCGAGTGCCAGAACACCTTGAAATCCAGGAACGCGTACGGCTCGCCGAGGAAGAACGCGACGGCGAACGCGAGGCCGCCGGCCCCGAGGAGAAGGACCCCCTTTCTCCATGCGCGCGCCGGCCTGCAGGCGAGGAAGACAGCGACGGCGACCGGGAGGAGAAGCGGCGCGGCGCTCACCTTTGTGGCGAGCGCGAACCCGGTGAGCGCGCCGGCGAAAAGGGCGTCGCGGGCGCGTCCCCGGCGTGCGAGACGGCCCGAGGCGGCGAGCGCGAGGAGGACGAAGAGCGTGAGCGTCACGTCCGTGGACGCGAAGTGCGAGGTCTGGATGTGGAGCACCGCGAGGGCGAGGAGAAGTCCGGCGAGAAGCCCCGCCTTCTGTCCGTAGAGGCGGCGGCCCACGGCGGCGATGAGAAGAACGGTCAGCGCGCCCGCGAGAGCCGATAGGAAGCGGCCGACCTGGACGACGCCGTCGTAGGAGGCAAACCAGTCACGGCCCGAGAGTGCCGCGAGAAGGGACGACACGCCCTTCGTCAAGTAGAAGGGGAGCGAGCCGTAAGCGAAGAAGTGCGGGTTGAGCTGGAGCGGGTGAAACGAAAGCTTGAGAATCGCGTCGCCGATCGCGCGTTCGTCCGGATGAAAGAAGTGGTTCTGGTCGAAGTCGAGGCCGATCAGCCGAATGGCGAGAGCGAACAGGGCGAGAAGGAGCAGGAGTCCGCGAGACGCTCGCGGTGACGAGGCGGGTCCCGCGGGTCGTGGCGGCGCCATTTCGCTTAAGATAGCGGGAGCAAGTGTACGACACGAAGTTCGGGTCGAGCAGGCGCAGGCTCGCCTTGAACCTCGCCCTTTTGCTCGGCTCGACACTCGTCGCCCTCGCGCTCTGCGAGGGTTGAGAGGCTCTTCCTCAGCCGTTCTTCGGGCGCGGCGGGAGGGTTCCCGCCGGGTAGGGAGCGAGGGGAGGAGGCCGCAGGACCTCGGCCGGCACGATCTCGCGCTTGCGGTTGGGCCGGATCCAGGAGAGGAAGATCTGTGCGTACTCGCTCCGGTTTTGGAGCGTCACCTCGATGGCGTGGGGACCCTCGCCGAGGCGGACGATGCCTTCGGAATGGGCGAGCGCCCCGGGGTTGCGGACGATCTCCCGCCCGTCGAGCGCGACCGTCGAGCCATCGATCGACTTCGTGGAGAACGCATAGTCTCCCTCCTCAGGCGCCAACAACGTGCCGGTCCAGCGGACCGAGAACGGACGGTCGACCGGCAGCTCGTGAAAATAGAACGCGACGCTTGGGTCGATCCGTCGGAACGCCAGCGGCCCGCTCGCGTCGAGACCGTGGTAGTAGCTTCCCAGGAGGCCGCCGAAGTCGAAGCGCGGGGAGACCATCGCCGAGGAAGGGATCGGCGCCGGCTCGGCGCCCGAAAGCGCCCACTTCAGCGACATGGCGGATGGACGCGACACCGGGACGTCGAGGGCGATATCGTGCATCCCGCGAGCGAGGTAGGCGACGAATTCTCGTGGCATACCGGGAGCGACGAGGGTGCCGAGGTCGATCCGGAGGATGGCTTTTTCGCCGCCCGAAAGTAAGAGGGTATACGGGCCGTCGTGCCCAACGAGGAGGCGCCCACGCACGTGCGCCGTGAAGGGAGGACGGAAGGGCGCCTTGGACCAGTCCCAGACGCTTTCGGAGCTGCGAGACGCCTCCTCGCGAGAAGAGCCGACGAGCGTCGTCGTCCAACCGCGGAGCTCCTCGACGGAGGCGGCGGAGATGCGGACGATGGTCAGGATCGGCTCGCCTGGGGGACGGCCTCGCGTCGCGGGCGGGCCGAAGGCCTCGAACGTCGCCCGCGGGTAGAGGCGGGCGAGGAGCTCGGAGGCTCCGGGGTCGTCATTCGTGACGAACACGATCGCGCGCCTCCCTCCCGTCTCGAGCGGGAGGTCCCGTCCGGAGAGAAACGGGTCCGTCCGGAGCGGCCGAGCGATGAGGCGGATCGTCGGCGACCCGACCATCGGCGGGGGGACGAACAGCGCCGCGCCGTCTCCTTCGGCGGCGATCACGTCAGCGATCTTCGTCTCCTGCGTCGACCAGGCGGCAAACGCGCCTCCGTCGAACGGCAGCTCGCGAAAAAAAACCCGCCAGGAATCGACTCCGGCCCATGCGACGAGGCTGATCGCGAGCGCGGAGAGGCCCCAGCGCAACGCGACGGCGTGCGAGCTCCCGAGCGCCTCCCGTGTCTTGGCAAGAGGCAGAGCGGCCATGAGGCACGCGAATGGCACCAGGCCGAGCGTCCGGGCGGCCTGAGGCGCTTCGAAGTCGACGGAAAGGACGCCGGCCGCGAGGAAGGCGCCGAAGGCGAGGAGGAGCAGGAGCGCGCGCGGGTCGCGGAGATTCAGGAGGCAGAGAATGAGTCCGACCCCGAAGAGAACTCCTGTTGAAACCTCGAGCATCGGCGCCTGCGGAAGGTTGTGCCGGCCGTTGCCGTCCCCGATGTAGTGGAACATCTTCGCGTGGCGCACGAGGCTTTCGCGGAGGACTTCGATCGCATGACGCCTCTCCGGCGAGGGTTTCACGAGGAGTCGGGCGAGCTCCCCGTACGAATCGACGTGCAGCGCGACGGTCGCGCGGAACCGCTCCCCGAACTGCTCCGGATTGTGATGCGCGAACTGCCAGAGCGGGGCGTAGGCGAATGCGGCCGACGCGATCGTGAGCGAGAGAAAGCCCGCCGCCGCGAGGAGTCTTCCCTCCCGTGCGAGCCACCGTCCGATGAACCAGACCGCCATGATCGCAGGCAGCGCGATCGTCGAATAGTAGAGCTGGATCCCGAGCCCGAGCGTGAGCCCCGCCAGAACCGCGTCGCGAGGACTCCTTCGCCGCTGGCTCCTGAGAAGGAGGAAGAGGACAAGCGGCGCGACGAGCGTCGTCAGGACATTCGCCACACCGAAACGGCTGAAGCCGACGTGCCAGCGGCTCACCGCGAGGAAACCGGACGCGAGGAGCCCCGCTTCGCTCCCAAAGAGCTCCCGACCCAGGAGCCATGTCGCGACGAGCGCCAGAAGACCGGCCGCCGTCATCGCGACTCGTACGCCGAGCGCCCGGTCGGGGAACGCCTTCACGAACGGCGCGAAGACGTAGAAGGGGAGCGCGGGCATCTTGGAAGCGTCGGCAACGAAGACCGGCCGGTAGCCAGGCTCCTGCAGGATCCGCCTGGCGACGAGCGTGTTCTCCGCCTCGTCGAACCAGACACCATATGGCAACGTCCGGAGCTCGTGGAGCCGGAAGGCCGCTCCCACCGCGAGGACGACGAGAAGGGCTCCGAACTCCCAGGCCCGGACGCGTTCCTTCTCGGTGGCCGGAGCGCCCCTCAAGAGAAAGAACGGCGCGCCCGCCACCGCCAGAGCGAGCAGGAAAAGCCCCCAGCCCCCGCGCGAGACGTTCTCACTCGCCGCGAACCGCCGGAGAGCGGCGAGGAGGAGCGCGCCCCCGATGAGCGACCCGACGAGGGCGACGAGAATTGCTCGACGGCCGGCGGTGGGCGCTTCGGGCGCCTCGGGCGCGCGTGGCAGCGAGAGGCCGGTGCCGGCCGCCAGGAGCACGCCGGCTGCCGCGAGGAAGAGCACGAGTGTCGCCGGAGAAAACCGCACCGGACCGACCACCGCGATGCAGACGGCGAGGGCGAGGGCCGCGGCGGGAGCCGTTCGCCGAAGGAGGGCGGCACCGCTTGCGGGCTTGGCGCGCGTCATCGGAGCCGTCAGCTCTCCCGGATCGCGTACAGCTCGATCGTGCCGCCTCGTCTGAGGAGCGTTTCCACGCCGAACAGGAGAACGCTGAGCGGCACGACCGGGGCGAGAGCCGCGAGCGACAGAAGTGTCTGAAGGGGATGAGTTCGTGCGGGGTGAGTCTTGCGCGCCGACGCCGTCTTCAGGAGGTCGTAGAGCAGGTTGTATCGGAAGCCGAGAACGTTCAGCAGGCTCTGGATCCAGCCATATGGGTTCTGTTCGACCGAGAAGTGTGCGGTCTCGACCGTCCGGAAGCCATGCTCCAGGAGGAGTCGCTGGAGGGAGGAGAGGCGGAAGTGAAAGTAATGGCGCGGCACGTCGAGGTGGAACCAATGCCGGCGCGTTAGCGCCGCCTGCAGACTCTCGAAATTCGGCACGGCGATCACGAGGAGGCCGCCAGGACGGACGAGATCACGGCACTTTCCAAGAGCGGCATGGCTGTCGCGGATGTGCTCCAGAACGTGCCAAAGAACGACGACGTCGAACGAGGCTGCGGGATACGGAGCTTCGAGGAAATCACCGACGAAAACAGGAAGACCCAAATCGAGGGCGTTCCGGGCCGCGATTTCGGAGATCTCCGTTCCACGCGCTTCCCAGCCGCGCTCGCGCATGAGGTCGGGGAGGACCCCGCGGCCGGTTCCCACGTCGAGGATTCGCCCGCGGGGGACATAACGCTCGATTCGGCGGACGCGGCGCCACCGGAAGAAGGCCACCAGCCGCTCGAGCAGCGGATGGAAGCGGCGGTTCTTCTCACCGTAATACAGCGGAGGATAGTAGCAGCCGATTTCGTCAGGTGGAACAGGTGGTACGGTCGAAGCCACTCGGCAGTCCGGGCAGTCGGCGATCGAAAAACCATCTCGCACGGCGAACAGCACGCGGACCTGCTTCCCTCCGCAGAACGGACACCCTCGTACCGCCGTCGGACGTTCCGGCGTGGCTTCGCGCGTCGATCCGGCGGTCGAGAGGCTCTCGGAAGAGGGCCGAATGAGCATGTGCGATCGCGCGAGGTGTTCCCGCGGGCTGACGGAATGATATCCTGTGATCGTCATTTTCCCGGCATCGGGCTCGTCCTCCCCCCGGTTCAGCCGCGTTCTGGCGAACGTGGGGCTCCTGGCTGGGTCTGTTCTCGTTTTTCTCATCGTCTGCGAGGTCGCCGCGCGCCTGCTTCTCCCGGCACCCCAGACCGTGAAAGTCCAGGAGAAGCAGGAGACGTACGAGGCGCCGGGCGGCTTCGAGCGACTCGACACGAAGGCGGAGAAGTCGATCGACTCGGTCGTCCTGTTCGGCGGGCCCCACGGCGTGAGGCTTCGCCCGAACACGCGCGGCGAGATCCACAATCACGTCCTGAGCGGACGCGACATCGTCATCGAGGTCAACTCGCTCGGCGTGAGATATCCCGAGCTCGGGCCGAAGTCGCCCGGCGAGTTCCGCGTGCTCGTGCTCGGGGACTCGATCACGTTCGGCGACTTCGTCCTCGAGAGCGAGACGTGGACCCGGCAGATGGAAGCCCTGACCGAGGGAAGGCGGAAGCCGATCCGTTTCATCAATGCGGGCCTGCCCGGAGCCGGCACGGCGGAGGAGCTCGCGCTCTTCCGGGAGATCGGAGAGCGCGTGAAGCCCGACCTCGTCCTTGTCGGGATGTACCTCAACGACGCGCAGTCGGGAAGCCTCTTCTTCACGAAAACCCCCCCGGGTCTGTGGGCGAAGAGCCGTTTCTTGACATGGCTGTTCGACCGCTTCCAGCTCCTCGACATGCGCTTCTTCCGGAAAGCGCTTCCCGGGGAGATCGATCCTCTCTGGCGTGAGACGTTTCGCGCCGGGCGGAACCTCCACCCCGGCGACATGTTCGGAACGCGCGACGGATTCGACTTCGAGATATACAACGCCTACATGGATTTCGGTCTCGGCTGGAATCCGAAGGCGTGGAAGATCATCGAGACGATCACCGCCGCGCTGCGCAACGAGGTAAACGCGCGGGAGGCGCGCCTCGCCGTCGTGCTTTTTCCCGTGCACATCCAGGTGATGGGGACCGTTCAGAGGTTCGAGCCGCAGGAGAGCTGCCGGCGGATGAGCGCGCGCCTTCACATTCCGTTCGACGACCCCCTTCCCACCTTGCGGCGGACCTGGCAGTCGAACCACGAGAAGCTCTTCTACGATCACTGCCACTACACGCCGAGAGGGTACGCGGTCCTGGCGAGACAGACGGTGGACTTCCTGGACTCCGAAAAACTGATCCCGCCGCCGGGCCGCTAGCGTATGGGAAGTGCGGGCGTCTCGGGCGGGAAGGAGGGGCCGCTCCGGGCGTTCACCCTCCTCGCCGTCGGCCTCGCGCTTGCAGGCGAGGAATTGATCCGGACGGGTCGTGCTCCGTGGGTGGGAATCAGCGCGCAGCTCGCCGCTTCGGGGCTCTTCGCGTGGGGCGCGTGGCCGAGGCCCGCGCCGCCCGCGACGATGTTACCCATGCGGCGGCCCGGCACGGCCCGGCTTCTCGCTTTCACCGCCGCCGTGGCGGGAGCGATCGCGTCAATCGTCTGGTGCCTGCGGCTCTACGCCCGAGGAAACGACATGGGAGGCGAAGCCCCGTGGATGGCGGCCATCCTCCTGATGGCCGCGGCCGGCTTTCTCGGGAGCGAGCTCACGACCCTTTCGCCGCGCTGGGACGCCGCGCCGCACCTCGGGAGTCGAAGCCGGCGCGTCCTCTTCGGGTCAGCAGTCGTCCTGATCCTCTGCCTTGCGGCCGCGACCCGTCTCCCGGCCCTCGACCGGATTCCCTTCGGCATCAACGCGGACGAAGGCGATCGGGCCGCCGTGTCTCTCTCCATCCTCCGTGGCCACGACGCGACTCCTCTTTTCGGAGTCGGCTGGTACCACATCAGCATGGTCTACTTCCGGCTCCTCGCGGCGGTCATGAGTGTTGCGGGCGAGACCGTGGCCGGGGCCCGGACGTTCGGGGCGCTCGCCGGAATCGCCACCGTCGGCCTCGTCCTCTGGCTCGGCGTGCGGCATTTCGGCCGGAGGGCCGGCCTTCTCGCCGGACTCCTCGTCGCCTCCCTCGGACCGGCCCTGCAGTTCTCGCGGGAGACGACCGAGGCCGGCCCCACAACCACGCTCTGGGCGGCGAGCGCGCTCCTGTTCCTCGAGGCGGCGCGCGGCGGACGCGCGTGGGCCTGGATCCTCGCCGGCCTCGCGGGAGGCTTCTCGCTTTATTTCTACACGACCGGGCGCCTGTGGAGCGTCTTCGCCCTCCTTTTCGTGGGTGCGCTCCTCGCGACCGCTCCCCGCGGAGCACGGAAGAAGATCCTCGCGGGAGCGCTCCTCGGAGCGCTCGCGGCGCTCGCCATCGGCGCGCCGTTTCTCTACCGCGCTTACGCCAACCCGGACTGGTTCGTCGTCCGCGCGCGGGAAACGAGCGTCTTCGTCAGCCAGAACCTGGAGCGCTTGCCGTACGTCCACCCCGAATGGTCGACGCCCCGCCTCCTCCTCGCGCAGCTCGAGCGGTCGATCGGGATCTTCAACCGGTTTCCGGACGGCAACTTCTTCTGGCCGATCGACAAGCCGATCCTGCCGCCCGTCCTGTCGGCACTGACGGTCACCGGGCTCTTCGCGAGCCTCTGGCGCGTCCGGGATCCTCGACTCGCTCTTCTGTCCGCGTGGTTCTGGACGGGTTTCGCCGGCGTCGTCGTCACCGTCGAAACGCCGAACCTCCAGCGGATGGCGACGGCCGTGCCCGTGCTGGCGCTCTTCGCCGCGCTCGTCCTCGACGAGGGAGCGCGCCGTTTCGCGGCGCCTGTGAAGACGCGCGCGGGCCGCGCCGCCGTCGCCGCCCTCGTGGCGGCGGCCGCGCTCGCTCTGGCGGCGCGGGAGCTGGTCTTCTACTTCGGGGAGTACGCGAAGCTCGACGCGTGGGCCCACACGCGGCTCGAGGGCGGCGCGGTCGCCAAGGAGGGGCGCGACGCCTGGGTCGTGAGCCTCGGCAGCCACTTCCACATGGTGAACTCGGGCTGGGTCTATCACCTCGCGCCCGACTCGCTTCGCGCCGGAATCCTGTCCCCCGGCTTCCACCTTCCTCTGACGATACCCGCGAGCCGCGATCTCGCATTTCTCTTCTACCCCGGGCAGGAGGAGTATCGGCATCTGGTCGAAGCGATCTATCCCGGCGGGAGCTTTCGCCGCGTCCCAGATCCGCCGGACCAGTGGATCTTCGACGTCTATCGTGTGCCGCGGGCCGCGTGGCAGGCCACGCAGGGCGCGCTCGCGCACCTCCCGGACGGGACGTCGGTCCGCGTCCCTGGTCCTGGAGATCCCGCCTCCGGGGCGCGCCCGGGCTCGACGCTCCGGTGGACGGCGGCGATGCGCGTGCCGCGCTTCGGGAACTATGCGTTCCGCCTCGGCCCTGGGCCAGCCCGGCTCGCCATCGATGGGCGCGAGATCCTGCGGATCGCCGCGGGCGACCCCGCGGCCGTAATGTCCGCATGCCTCGCGCGGGGCGATCACTTCGTCGAGCTGGAAGGCGCGCCCGCGCGCGAAGGGGCTCCTGCGCTGCTCCTCTGGGCCCCGCCGTGGGCGCCGGCGAACGCGGGAGGGGCGCCGGCTTTTCAGGCGCTCTGGTCCGCGATGCTGAGGCCTCTCGCCGTGCCCCCGGGTGGGCTTTTCGGCGTCGTCACGTTTCGCGGCGGGCGAAGGCAGGAGCGGCTCGACGGCACACTCGCGACTGGAAACCTCTCCGACGAGGTGCAATTCGGAGGCGAACCTTACGACGCCGTGTGGAGGGGATCGCTCGTCGCGCCAGCGCCCGGAGAGTATGCGATGGACCTTCTGGCATCGGGGTCGGCCGAGCTGAAGATCGACGGGCAGGCCGTTCTGAGGACGGGGGCGCGCGAGAAGACCGTCCGGGCGAGCGTCGCGCTCGGCGCCGGCGAGCACGCGGTCAAGCTCTCCTTCGAAGCATCGGGCGAGCCCGCGAGACTCGAATGGACGTGGATCCCGCCCGGCGGACAGATTTCCATCGTTCCGCCGTCCGCGCTCCGGCCGCCGCGAGGCGCGGGTGTATCGGCACCGTGCAAGCCTGAAGACTTCGGGCCGTCCGACCGGCCCCCTCTCGTCGACCACCCCGTTTTCCTGAGGTGGTAGGCGAGACTCACGGTGCGGGCGACGCTGTGACCGTTGGGCGGGCGCGCATGGGCGCTTCGCGGTCGCACTTGGTATCATCATTCGCCTGCGTTCCGAAAATGAGGCGAACCCGCGGGAGGACTCGTGGAACGCGGGTTCGGGAGCCTCGCGAGGAGTACGAAGATGACGGTCAAATGGCGCTCTTTTCCGGTTGCTCTGTGCGTTCTTTCTCTGGGTTGCGGCGGGAAAAAGCCCGAAGCGCCCGACAAGGGCGGCCCTGCTGCCGTCGGGAAGCCGGCCGCGGCCGTCGAGTCCCCGGCTGCGGTCGCGGAGGCGCCGAAAGGCGCGTTCATGACGAAGTTCCGCCTCGGCTCGTCGTCCGGTCCCGATGGAACCGTCGGCGTCGAGACGCGCACCTTCGGGCCGGGAGAAGCGGTTTTCGCCTCGTTCGAGATCCCGAACGCCCCCGCGGGGTCGAAGGTCCGCGTCGCGTGGGCCCTCCTACCGGACAAGAAGGTGGTCTCCCGCCAGGAAGCGCCGCTCCCGCCGGACAAGCCGGCCGTAGCCTTCAAGGCCGACTCGAAGGGCTGGCCGATCGGAGACTACGAGCTCGAGATGTCTCTGGCCGAGGCGGGGAAGGAAGACGCGAGGCTCATGGGGACCGCGCAGTTCAAGATCGTCAAGGACAAGCCGAAGTAGTCGTTCCTACGCTGAGTCCATCCTCCCTGAGGATGATCCTCGCGGCCGCGATCAGGTCCTCGGCAAGGAAATCGGGGGCCTGCTCCGCCAGCGCTCCAGACTCGCCCACGTAAATCGTTCGGGTGCCGGCGGCATGCCCGGCCGCGACGTCGGTGGGGTTGTCGCCCACGAAGAAGGTCCGCGCCAGAGGGATCGCGTGGCGCCGGGCCGCCTCGAGCAGCATGCCTGGTCGCGGCTTGCGGCACGGGCAGCCCTCGAACTCGGAATGAGGGCAGACCAGGATGTCGAGAAAGGTGGCCGCACCGGAAACTTGCCGTCGTAGCTCGTCGTGGACGGCTGCAAGGGCCTCGCTCGAGAGTTGCCCCAGCGCCACGCCCTGTTGGTTCGTGACGATCACGATCCCGTAGCCATGCGCCGAGAGGAGAGAGAGGCCTTCCCTGGTTCCGGGCAACAGCTCCAACTCCTCAGGCGTCGCGACGTACCGCTTCACAGGCGATCGGTTCAGGACTCCGTCCCGATCGAGGAAGACGAAGCGAAGACTCATGCCTCCATGCGCCAGGGCGAGAATACTCGATCACGTAAAATGAGCACATGCTCGCCGGCGCGGAATATCTTCCCGCGAGAAGAGTCTCCTTCTGGACGGATATGGGCTGATGACGACGCGCCGGAAGTTCACGCTCGTGGCGATCGGAACCGCCCTCGCGGTCGCCTCCTCCGTTGGCGGCGCCGCGCTCGCGTTCATCCTTGGGCCGCTTCGCCGGCGCGCCTCACACGAGCCCGTCCTCCTCGATCTCGGTCCGGCTTCGGCTTTCGAGGCGCTGCGTGCCGGGACGTCCGGGCCGGAAGAGGTCCTCATGGAGCGCACCGTGGAGGACGGCTACATGACACGCCGCGTGAAGGAGCGCTTCGCGATCGTGCGCGACACCAGCGCCGCTTCGGGCCTCGTGGCGCTTGGGACCACGTGCAGCCATCTCGGCTGCGGCGTCTCCTGGAACGCCACGCGGAACGCGTTCCTCTGCCCCTGCCACGGTGGCGTGTACGGTCCCGAAGGCGCCGTGCTGGCCGGACCGCCCCCGAAGCCGCTCACACGCCTTCCGCTCGTCGTCTCGGGCGGACGCGTGCAGCTCGACGCGGCGGCGCTGGACGTGTGAAGAGAATTTTCGAGTTTCTCGAGTCGCGGGGCGGCCTCTCCTCGCTCTGGCGCGCGTTCGCCGACGAGCCCATCTCCGTCCGGCGCGCGTGGCTCTTCACGCTGGGGGCCGCGGCGCTCGTCGCGTTCCTCGTCCAGTTCGTGTCGGGCCTCGCGCTCGCGCTGGCGTACGCGCCCACGCCGGACCACGCGTGGGAAAGCGTGAAGGCGATTCAGACGCGGCTTCCGGCCGGGGCTCTCGTGCGCGGCCTTCATCACTGGGGCGCCTCGGCGATGGTCGTCCTCGTTATCGCCCACATGGCCCGCACGTTCGTCTTCGGCGCGTACCGCCGGCCCCGTGAGCTGAACTGGCTCGTCGGCCTCGCGCTCCTGCTTCTCGTGCTCGGGTTCGGATTCACGGGCTATCTCCTCCCCTGGGATCAGAAGGCGTACTGGGCGACGGTCGTCGGCACCCGTGTGCCCGCGGCGCTTCCGCTCGTTGGCCCCGCGGCGTCGCGCGTCATGGCGGGAGGGCCCACGGTGGGCGCGGCGACGCTGACGCGCTTCTACGCGCTTCACGTCGTGCTCCTGCCGCTCCTCGCCTTTGCGTTCATCGGCGTCCATCTCCTTCTTCTGCGCCGTCACGGACACGCGGGTCCGACGACCCCGCCCGACCCGCGCGAGCCGTTCTTTCCGTATCAGGCCGCGCGCGACGGCGCCGTGGGCGTCGCCGTCGTCCTCGCGCTCTTCTGGCTCGCCGCGCGGCACGCCGCGCCGCTCGAGAGGCTCGCTGATCCGACGGACACGTCGTACGTGCCCCGCCCCGAGTGGTATTTCCTCCCGCTCTTCCAGCTCTTGAAGTTCTTCAAGGGTCCGTTCGAGCCGGTCGGCACAGCGATCCTCCCCGGGGTCTCGATGCTTCTCCTCGCACTCGTGCCGTGGCTCGATCGGGGCGCCTCTCGCCGGCCGCGCGACCGCTGGGTCGTCCTCGCGACGGGCGGCGCGGCGGCCGCGCTCCTGGTCGGGCTGCTGTATTTCGGAGCTCTCGACTCGCCGAAGGCCCGTCCCTCGGGCCTCGACGCGGCCTCGCAGCCGCCGCCGGACCCCCGCGTTCTTGGCGGCCTCGCGTCGTACGGGCGGCGCGGCTGCGCGTCGTGCCACGGGGCAGACGGGCGGCCTGGGCCGGGTGCCCCGGCGGACGCACTCGCCCTCGCTTCACGCGCGCACGCCCTCACGGGCGACCCGCTGACGGCCCACGTGAAGGAGAAAAGCGTGAAGCCGGCCGTGGCGGAAGAGGACGGCGAAAACCCGAACAAGGACGTGCCGTCGCTTCTCGCGTACGTGGAGGAGCTCGGAAAAGACGGCCTGCGGCTCTCCGGCCTGCCTGAGCCCATTCGCGTGGGTGGTGCGGCGATCGACCGCGAGGACTGCCGGCAATGCCACCAGCTCTATGGAGAGGGTGGCCGTCGCGGGCCTGCTCTCGCGCACCTCCTTGGCAAGCGCGACAGGGCCTGGCTCGTCGCGCACTTCAAGGAGCCGAAGAAGCTCGTGCCGGGCTCGAAGATGCCGTCGTTCCGGTACCTGCCCGACGCCGAGCTCTCGGCGATGACCGACTACCTGCTCGCGCTGCCGTAAAGGGGGGCTCAGGCCCTCGGCTTGAACGTCTTCAGATCGAGGCGCTGGGTGAGGTAGCGGCGGAACTCGTCGGGCGGGAGGGAAGCGACCTCGCGGCCGACCTTGTGCTCGATGTCGCCGAGGGCCTTCTCCCACAGGAACTCGCGGCGCGCGATCTCGTCGAGGTCGCGCACCTTGCCGAACTCTTGAACGTACTTGTTGTGGCGGCAGAGCATGCGGAAGGCGTGCTCCGTGTTCGGCCGCCGCACGGGCAGGCCGAGGATGCGCACGTCGTTACCGACGTCGTGAATCGGCTGGCCCCACTCACCGTACCCGCCGAAGATCGTGCCGAGCTTCTCGAGCGCGTTCGCGAGCTTCGGCTCGCCGCCGCGCTCGAGGGCCGTCTTCACGATCGGCAAGGTGATGTTGCGGAAGAGCGTCGGATCGGCGAGGCGCACGTTGATTCCGATCTCCTCGCGCGTGATGCGCGCGATGTCCTCGGAGCGGATGCGGTTGTCCGTCGCGAGGTGAATCCGCTCGCCAATCGACTCCGGCACCGTGAGGGCCGCGAGGATCCCCTGGACGACGCGGTCCACGGGCACGAGATTCAGCTCGGCCGAAGCGTCCCCGGGGAAGCTCGAGGCGATCGCGCCGATGAGCCACGCCTTGCCGCGGCCTAGGGCGTCCGCCTGCAGGGCGTCCATCGCTTCCTTCGAGCGCCCGAAGGCGTTGATGGGCGCGTTCACGACCTTCGTGTCGCCCCGGTTGTTGCCGGTCTTCGAATGGCCGATGACGATCGAGGGGAGGAGCTGCGAGACGCGCAGGCCCTTGTCGACGAGCGTGTAGTCCGTCTCGAGCGAGGCCATCGCCTTCGTGAGCTCGTAGAAGTTGTTGTAGAAGTTCCGCGGAAAGACGAGTGCGTTCTCCTGCGCCGTCGTCCTCTTCTTCCGCCCGTGGATGTAGGACGTCTCGATCGCGACGTGCTGGATGAACTTCGAGCCCTCCGCCTGCTGGAGAGCGAGGGCGAACTGCAGCGCGTTACGCGCGCCCTGCACGTTCGCGCGGAAGGAGTTCTCGTACGTGTCGTCGAAGGAGACGCTCGCGGCGCAGTGAACGACGTGCGTGAGCGTCTTTTTCAGCCGGGCCAGCTCCTCCGGCGCAATGCCCAGCTCGGGCTTCTCGATGTCTCCNNCGGGACGAGAGGACCCTGACGACCTCTTTCGTTTTCGGGTGGCGGATCTTCTCGGGCCGCACCACCGAGACGAGGCGCTCGATGCGGCGGTCGTTCGCAGCCTGGGCGAGGAGCTCCTTGCCGAGGAAACCCGTCGCGCCGGTCACGAGGACGTGTAACCGCGGACTCCGGCCGCGCGCGCGAAGCAGCGCACGCGCGTCCTTCTGGAGCCTGTCGATGCGCGCCTTGACCTCCTTCTCGGAAAGGTGCGAGGCCTCGCGAAACTTGAAGAAAACGTCACGGTCGGCCACGCCGATGAGGCGCTTCGCGCCCTTCTCGACGGCCCTGCTGCCCGTGGCCGAACCGAGCGCCTCGGCGAGCTTGAGCCCGAGGAGGTTCACCTTCCTGAGACCGTCCTTGACGGCGTCCTCGTTGCCGGTCCACTGGATCACGCGGCTCGCGAGGTACTGCGCGGTGACGTCGATGGGGTTCTTGTCGCGGTGGGCGTGGACGAGCAGGTCGTCCGGGTCGACTGGGCGTAGCACCTCCTTGCCGGTCGCAAGGCTCACTCTTGCGATGTAGCGCGAGGGCGAGCTCTCCCAGAGCATCTCGCCCTTCGGATTCATCGTCGGCGAGATCTCGCGCGAAGGGGCTTCCGCGGGCCCGCGCCCCGGCGAGTCCGCTTTGCTCTCTGGCATGTTGGACCTCCGAAGAAGGGAGGGGGATTGTAGTCCCGAGAACGCGTTAACTCAGGGCCGCGACGAAGCTGTCCGCCGCGAACGCGACGGCGAGGGCCGAGTCGTTGCCGGCTTCGAGATACAGCGTGGCGGTGGGATCCGCCACGCGGGCGAACGAGAGAGCGCGGATCTCCTTCACGTCGTCTCCGTCGAACGCGGCGAGGCGTCCCGAGAAGACGGCGATCGCCGTGACGCCCTTGAACACCCACCTCGCTCCGGGCGGCGGGCCGAGCCGCAGCACGGCGAGGCCCACCTCGGGCAGTCGCGCGAGGGTGCGCAGGCCCGTGATGCCGGGGACGGCGGTCCCCGTCAGTCCGTCTCTCCTGATGTGATGGGTGCGCACCGGAACCTTACTGGAAATTTCTACGAAGGTAAGGAGAGCAGGCTCCACTCCCGGATTACGCAGAGCCTGGAGTTCCGACGCGGTGCTCACGAGCACGTCGCCGCCCGAAAGGACCCCTTGCGCACCCTCGAGGTGGCCCTGCAAGAGCAGGAGCGCCACTGCCGTCCCTTTATTACCTTCTAAGAAATCCCCCGCTTCTTCTCCCGAGTTGATCCGCCTGCAATTCGGCGCCGCTTCGTCCCCGAAGCGATGCACGGAGACCCCCGGCGCGTGCGCGGTCCGCGGCGGCGGCGGCGCGGGACCCCGGCGGTCGTCGTCGCGCGGAATCTCCTTCGCGAGGACCGCGTCTTTCAGTCTCTTGTCCGAACGACGCTCCTTCCAGAAGAACCGGCTCACGCCGCGAACTCTAGCGCGGGAGACGGGCCCACCGGGTCAGAAGAATTTCGTCAATTCCCGAGATGCACCTTCAGGCGCTGCGCTCCTGCGCGGCTTACGGGGAGCCGCGTTCCGTCAATCAGCACGGCCATCGGCGCGCCCGCATCCGAAGGCTCGAGGCGCGCGAGCTGGTCGAGATTGAGCAGGTACGAACGGTGAATGCGCACGAAGCGCTCCTTCGGAAGAGCCTCTTCGAGGCTTGCGAGCGTCTGCTTCTTCAGATGGTTTCGCCCGCCCGAGCGGAGGAGAACGTAGTCGTCCTCGGCTTTCACGTAGTCGATCTTCACAACAGGCAGGACCGTCACCGCCACGCCGTCCTTGACGACGACGCGTGAAAGCGGCACGCCGCGCGGCACGGCGAGATCTGAAGCCGGCGCGGCGCCCGCCGCAAGGCGCGACCGCGCCCGCGCGAGCGCCATGTCGAAGCGCGCGCGGTCGAAGGGCTTGAGGAGGTAGTCCACGGCGTTCGCGTCGAACGCCTTCAGCGCGTACTCGTCATATGCGGTGACGAAAACGACGACCGGCCGGCCCGCCTCATCGCGCTCGATGAGCTCGAGCACCTCGAGGCCGTCGAGCTGCGGCATCTGGACGTCGAGGAAGAGGATGTCGGGCTTCGTGTCCGAAACCGCCTTCACCGCCTCGAAGCCGTTCGCGCACTCGGCGAGGACGCGGATATCCGGGTGGGCGAGGAGAAGCTGGCGCACGTAAGAGCGCGCGAGGTCCTCGTCGTCCACGAGCACCGCGCCGAGAAGAGGGGAGGGCACGGCGAGATCGTAGCCCGCCAGACTCACGTCTCCGCGGGCAGCTCGATCTCTACGCGGAAGCGGCCGTCTGCCAACCGCGTGCCGACGTGTCCGGCGTCGCCCCAGCACGCGGCCACGCGCCGCCTCACGTTTGCGAGGCCCAGCCCCGTGCCCGCGGGCTTCTCCGCTCCAGCGTCCGCCGGGTTCTCGACCACGATGGACACGCGGTCTCCGGTTCTCTTCGTGACGAGCGACAGCACGCCTCCCTCGAGGCGCGCCCCGATGCCATGCTTGACGGCGTTCTCGACGAGCGGCTGAAGGAGGAGCGGCGGAACGGGCACGTCGAGTGCCGAGGCGTCGAGATCCTCGGTCACGGTCAGCCGGCTGCCGAAGCGCACGCGCTCGACGGCGAGATACCGGTGCGCGAGCGCGAGCTCTTCGCGAAGGGGAATCGAGGAACGCTCCGACATGCCGAGGGTGGTCCTCAGGAAGTCCGAGAGCAGCGCGCACATCGACCGCGCCTCCTCCGGCCGCACGGCGACGAGAGCCGCGATCGAGTTCAGGCTGTTGAAGAGAAAGTGCGGATTGAGCCTCTCGCGGAGGGCCTGAAGCTCGGCTTCGCGGGCCAGCGTCTTGAGCTCGGCTGCGCGGCGCTCTTGATCGCGGGCCGTCTCCGCCGCGTCGAGCACGTAATGCATGGCAAGGACGAGAAGGTAAAGAAGGACACCGAGGAGGAAGACGACGGGGCCGGCGCGCGCGAGCCGGTCGGGCAGGGTATCGAAGGCCGGGAGCAGCGCGAGCGCCCACGCGAGCGTCGTTCCGGAGAGGAGCCACAGCGAGGCCGCGACGAGCGAGGCGACGGCGAGGGCCGCCGCCGTCGCGAGGAGGCGGGCCGAGTCGATCGGAAATGCCCGACAGAGGTACCAGGACGAGAGGCACAGGAACGCGTACAGGAGCCCGAGCGGAGCCGCGAGAGCCGTCGCCTCAAGGAGCGAAAGGCCTCCGGCGAGCATCAGGAGCCCGCCGAGGATCGCGGTCAGCGGGATCCAGCCGAGAAGGTAGACGCCGAGGCGTCCGGATTGAGTAAAGAAGGGGTGCATCGCGCCCCCTAGTTCTTGATGCCGAGGCCGCCAAAGAGGATGAAGCCGGTGACGAGGAGCTCCTTCTGGGTTCGCCCGGGCTCGTTCGCGAAGTGGCGGCTCTTGTCGTCCGTGCCGCCGAAGATCGGGACGACCTTGAGGATCACATTCCAGTCCTCGGGCACGCGAAGCTCGCCGCCGCCGCAGAAGCAGAAGACGTCGATCACCGCGTGGTCGCCCGCCATCTTCGAATTCCTCAGGTCGAGATTGAAGCCGCCGAAGACGGCGTTCGCCTGCCCGCCCAGAAAGTTAGGCGAGTTGACCCGGCGCTCGCCGCCTCCGAAGACCGCCCACTCGTTCAACGTGCCGCCCGGATTCGTGGACGCATCCCACGTCCGCGCCCCCGGACGTTGCGCGAAGACGATGCGCAGGCCGATGAACACGAAGATGAGCGGAAGGAGGTAGCTCAGCCGGAAGTGAACGAGGCCGAACGTGCGCAGGAAAAAGAGCCCACCCAACGCGATGAGAATCGTTCCGGTCATGAACGAGCGGGACGCGAGCTTCGCGAGGCCGACCGCGACGAGAACGAGAGGCCAGAACTTCCAGAACCGGCCGACGTCGACGAGGCCGAAGTTGTNNTCGTATCGGCGCGAGGGCTGGTGTCCATGGCGATTCTCCCGTGGAAAAGGTACGTCGCCCGGGACCGTTCCGCCCTCGCTATTCGGCGAATCGACGGCCGGCGGCGGTGAAAGGCGGGAGAAGTCCCACGAGAGCCGGGGGACGTCTTACCGCGCCGCGGCCGCCGCGGGACGTGCAACCCCGGCGGGCTCGTACCCGAGGTTCGGAGAGAGCCAGCGCTCAGCCTCCTCGAGCGTCCAGCGCTTTCGTTCCGCGTAGTCCTCGACCTGATCGCGCCCAAGGCGTCCGACGCCGAAGTAATGCGCTTCGGGATGGGCGAAATAAAAGCCGCTCACGGAGCTCGCGGGCATCATCGCGAAGCTCTCCGTGAGCGCGATTCCGGCATTGGTCTCCACATCGAGGAGGGAAAAGAGCGTGCGCTTTTCGGTGTGATCGGGGCACGCTGGATATCCGGGTGCGGGGCGAATGCCGCGGTAGCGCTCGCGGAGGAGGTCCTCGGCGGTGAGGCTCTCGTTCCGCCCATAGCCCCAGTCCGCGCGGGCGCGCTGGTGCAACATCTCGGCGAACGCCTCGGCGAGCCGGTCCGCGAGCGCCTTCACGAGAATCGAAGAGTAGTCGTCGTGCTCCTTCTCGAACGCGCGGCAGAGCGCGTCGACACCCAGGCCGGCGGTCACCGCGAAGGCACCCACGAAATCGGCTCGTCCGCTCTCCCCCGGCGCCACGAAGTCGGCGAGCGCCTCGAGAGGCTGCCCCTCCGGCTTCTCCATCTGCTGCCGGAGCGTGTGGAGCGTCGCGAGGGGCCGCGCCCGGGCCGCGTCGGAGAAGAGGCGGATGTCGTCACCGTCGGCGTTCGCGGGGAAGAAGCCGTAGACGCCCCGCGCCGAAAGAAGCCGTTCCTTCACGATGCGTGAGAGGAGCGCTTGGGCGTCCGCGAAGAGCTCCTTCGCCCTGGCACCGAGCACGGCGTCCTCGAGGATTTGCGGGTACCGCCCGCGCAGCTCCCACGCGTGGAAAAACGGCGACCAGTCGATGAACGGCACGAGCTCGAGGAGCGGCATGTCGTGGAGCGCGCGCGAGCCCGTGAAGAGGGGAACGGGGAGGTGCGCGCCCGCCCAGTCGATACGCGGCTTGCGGGCGCGAGCAGCGGCGAGAGAGACGAGAGGCTTGGCCGACCGCTTTTCGTGCTCGGCGACGAGAAGGGTCTGTTTCTTCCGGTTCGCGGCCGCGAGGCCGGCCCCCTCCGCGCCGAGAAGACCGCTCACGACCCCGACCGCCCGCGACGCGTCGAGCACGTGGACGACGGGCGGCCCGTACGCAGGCGCGATCTTCACGGCCGTGTGGATGGGGCTCGTCGTGGCGCCGCCGATGAGGAGGGGCACCGTGAAGCCCTCGCGCTCCATCTCGCGCGCCACATGGACCATCTCGTCGAGGGACGGCGTGATGAGGCCGGAGAGCCCCACGACGCGGGCGCCGTGCTCCATCGCAGCCTTGAGGATGCGGTCGGCGGGCACCATGACCCCGAGGTCGATCACCTCGTAGCCGTTGCATTGCAGGACGACACCCACGATGTTCTTGCCGATGTCGTGCACGTCTCCCTTCACGGTCGCGAGGAGGACCTTGACCTGCGAGGACGCCGCGCCCGTACGCTTCTCCGCTTCGAGGAACGGCTGCAGGTACGCGACGGCCTTCTTCATGACGCGCGCGCTCTTGACGACCTGCGGGAGGAACATCTTTCCCGAGCCGAAAAGGTCGCCCACGACGCTCATTCCCGCCATCAGGGGTCCCTCGATGACGGCGAGAGGCGCGCCGTACTTTTTCCGGGCCTCCTCCACGTCGGCGTCGATAAAGTCCACGATTCCCTTGACGAGCGAATGAGAGAGGCGCTCCTCGATGGTGCCGCTCCGCCACGCATCAGCCACGACCTCGACCTTGCCGGCCTTCTTCACGGACTCGGCGAAGGCGATGAGCCTTTCCGTGGCGTCCTTGCGGCGGTTCAGGAGCACGTCCTCGACGAGGACGAGGAGGTCCTTCGGGATCTCCTCGTACACCGCGAGCTGGCCCGCGTTGACGATACCCATGTCGAGGCCGGCATGGATCGCGTGATACAGGAACGCCGAATGCATGGCTTCCCGGACCGTGTTGTTCCCGCGGAACGAGAAGGAGATGTTCGAGACGCCGCCCGACACCTTCGCGTGAGGCAGCGTCGCCTTGATGCGCTTGGCCGCTTCGAGGAAGTTCAAGGCATACGCGTCGTGCTCCTCGATGCCGGTCGCGACCGTGAGGATGTTCGGGTCGAAGACGATGTCCTCGGGTGGGAAGCCGGTCTCCTCGGTGAGGATCCGGTACGCGCGCGCCGCGATCGCGACCTTGCGCTCCACGGTCGTCGCCTGGCCCTCCTCGTCGAACGCCATGACGATCACGGCTGCGCCGTATTGGCGCACGAGGCGCGCGTGCCGCCGGAAGGCCTCCTCGCCCTCCTTCAAGCTGATCGAGTTCACGACGGACTTGCCCTGCAGGCACTTCAGCCCGGCCTCGATCACCTCCCACTTCGAGCTGTCGAGCATGATCGGCAGCTTCGCGATGTCGGGCTCGGCCGAGAGAAGGTTCAGGAAGCGCGTCATCGCGGCCTTCCCGTCCAGCATTCCCTCGTCCATGTTCACGTCGAGGACGTTCGCGCCCCCGTCCACCTGCTGGCGCGCTACGGTGAGAGCGCCCTCGTAGTCGCCCGCCAGGACGAGCTTGGCGAACTTCGGCGACCCCGTGACATTCGTGCGCTCGCCCACGAGCGTGAACGTCTCCTCGGGCCGGAGCGTGTAGGGCTCGAGACCCGAGAGGCGCGTGCGGCGTTCGGGAGACGGAACCCGCCGCGGGGGCAGCCCCTTCACCGCGTCGGTGATGGCGCGGATGTGCGCGGGCGTCGTGCCGCAGCAGCCGCCCACGATGTTCACCCAGCCCTCGCGGGCGAAGCCGCCGATGTCCAAGCACATGATCTCGGGCGTCTCGTCGAAGCCGCCGAACGCGTTCGGAAGGCCGGCGTTCGGGTACGCGCTCAGGAAGACAGGCGCGATCCCGGAGAGCTCCTCGATGTAGGGGCGCATCTCTTTCGCGCCGAGCGCGCAGTTGATTCCGACCGAAAGAAGCGGCGCGTGCGCGACGGAGTTCCAGAACGCCTCGACCATCTGGCCCGAAAGCGTTCGGCCGGACTTGTCCGTAATCGTCACGGAGACCATCATCGGAACGCTGCGTCCCGCCTCGTCGAAGTGCTGCAGCGCCGCGAAGAGCGCCGCCTTGAGGACGAGCGTGTCGAAGACGGTTTCGAAAAGGAGCAGGTCCGCGCCGCCATCGAGGAGGCCGCGGATCTGCTCCGTATAGGCCGCGACGAACTGGTCGAAGACGTGGGTTCTCTTTCCCGGGTCGTTCACGTCCACCGCGAGCGAGAGCGTTCGGTTCGTGGGGCCGATCGCGCCCGCCACGAAGGCGTCCTTCCCCATGGCGGAGCGATGCGCGTCCACGGCCCGGCGCGCGAGGCGCGCGGCCGCGACGTTCAGCTCGTACGCGAGGCTCGGGAGGCCGTAGTCCGCAAGCGAGATCGACTGCGCGTTGAACGTATTCGTCTCGACGATGTCGGCGCCTGCCTCGAGGTATCGGCGGTGAATCCCTTCGATGATCGCGGGCTGCGTGAGAACGAGGAGGTCGTTGTTCCCCTTGAGGTCCCTCGGGTGATTCCGGAACCGCTCGCCGCGATAGGCAGCCTCGTCCAGAGCGTGGCTCTGGATCATCGTGCCCATCGCGCCGTCGATGACCGCGATGCGCTCGTGAAGGAGCGCGCGGAGGCGGGCTTCGGCGCTCATGCGCGCTTCGCCTCCACGCCGAGCGCCTCGAGAATCCGCTTGACCGCGTCGTAGCGCGCCATCGGCATGATGTGGACGCCGCGGGCCCGCTCCGCGACCGCGCGCGCGAGCTCGACGGCGATCGCGAGGCCTTCCTCTTCCTCGAACTCGGGGCCCTTCTCGGCCGCGCGGCGCATCCGCGTGAGAATCTCCTCGGGCACGACCATGCCCGGGACCTCGTTCGCGAGGTAGAG
Source organism: Acidobacteriota bacterium (assembly GCA_003152095.1). Taxonomy (GTDB): domain Bacteria; phylum Acidobacteriota; class Thermoanaerobaculia; order UBA5066; family UBA5066; genus Fen-183. The sequence goes on along the minus strand of PLZI01000016.1, from coordinate 10,292 downwards.
AGCCTGCTTCAGGCTCTTCGGCGGGATGAGGCCGATGAGGACGGGAATCGCGTGCGCCTCGGCGCGCGTGTAGAAGCGGTCGAGCGCGGCGACGTCGTAGACGGGCTGCGTCTGCGCGAACGAGGCACCGGCCTGGATTTTCGCGGAGAGCTTCGAGATCTCGACGTCGAGGTCCCTCGCCGCGGGATTCGCCGCGCACGCGATCGCGAACGACGTGGCCGAGCCGATCGCGCCACCCGCGAGGTCCGTGCCCGCGTTCAAGCCCTTCACGATGCGCAGGAGGCCGAGCGTGTCGATCTCGCCCACGGGCTTGGCCTGCGGGTAATCGCCGATCTTCAGCGGGTCACCGCCCACGACGAGCAGCGCCTTGATGCCGAGCCCGGCCGCGCCGAGGAGATCCGACTGGATGCCGAGCACGTTCCGGTCGCGCGGCGATACATGGAAGATCGTCTCGGCGCCCGTCTCCGTGCGGATGAGATGTGCGACGGCGATGGACGACATCCGGAGCCGCGCCATCGGGTTGTCCGTGATGTTGATCGCGTCCACACCGAGGGCGCGGAGCGTGCGCGCGCCGTCCACGGCCGCCGAGGCGTCGATGCCCTTCGGCGGCTCGACCTCGGCCGTGAGGACGAAGGCACGTGAGTCGGCGAGCTTGCGCTTCAGGGCGGACGTCTCGAGCGCGGCCTCGCGCGGGCGCGCCGCGCGGCTTTCCGTCACGACGACGTGCGTCGCAGGCGCCGGTGCGGTGCGCGCCTTTCCGGCGACCTCGCGCGCCATCGCGGCAATGTGCTCCGGCGCGGTGCCGCAGCATCCACCCACGAGCGCCGCGCCGGCTCGCAGGAGGTCGCGCGCGCTCTGGCGGAAGTAGTCCGGCGTCGCCGGATAGACCGTCCGCCCCGAGACGACCCACGGATATCCGGCGTTCGGCCGGATGGAAACCGGTACGGACACCGACCCGGCCACGCGCGAAAAGTTCTCGAACGTCTCCTGGGGCCCGACCGTGCAGTTCATCCCGACGACGTCGGCGCCCGCCGCGACGAGCGCGGCGAGCGCGCCTTCCGCATCCTCGCCGAAGCTCGTCTTGCCGTCCGCGAGGAATGTCATCGAGGCCACGATCGGAATCCCGGCCGACAGGGCCCGCGCGGCACGCAGCGCCTCGACGGCTTCGAGCGTCGAGGAAAACGTCTCGAAGGACAGGAGATCGACGCCCTCTTCCAGGAGGATCCGGATCTGCTCCGTAAAGAGCTCGCGCACGTGGAGGCGCGTGAGCGGCCCGTAGGGCTTCACGAGCTGCCCGAGCGGACCGACGGCGCCCGCCACGTAGATATATTCCCCCTCGGCCGCGGCGCGGGCGAGGCGCACGGCCTCGCGATTGATCTTCTCGAGCGAGTCGGCCCAGTCGAACTTGGAGAGCTTGGCGCGGTTCGCGTCCCACGTGTTCGTGGAGAGCACCTGCGCCCCAGCCGCCACGTAGTCGTCATGGATTTCGCGCACGAGATCCGGCGCGGCCACCGAATTCGGCGAGCGCGGGCCCTCCGCCGGCGCGCCGCGCGACACGAGCAGCGTCCCCATCGCCCCGTCCGTGAGGAGGACTTCGGCCTTCAGCCGCTCCCGGATGTCTCTCTTCATGAAAAACGCCCCCTCGAGGACGAAGGGGCGTCGGGACTCCGCGCCGTGTTCGGCCTCGATCTCATCTTCCTCCGGCCGCGTCGTGCGTCCTGGAGCGGGATTTGGCACCTGGCGTCCGTCGCCCGCCGTCGGGGCGCGCCGGACCGGTTGCCGCGGCATCGCAGGGCCCGTCCCTCCGCCGCTCTGGATGAAACCCGGTCAAAGAGCCGCGCTCAGGGTACGGCGGGCCGGCCGGGGCCGTCAAGCCTCCGGTCGGTTAGACTTCGGCTCTAACCAGATGAGGATTCTCGTCGTCGGCTCCGGGGGTCGCGAGCACGCGCTCGTGTGGAAGCTCGCGCAGGCGCCGGGTGTCACGGACATTTTCTGTGCGCCGGGCAATCCGGGTATCGCGCGTTTGGCGACGTGTTTTCCCATCGGCGTCGAGAACGTCGTCGAGCTGGCGGACTTCGCCGAGTCGATGAAGATCGACTTGACCGTCGTCGGGCCCGAGCTTCCGCTCACGCTCGGCCTCGTGGACGAGTTCTCGCGCCGCGGACTCACGGCCTTCGGGCCGAACCGTCTCGCGGCCGAACTCGAGGGCTCGAAGGTCTTCTCGAAGCTCTTCATGAAGAAGTACGGGATCCCGACGCCGGATGCCGAGGTGTGCCAGACGCGCGGCGAGGCGGAGCGCGCGCTCAAGTCGTACGGGCTGCCGTGCGTTTTCAAGGCGGATGGTCTCGCGGGGGGAAAAGGCGTCGTCGTGGCTCAGGAGCCCGAGGAGGCCGAGCGCACGCTGAAGCTCTTTTTCGAGGATCGCGTGTTCGGCTCGGCGGCCGATCGCGTTCTCGTGGAGCGGTTCATCCCGGGCGACGAGGTGAGCTTCATGGTCCTGTGTGACGGCGAGCGCGCGCTGCCGCTCGCCACCGCGATGGACTACAAGAAAATTTTCGACGGCGACCGCGGCCCGAACACGGGCGGGATGGGCGCGCACAGTCCGTCGGTGGTTCTCGACGCGTCCACGGCCTCCGACGTCCTCGCGTTCGTCGTGCAGCCGACGCTCAAGGGCATGGCGGCCGAGGGCCGTCCGTTCCGCGGCGTGCTCTTCGTGGGAATCATTCTCGAGAAGGGCCTGAACCCGTACGTTCTCGAGTACAACGTGAGGTTCGGCGATCCCGAAACGCAGGCGGTCCTGCTTCGGCTCGACGGCGACCTGCTGCCGTTCCTGCTGGGAGCGGCCCGAGGCCGCTTCGACGAGGGGGCGCAGCTCACCTGGCGGCGCGAGGCGACGGCCGCGCTCGTGATGACCGCCGAGGGTTACCCGGGGCCTTTCGAGCGTGGGCGCGCGATCCTCGGCGTCGAGGACGCCGAGGCGATGGAAGGCGTGTTCGTCTTCCACGCGGGGACCGCACAAGGACCGGACGGCCGCCTCGTGACATCGGGCGGCCGGGTTCTCGACGTGTGCGCGCGCGGACGCGGCCTCTCGCAGGCCCTCACGACCGCCCGGGAAGCGGCGGGCAAGATCCGCTTCGAAGGCGCCCACTTCCGCCGCGACATCGGACACAAGGCGCTCGAGATCCTCGTGGAGCGCTCGGGCTCTATGCTGCGCTGAAGTCGGCGAGAACCGGGCCCGGCCCCGGGACGTCGAGGAGCGCGAAGGCCGCGCGCAGAATCCGAGTCTGGAGCGCCGGATCGCCGGGTTTCCCCAGCGGGTAGCCGAGCGCGTACGGCACGGCGAGCGCACGCGGCGTCCGCACCTTCACCGTCACCTCTTTCAGCATCGTGACGGACGTCGTCGCGATGCCGCACCTCTCGAGCGCGCCTGCGATCAGACCGACGGTCTGATGGCACATGGGTCAAAGCGGAACGAGGAGCACCACGTCGACGCCATCCGCCTCGAGGAGCGCCGCGGCCTCGGGCGCCGTCTCTTTCACGAGCCGCCCCGGCGCCGAGATCGAGCCCATGAACGAAAGAGCGCGCGGGGCGAGGCGCCCGACCGCGCCCGAGGCCTCCATCTCGCGGAGGCGGTCCAGCGGGAAGCCGAGGTTTCGGTCAGCGCGAAAGCCCGCCTGGTCGAACGCGTCCGATTTATGCGCGATCCCGAGCGTCGCTACGTCCGTGTCCTTCGGGATCTCGCGGAACGAGACGTCGCCGCCCTTCATCTCGTCGTCGAACGGGATCTGCGACGGCAGGTGAACGCCGCCCGTCGTCACGAGCGCGACGCGCGCCTCGCGGAGCGGAAATCGCGGCCGCGCGAACGGCACGGGGTCCAGCGCGCGGTACCGGTATGTCGCCATGAAGATGCGGTTCTTGAGCGACAGGTCCGAGAGGCTCGCCACCGCGGCAGTATGCCGAATTATGATCAGATCCATGCACGCCCTCGCGGAGATGGCCGCTCGAACGCAGGGTGCGCTCACTCTCGGGATCGATCTCGGCGGGACGAAGATCCTCGCGGGCGTCGTGGACGGGGCGGGAAAGATCGTCGGGCGCGGCAGGCTCGAGACGCCGTTCGCGGACGGCACGGCCGCGATCGGCGAGGCGCTCGTCGTCGCCGCGGACCTCGCGCTTCGAGAGGCGGGTGCCGGGCGCGAACGGGTCGAGGCGCTCGCGGTCGCGGCGCCGGGAACCGTGGACGCGGAGAACGGCGTCCTCCTCAGGTCGGGCAATCTGTCGGCGACGAACTGGAAGATCCTCGAGTCCCTTCGCGGGCCGTTTTCGACGGCGCGCCTCCGCCTCGAGAACGACGTGCGGCTCGCGGCGCTGGGGGAGGCGCGACTTGGCGCCGGCCGAGGCGCGGAGACGATGGTCGCCGTCTGGGTCGGCACGGGCATTGGGGGCGCGGTCATTCGAGGCGGGAGAATCCATCGAGGCTGGAATCGAAATGCCGGGGAAATCGGCATGACGCGGATCGACTTCCGGCGTGTGAAGCCGGGATCGGCCGAGGGAACGCTCGAAGGCATCGCGGCGAAGGTCGGGATCGAGGCCTGGCTGAGGAAGAAGATCGAGGGCGGCGAAAAGACGTGCCTTCAGAAGGCCATTTCGAAGAGAAACTCCCGGCTGAAGAGCCTTCAGCTTCGCGACGCCGCTCTGGCGAAGGACGCGCTCGCGCTCCGCGCCCTCACCCGGTCCGCGAAGGCCGTCGGCCTCGCGATGGCGAACGTCTTCGACGTCTTCTCTCCCGACCTCTTCGTGCTCGGCGGCGGCGTGGCGATGGACGTGGGCTCCTCCTATCTCGCGGAAGTGCGGAAGTGGGCCGACACGTTCGCCTTCTCGCAGGAGCTCGGAAAGCTGCGGATTGAACCGGCCGCGCTCGGGGATGACGGGGGTCTTCTCGGGGCCGCGCTCTACGCACGGGAATAGGCTCTCTGGCACAATCCCTGAGAATGAGTTGCACCGGCTGCTCCCTCGGAACCTCCACGAACCCCGGCGGCAACTACATCGGGGTGCGCGTCGCCGACGCGATGGACGGGCGCACGACGCTCGTCTTCACGGGCGAGATCGCGGTCAAGCCGGGCGAGCGCATCATCGTGGAAGCGGAGACCGGCCCCGAGTTCGCCGAAGTCACGACGACGACCCCGGTCCTCGCGAAGGCGTGCTCGTCGAAGAAGGCGAAGCGCTTCCTGAGGCTCGCGTCCGACTCGGAATACGCCGACTACATCGAGAGGACCGAGCTGCAAGACGCGGCGCGCCTCTTCGCCGACGCGGCCGTGGCCGAGCTGAAGCTGGACCTCCACGTCGTCAAGTGCGCGGTCGGGTTCGACCGCCGGCGCATGACGGTTCTCTACACATCCGAGAAGAAGCCCGAGACGCGCGAGCTGGCCCGCCGCCTGGGCGATCGCTTCGAAATCCGCGTCGAGATGAAGACGATCGGCGTGAGAGACGAGACGAAGCTGATCGGCGGCATCGGCTCGTGCGGCCTGACGCTCTGCTGCTCGACCTGGCTAAAGAGCTTCCACCCCGTGGCCATCAAGATGGCCAAAATGCAGGGCCTCACTCCGAACCCCTCCAAGCTCACCGGCCAGTGCGGCCGCCTCAAGTGCTGCGTCGCTTACGAGCTGGAGGGCGGGATCGAAGCCGCGCGGCGGATGAGTCACGGCGGCGACCGGGACCGGGCGCGTTCCGCCCCGCCGGCCCCGCCGGCAGCCTGAACCGGGTTTGACTGGGCCTCCCGGGGGCCTCGCTTTTACGCCGGAGTGCGGAATAGACTCCCTCTTAAGTTCGTTCCTCACTCCATGATCCCCGCCAGAGGAGTCATCGAGATGGCCTCGGTGAAAAAGCCGCCGACCCCAGCAGAGCCTTCCGCCGACGCGAACGGCCCGACCGCCGAGCTGGGCCCGCGGAAGCTCATCCGGCCCTCATTGGCCCGTGTGCTGCGCGACCAGGGGGTCACCCGCGGACCTTCGTCGCGAAAGATGGTCCCTCCGGAGCAGACGAACGCCGAGGCGTACTACTACCTCAAGCAGATGCAGAGCAAGACGCCGATCGTCGTCCGCCTCGTGGACGGCGAGGAGCTGCGCGGCTGGATCGAGTGGTACGACAAGGACGTCATCAAGCTGAACCGCGAGCACGCGCCGAACCTCCTCATTCCGAAGCGCTCCATCAAATATCTCTTCAAGGAAGAGGAGGAGCGCATGCACAAGAGGAAGCGCCGTGCGCCGGGGCCGCCCTCCTCCGAGGAGCCTTCAGGGGTTTCCGGCTGATACGGGTTCCGGGCCGGGGCTACACTTCGGCCATGAATACGTCCGCGCTCACCAAGGACGCCCTCACCGCCTTCGCCCGCCAGAACCGCCCCCGCTTCGAGGGGCTGCTGCGCGACTTCGTCGAGTGCCAGACGGTCTCCGTCGATCCCACGAAAAAGGCCGCGATCGCCGACGGCATCAAGCTGGCCACCGAGACGATCCGCGCCTTCGGCGGAAGCCCGTCCGTCCACGAGTCGGGCGGCAACCCGATCGTCAGCGGGAAGTGGGGCGACGATGCCTCCCGCCCGACGGTCACGGTCTACAACCATCTGGACGTCCAGCCCGCCTCGAAGGAGACCGAGCCGTGGGAGACCGAGCCGTTCGTCTTCACGAAGACGGGCGACCGCTATTTCGGCCGCGGCACGACGGACGACAAGGGTCCCGCGCTTTCCGCGCTGTTCGGCGCGAAGGCCGCCGTGGACGCGGGCGTGCCCGTGAACGTGAAGGTCCTGTGGGAATTCGAGGAGGAGATCGGCTCGCCGAGCTTCGCGAAAGGCGTTGCGGGCGCCGTGGACGCTCTCGCGACGGACTCGGTCATCGTCTCGGACACGATCTGGATCGCGCGAGGCAAGCCGGCGGCGCCCGCGGGACTCCGCGGCCTGCAGGGCCTGCTCTTCACGCTGGAGACGGGTACGACCGACCAGCATTCCGGCGTGACGGGCGGCGCGGCGCGCAATCCGATCGCCGAGCTCATGCAGCTCGTCGCCGACTGCTTCGACGCGAAGTCGGGCCGCGTGAAGATTCCCGGCTTTTACGAAGACGTGGTCGCGCTGTCGAAGGCCGAGCTCGAAGACTTCCGGAGATCCGGCTTCACGGTTTCCGGCTTCAAGAAAGACCACCTCTTCAAGTCCCTTCGCACGAACGACGCGCTCCACATCATGAAGCGCATCTGGGCGACGCCCACGTTCGAGATCCACGGCGTCGTGGGCGGCTATACGGGCCCGGGCGTGAAGACGATCATCCCGCCGCGCGCCGAGGTGAAAGTCTCGTGCCGGCTCGTCCCGAACCAGACGGGCGCGAAGATCACGAAGCTCGTGACGGCGTTCGTGAAGAAGAGGAATCCCGACGTGAAGGTCCATCTCGAGGGCCGCCTCGATCCGTACCGCGGTATCACGACGGGCCCGCTCGCGGATGCCGTGCGGAGCTCGGTGAAGTTTGCGTTCGGCAAGGAGCCGGTCTTCGTGCGCGAGGGCGGCTCGATCGGCGCCGTCGTCACGATGGAGAAGCTCTTGAAGGTGCCGATCCTCTTCCTCGGGCTCTCTCTGCCCGAGCACGGCTACCACGCGCCGAACGAGAACTACGACTGGGAGCAGGCCGAAGGCGGCATGATCGCCTTCGCGAAGTACTTCGAGAGCGTCGGCGCGCTCGGCAAGGTGGGCGCGAAGGGCTACCGGCCGGCGCCGGCGAAGGACAAGAAAGGCAAGGCCAAGAAGTAACCGGCCGGAACGGCGCCACGGGATCTCCGGCTCACGGCGCGCCCGGCTCTCGTGGCCGGAAGATCCAGAATTCCCCGCGGGCTCCGAGTCCCATGCCGAGAATGAACCCGTTCCGGCCCCAGGCGGTCGCCACGATCTCGCCGTCATACGAAACGGGAACCGGCGTGACGACGCCCGTTCCCGGATCGAGGATTGCGGGGATCGGAGCCCAGGTGTCCTGCGAGATGGCGGTGACGAGAATGCGGCGGTCGGGGCCGATGGCTCCCTGCGCGAGCGATGCCGGGGCCAGTTTGAGCGGTCCCGACACGGGAACCGGGGTTTCGACGCCCGTCGCGAGCGCCACGCGCACGAGCTGGACGCCGGAAGCCGCGTTGCGCTGGACGACGACCTCGTCGGCTCCCGGGTCGCCGGCGACGCCATGGCCTGCGCAGAGCTTTTTCGTCGCACCGGTTGCCGCGTCGAGGGAGTAGATCGTGCCTCCGTCGGCGAAAAAGAACGTCTTCCCGTCGCGGGAGGCGGCAAGCGCCGCCGGCACCGTGCCCTTCGGGAGGGCGTGCCTCTTGAGAAGCCGGCCGTCGGCGACCGACGCGAGACCGAGCTGCGGCGGCGAACCGCTGGCGCCCGTGAGGAGGGCCGCGACGCCTGACGCCGCGACGGCGACCGGAGGAAACGTCGCATCCGACGAGCCGAGGAAGGGCCGGAGATCGCCCTCGCTGCCCGTGACGAGGAGCTGCCGGCGGCCCGCGACGACACCGGGCACGAGCAGGCGCCCATCCGGGAACTCGACCGGGGTCATCAGGAGGTTCGGGGGAGTTGTTGCGATCCGTTCGGGGATTCCTCCGGACGGGGGGAAACGCAGCAGGTCTCCAGCGCTCTCCGCGAAGCCGACGTAGAGCGTGCCGCTTTCTCCCTCGACGAGGTACCGGGGCCGCGCGGGGACCGTGAGGAGCGTCTGGATGGCGGTGCCGTCGCGAGCGACCGAGACGATGCGGTGAAGGTCGCCAGCTTGCACGCGTGCGAGCAAGGATCGGCCGTCGCGAAGAGGAACGAACGGGGGTGCGAGAGGCACGCCGGGGAGGAACGGCCGCACGGCGCCCGTCGCGAGGTCCACGATGTGCGTGCGCCGGCCGGCCGCGTCTTTCTCTCCCGCGAATCGGCCCCAGACGAGGACCTCGCGGCCGTCGGGGAAAAGGCGGGCGACGAGGTCGGTCGAGTCGGGCAGGACGGGCGGCGCGATGAGCTTCTGGTTTCCCGTGTCGGGCCAGAACCGGACGAGAACGAAGCGGTGCTCGTCGTCGAGCTTCACGACGAGAAGGCTTCCGTCCGGGAGCGGCTCGGGCCCCTGAACTCCCTCGAGGACGAGGCGTTCGTCTCCGCCGAGGGCCGGGATGCTGAAAACCCCGCGCGGCACGTCCGTGATGCGGTCGAAGAAAAGGCGCGATCCGTCCGCGGACCATTCGACACGGTGCACCGAGCCGGCGTCGCGCCGCTTGGTGAGGACGGTCCAGTCGCCGGAGCCGGGATCCATGACGGCGACCTGCGCGAGGCCCCCGACGACGGTGAGGAAAGCGATGCGGCGCCCGTCGGGTGACCCCCGCGGCGTGAGCACGCGAGTCGACCCGCCCATCACCAAGGAGCCCGTCCAGGTGGGCGCTGGAGCGTCGCTCGCCTCATGGCGGAGCCAGTACCCGAGTCCGGCGCCCGCCGCGGCGATGGCGAGAACGCCAAGGCCCGCGAGGGCGATGCGACCCGCCCGGCGCGCGAGGGACGGAGTCACCCTCCCGGCGGGTCCGGCCTCCGGGACGGCCGTCGCGGCGGTTCCCCCCGTCAGCGAAGGAGCATGCGGGCGCTCGGTCCCGAAGAGGCCGTCCGCGTTGAGCTGCATCTGCTTGAGATCGCGGGCGAGGTCGCGCGTCGCGGCGTAGCGCTCGTCCGGGTCCTTCGAAAGACAGCGCTCAATGATCCAGCGAACGGGTGTGGGAAGGCGTGGGACGAGCGTGGCGAGCGGCTCGGGCTCCTCGCGGATGATGGCCGTGAGAGTCTCAGCCGCGGTTGAGCGGTCGAAGGCTCTCTTCCCCGTCGCGAGCTCGTAGAGAATCAGTCCCGCGGAGAACTGGTCCGAGCGGAAGTCCACGGTACGGCCCGCCGCCTGCTCGGGCGACATGTACGACGGCGTGCCGATGACGATTCCCGTCGCGGTGAGGAAGGGCGTATCCGGGTTTCCGAGCCCCGGATCCGCCAGCTTGGCGATTCCGAAGTCGAGGATCTTCAGGAATCCGTCCGCCGAAACCATGAGGTTTTCCGGCTTGAGGTCCCGATGGACGATGCGGGCTCCGTGCGCGCGCGCAAGCCCGTCCATGAGCTGCGCGCCGAGATCCACGATGCGGCGTACAGGCAAGGGACCGCCCGCAAGAAGCTCGCGAACGGTCTTCCCATCGATGAACTCCATCGCGAGGTAGGGCACGCCGGAGGCATGCCCGATCTCATAGATCGTCACGATGTTCGGGTGATT
>PLZI01000134.1 GCA_003152095.1 Acidobacteriota bacterium | reverse complement strand
ACCGTCGGCGTGTTCGTCGGCGTGTACGTCGGCGTCGGCGTCGGCGTGGGCGTCGGCGTCGGACCCAGGTCGGGCTGGAGACACGTCACGCTCCAGACGAGCCGGCCGACGGAATCCTCATCCTCGACGAGAGGGTGCTTGTACGTGTCCCAGGCCATCGATTGACTGAGATCCTGGACGATGAGGAGGTTCGCGCGAATAATCTGCGAGGTGATCTGGCGGAGGGGGTTGTACCCTTCGACGGGCGCGGCGGCCTGCACCATGCCGGCCCCGCCGAGTCCCATCGCCAAGAGCAGCACGAGCGCGCACGTCTTCCTCACAAAGACCGGAAGGGCGATCGAGCGGCGAGGCGTCGTGATGTTCGTCATGATCGTGCCTTCAACTTTTTCCCGCGTCGGAGCTGATGGTGTTCGTCCCGCCCGCGTCAATGTCTTTCTGGCCTCCGGAAGAGTTTCCGCCGCTCGACAGGAGGAGCTGCTCCTCGATGATGTGCGTCACGCTCGTGCCGATGGCGAGCTTCACCGTTCCGACCGAAACGAGGTTCACGATGCTGTCCGTGTCGAGGACGTCCGAACCCCCGGCGTCATCCACGTTGTTGCGAAGGTAAAGCGAGTACGTGACCCTGTCGACGACGGGGACGGACGCCGGGGGCGGAATCACGACGTCGATGAGGGCCGCTGTGGCGTCCGCCCCGAGACAGGCCACGGTCGCGGCGGGAAGCATCGAAAAGTCCAGAGCCAGTGCGTCGTACCCCCCGCCGGGAACTTTCAGGACCGGCGCCAACACCGAGCGGGCGCCGAGAATCGCGGAAAGGGTCGGAGGAGAGCAGGACGTGTCGAGGGTGACGGCTCTCTCCAGAAGGGCCTCGCCGCGCCGAAGGCCGGCGTCCGCCGCATAGAAGCCCGCTTTCGCGATGCGCGTGTTGCCCGACAAGCGATCTTCCATGGATGTGAAATAGGCGATCCCGACGCCCACGATCGTCAAAACGAGGAGGACGAGGATCACGGATACGAGGGCGCTGCCGCGTTCTTTCATGCTCATCCTCTCGGAATCCGGTTGCGAAGCATGAGGGTCGCCGTCGCGCGATAGTGGTCGAACTGGTCGTACAGAGGCGACGTGGGATTGGCCGTATCCATCGTCACGGCGTGATCTTCGGACGCCGGGCGGAAATGCTGGTTCGCGGTCGTCGTCATCTGGCGCACCGCGAGCGAAAGGAGCGGTGACCGCGCGGTGATGGAAAACCGCACGCCGATCACATTGGAGATGTCCAGGGCCGGCGGAAGCGCGCCGAAATTGGGACCCGCCTGGAAGGGAACGTGCGTGTCGCACCCGGGCGCGGGCAGCCCTCCACATCCGGCAGCGGTCGAATTGATCGTCTGGGACGCCGTGTTCCAGACCAGGTTGCCCGTCGCTCCCTTGGCGGCCTCCTGTGAGTACATGTACGCAACCTGCAAGTCCTCGACGTTTTCCATCACGTTCGTGAAGCTCGTGCCCGGATTGTCGGCGGTCGGATCGAAAAGCCCGAGTTTTTGCTGCAGCTTCGGAAGCCCGTCGACGTCGTCCGTCAGCACGCGGAAAGAGATCACCTGAAGACCCGTGACGAGGTAGACCGGATCCAGGAGGACCGGCACTCCGTTCGGGGGCGCGAGCGTGGCCGACGTCGTGTCGACCTGGACGTGGATGTTCTTGTAGCTCGTCACATCGGTGCAGAGTCCGCCTGGTACGTAGCCCGCGCTCGGAATGCGCACGTACGTCCAGGACCCTCTCTTGTCGACGAGCATGAGGAGCGCGCTCTGCGTGCCATCGAAGCCCGTGGCCTCCTGGAACTTCGTCTGATTGACGGCGTCACTCGTCGCGCAGCCGACCCGGAAATTGACCCACACATCCGCGGCCGCGTTGCCTGAAGGGAAAGGAGCGAAGATCTGGTATCGGCTCGGATCGAAAGGAGTCACCATCGTGATGATGTCGGTTCCGATGTCGCCGAACCGGGTCGACGTATTCGCGGGCCTGAGTCCGGACGCCGCCAGGACGGCATTCCCGGGTTCGTCGGCCGCGATTCCCGTGAGGTTGTTGTACGAGGCCCGCGTCGGGACCCCGTTGAGGTTGTAGTACATGATCAGGGCGTTCGGATTCGGCGGGGAGGTGATGAAGTTGAGGTCGGAAGCGCCCGCGAAGTAATACGAGAGGTACTCGGCCGCGCGGCGCGCCGTCTGGCGGGGAAGCATGAAAGACTGCTGTCTCTCCGCGAACGCACGCATCTGAAAGAGCATCGTCATCGCGACGATGAGGACGATGACCAGGAGCAGCAGCGAAACCATCGCCTCGAGAAGCGTGAAGCCGCGAGTGACGTCACGAGCCGGGCCGCGGAGCCGCCGCGGCACGAGGTCACTGCGTGAACTGCGCCACATAGTCGACTCTCTTGCCGCTGCTGGTCGTGCCGATTCCGAAGTAGTGCGTGGCGGTCGCGACGTTCGTCGGCACCGCCGAGACCGTGATCACCCAGACGACGTTCGGAGCGACGGCCTGCGCGGGATCCTGCTGGATCACGTAGCGAATTTGGTACGGGCCGTTGGGCGCCTCCATGACGTTCGCCCCGTTCGGACCCCAGAAGGTCCACAAGAGGTTCCCGTCTGCTGGATCTGTCTCGGTTCCGTCGTACGGAAGGTCCACCGTGACCGCCCCGAGAGCGGGGATGCCGGTACCGGTCGGCGTGGCCAGGCTGTGCCCCGTCACGTAGTAGTACCAGCGGATGTTCTCGACGACCTGCTGGCACTTGAAGAGCATCTGCGTGCGCGCCGCCGCGCCCTTGTTGATGATGAGTGAAACGGAGAACATCTGGAGGATGCCCACGAGGACGAGCGCCATGATGGTCATGGCGAGGAGCACCTCGACGAAGCTGCTTCCGCGGCGGGCCCGGGCGCCCGTTCGAAGATCGCTCGCCGTCCGACGCCTAGCCATTTTGGGTCACCCACGTGCCCGACGCGTCCTTGATCTGCTTGGCGACACGAACGCTCCAGACCGGATTGATGCTGAGCACGTAGCGCGTCGGAGGCATGAGAGACCCGCCGACGACGTCCACGTGCGTGAGGTTGAGCGTGGCGGGCGCGACGATCTGGCGGCCGGAGGTGGGGTCGATCGCGCGCCCCTGAAAGTCGCACCTGAGGACGCGCGGGTTGGTCCAGGGGGTGGTGTTGTCCGACCAGAACGTGGACTGGACCTGATCCGTGAAGTCCGCGGACAGGCTGAACTCCTGATCGACGCCCGTGGTTCCCATCGTGCCGGTCAGGCCGGTGACGACGATGTTGTACTGGTCGATGAGGAGGTCCGGACAAGCCACCGTCGGCGGATTCGCGAAGCAGCTCGCGAGGGCGCCGTCCCCATCCGCGTCTCCGACGAGGTACAGCGGCATGTACTTCGACGAGCCCGGCGTGACGAGAGGGCCGACCTGGATGAAGGTCTGCATGCTGCGGCGCTGCATCTCGGAGAGCGCCCTCTGAAAGAGAACCCTGATGTCGGTGGAGGCGCTCTGCAACTTCTGGCGCTTCCAGGCCCTCGCGATCTCGCCTCCGCCGATGACGAACATGATGCCGAGAATCACGACGACCGCGAGCAGCTCGATCAGGCTGAAGCCTCTCCGTCCGCGCGGCCGGGGCGCGTATGGGAGCGGGCGAGCAAGTGGAAGCAAGAAACTCATCATGTAAGAGTCCGCCCTTTCAAAGCGAGGTTCATGCCGCGATCTGATCCGGACAGCCAAGTAACTCGTAACAGGGATCTTACGCCCAACTCATCCTGGTCGACCCCGCCGGAAGGAGCCCGCGACTCGACACGTTTCGTAACACGCCCTGCCCTGACAGCGGACGATTCCCCTCACCAGAAACACGGACGCCCAGTCGGCTACGATAGGCGCGCCATGGAGACGCGCTGATGGTTCTGGAGAAGCTGAGGGGCCACCGCTCGGAGCCGTCGTTCGTCGTCCAGCTCCGCGAGCACAAGTGGACGAGCGAGGCGCAGAAGAAAGAGCTCCTCGACAAGTTCCAGGCCCTCGTGAAGCCCGACCCGGAATGGGTCGCATGGACCGCGCTCGACCAGACCCCGGAGATCCGGGCCGCGGGCCTCGCGATCCTCAAGAGGCGCCACGACCGGGCCGGCCTCGAGTCGCTCGTCCCGCTCCTCAAGACGCACTCCGAGGCCGTGCGCCGCGCCGTGATGCGTTTCCTGAAGGACCTCGCGGGGCCGCAGCTCGGGCCGTTCCTCCAGGAGGTCGCGTCGCGCGGCGACGACTTCGCGCGCCTCGCGGCGCTCGAGCTCGCGCGCGAGCTGCCGGCCGAGGCGGCGTTCGACATCGCGCGCCGCGTTCTCACGGCGACGAATCCCACCGTGCGCGCACGCGCCCTCAAGGCCGTCAGCGAGATGAGCTTCGAGGGAAGCGCAGCCGTGGCCTCGAGTCTCGCCGTCCCGCTCCTGCAGGACGAGAACGAGGAGATCCGCTACTCGGCCCTCGCCGTTCTCGAGAAGAACCCGAACGAGAGCTATTTCCCCGACGTCCTCCAGATGGCCCGCACGGGCGGCGGGCGCGTGGCCGAAGCGTCGTTCGGCGCGCTCAAGCGCCTGCTCGCCACGGCGAAGCAGGATCACACGCCGGAGATTGTGCCGCTCCTCGCCGACGGAAACGCGATCGTGCGCCAGGGCACGTTGCAGCTCCTCCTGCCCTTCGCGCCGGATCTCCTCGCGCGCCGGATCCTCGAGCACTTCCGCGGCGCGTACGTATGGGTCCGCGACCGCGCGGTCGAGACGGCGCGCGACGGCCTGCCGGGATTCGTGAACGCGCTTCTCGCGCTCACGAGAGACCCCGACCCGGCGTTCGCGAAGGCCGCCTCCGAGATGACGCTGGCGCTCTCGGACATCAAGGCGGTGCCCGTGTGGATCAAGCTTCTGGACGACCGCGACCTCTGGGTGCGGACGCGCGCCGTCGAGACGCTCGGGCGCTCCGGGAGGGGGAACGAGGAAGTCGTCGCGCGCCTGATCGCGGCCCTGAAGGACCCCGACCTGATCCTCGCCGCCGCCTCGGCGCTCGGGGACATCGCCGACAAGCGCGCCGCGCAGCCGCTTCTCGACGCATTCAAAGCCGCCGGGACGCGCTCGGACATCCAAATCGAGATCCTCGATGCGCTGGGAAAGATCGCGACCGCCGATCCCGGCGTGCAGCCGCAGATCGCGACGATCTGCACGCGCGTCGCGCAGATGGCGCAGATGGACGCGGCGGTCCGGGCGCGCGCCCGGCGCCTCGTCGGCAGGCTTTCGGGCGACGAGGCACGCGACGCGCTGCCCGAGTTCGAGCAGGAAGTCGAGGCCGTCGCGCTGGCCGGCAACCAGCACGCGCGGCTCGTCGAGTACCTCGCGGACACCGTCCAGCGCGGGGCCTCGGACCTCCACCTCGCGACGGGGTTCGTGCCCCACCGGCGCGTGCAGGGCGTCCTCGAGCCCGTGGACGCGCCGCCCATGACCCGCGCGCGCGCCACCCAGCTCATCCGCGAGGTGCTCGACGAGGGCGAGTGGAAGCGCCTCGAACGTGAGCGCCAGATCGACGTCTGCCTGAAGCTGCCCGGGCTCGGGCGCTTCCGGGCGAATTTCTTCTCCCAGCGCGGCGGCTTCGACGCCTGCTTCCGCGCCGTCCCGAAATCCATCCCGACGATCGAGGAGATCGGGCTCCCGCCGTCGCTTTCCGACGTCCTGAGACTCACGCAGGGCCTCGTCCTCGTGACCGGCCCCTCGGGCTGCGGAAAGTCCTCGACGCTCGCGGCGCTCATCGACCGCATCAACGAGACGCGCCCCTGCCACATCATCACGGTCGAGGACCCGGTCGAGTTCGTCCACGCGAACAAGGAGTCCCTCGTCAACCAGCGGCAGGTGCCGCACCACACGGCCTCGTTCGCGCGGGCGCTCAGGGCGGCGCTCCGCGAGGACCCCGACGTCATCCTCGTGGGCGAGATGCGCGACCTCGAGACGATCTCTCTCGCGATCACGGCCTCGGAGACGGGGCACCTCGTGTTCGGCACGCTCCACACGACGAGCGCGCCCGCCACGATCGACCGCATCATCAGCTCGTTTCCCCCGGGGCAGCAGGGGCAGATCCGCGTCATGCTCTCGGACTCGCTCAGGGCCGTCGTCTCGCAAACGCTCCTGCCGCGTCGCGGATTCGCGGGGCGCGTGGCGGCCTTCGAGATCCTCCGGTCGACGCCCGCCGTGGCGGCGCTCATCCGCGAAGGCAAGACGCATCAGCTTCCCTCGCAGCTTCAGACGGGCCAGGGCGCCGGCATGACGACAATGGACCAGTCGCTCATGAAGCTCTGCGAGGAGGGCAAGGTGGACCCCGAGAGGGCCATGGAGAAGGCGCTCAAGAAGGAGCCGTTCGAGAAGCTCCTCGCCGACGAGAGGAAGGCCCTCGAATGATCACGACGCCTCCCGTCTCGATGTCGGAACGGAGCGGGAACCGGATCGACACGCTGCTCCGAATCGTCGTCGACAAGAAAGCCTCGGACCTTCACCTCGCCGTGGGATCGCCGCCGATGGTCCGCGTGGACGGGGATCTTCAGCGGCTGAAGTGGCGCACGCTGACCGAGGAGGAGTACGAAAAGCTGATCGCCCCGATCGCTCCTGAGAAGCTGCTCAAGGAATGGCGGGAGACGGGCGATGCGGACTTCGCCTACTCCATGGGAAAGATCGCGCGCTTCCGCGTGAACCTGTTCCGCCAGGAGCACGGGTCGGGAGCCGTGCTCCGCATGATTCCGCCCCGGGTTCTCTCGATCGAGGAGCTCGGGCTGCCGCCCATCGTCGCGAACGTCGCGCGCGTTTCCCGCGGTCTCGTGCTCGTTACCGGTCCGACGGGCTCCGGCAAGTCCACGACGCTCGCGGCCCTCCTCGACTGGATCAATCGCACGCGCGCGTCACACATCGTCACGATCGAGGATCCGGTCGAGTTCATCCACATGCCCCAAAAGTCGCTGATCTCCCACCGGGAGCTCGGCTTCGACACGCCGACGTTCGCGGGAGCGCTCAAAGCCGTGCTTCGCGAGGACCCCGACGTCGTCCTCGTC
The DNA here is from genome assembly GCA_003152095.1 of Acidobacteriota bacterium. Taxonomy (GTDB): domain Bacteria; phylum Acidobacteriota; class Thermoanaerobaculia; order UBA5066; family UBA5066; genus Fen-183. The sequence continues at coordinate 4,272 of PLZI01000134.1, read as the reverse complement.
GGCGAGCTTCGCGACCTCGAGACGATGTCGATGGCTCTTCAGGCGGCCGAGACCGGGCTCCTCGTCTTCGGCACCCTGCACACGAACTCGGCCGCGAAGGCCGTGGACCGTCTCATCGACAGCTTCCCCGCCGAGGAGCAGGAGGAGGTGCGCACCGTGCTCGCGGAAGTGCTGAAGTCGGTCGTCGCGCAGGTGCTCCTGAAGAAGAAGGGCGGCGGACGCGTTCCCGCGTTCGAGGTGCTCCGTGGATCCTCCGCGCTCTCGAACAGCATCCGCGAGGGAAAGACGAACATGATCTCGACGCTGATCCAGACGGGCCGCACCGCCGGGATGGTCGGGATGGACCAGTACCTCGTGGACCTCGTCGTGGCGGCGACCGTGGACGCGGACGAGGCGTTCGAGAAGGCGCTCGACAAGGATCAGTTCAAAGGGCTCCTCGAGAAGCGGAAGGCCGCGGTGGCCGCGGCCGGGAACGCGAGCTCGAACCGGGCGCCCTGAAGGGCCGCCGACCGCCCTACCGAGATCCGGCCGCCGTGGAGCACCGCGATCTTGGCGACGAGAGCGAGGCCGAGCCCCGTCCCCGTCTCCTTCGTCGAGAAGAACGGGACGAAGAGCTTCTGGGCGGCCTCATCGGGCACGCCCGGGCCGTCGTCCTCGACCGCGATCCGCGCGAACCCGGAGGCCTCGCCCTCGCCGCGCAGCACGACGTGGCCCGCGCGGCCGCCCGCCGCCGCAGCCTCGCACGCGTTTTTCACGAGGTTCACGAGCGCGCGCCGCACGAGGGCCGCGTCCGCGAGCGCGGGGGCGAACGTCCCCTCCGCCTCGACGAGAACGCCGGGCGTCAGCGTGCGCTGCTCGTCCACGATCTCGAGCGCGAGCGCGCGGAGGTCGCACGGCCCCATCTCGAGCCGCTCGGGCCGCGCGAAAAAGAGGAAGTCGCCGGTCACGCGTGCCACGTGCTCGGCCTCGGTCTGGATCGCCTCGAGCTGCCGGGCGCGGGCCGTCGGGTCCTCCGTCTTTGAGGCGAGACGCGCCCAGCCGAGGATCGTTCCCGTCGCGTTTCGGAACTCGTGCGCGATTCCTGCCGACATCTCACCGAGCGCCGCGAGCTCGCGGCGGGACGAAAGCTCGCGCTCGAGGCGCCGCGTGGTCGTGCGGTCCTCGAGGAAGAGGAGAGCTCCCAGCACCGTCTTCCCGGAATCCAGGATCGGAACGGCCGTCAGCTCGAGGAGGCGTGCGTCCGGCCCTTCTCCGAGCGTCAGCTCCCGCGAGAGCGTCGGCGTGCCGGCGCTTGCCGCCTGCGCCGCCGCGCGGAGCGCGGGCACCGCGTCGACCGCGGCCTCGGCAGGAGAACCGAGATCCCCTCCTCCGAGACCGAGGAGCTCTCGTGCCGGAACGTTCGCTTGCGTGAGGCGGCCGGCGGCATCCACGACCACGAGCCCGCCCGGATGCGACCTCACGAGCGTCTCGGCCGTCACCGCGAGGACGTCGGCGCGCCGCTGCTCGGAGCGGCGCAGCCCTTCCAGCTCGGCCGTGCGCTTCTTCAGCTCCTCGACCGTGCGTTGAAACGTCGCGATCGCCGTCTCGGCTTCGTCGCCGCCCGCGCGCGCCGCAGGCACGAGGGCGCCGACCCCGCGCGCCGTCTTCGTGAGCGCGTCGATCGGCTCGAGGAGGCGCTTCAGGAACGGAACGACGAGAAGGGCCAGGACGACGGCGGCCGCGGGCACCGCGACCGAGAGAATGCGAGCGTTCCGGCGGGCCTCGGCGATCGACGTGCCGTCCCAGACGACCCGCACGATCCGCGTCGCGCCGGGCAGCGCGACGGCGATCGCCGGGGCTCCGCCTTCGCCCGCCATCACGAGCGGCTCCAAGGAGGGAATCTCGGCGGGCGGCAGGATCGCCGGTGCGAGCCCCGCGTCCGGCAGAAACGGGGCGTCGGCGACCCGTTGGCCCCGCGCGTCGTAAAGCGCGACGCTCCGCGCGTTCACGTCACGGAGGAGGCGCGCGACGGACGCATCCGACACGAGCGCCGCGGCGGGATCGGGCGCTCCACCGAGGCGGTCCGCCAAGGCACGCGTCTCGGCCGTCATGCGCCGCAGGCTCTCTCCCACGCCCCATGCGGCGGTGTTCCTCAGGACGACAACGGCCGTTCCGGCGAGGAAGAGCAGCGTCGCGAGACCACCCACGATCACATTGCGGATCTCGCGCTCGAACGCGCGTTCCGTCACGGGAAGAGCCTCGGCACCCAGGGCACGCCCGCGGCGAGGACCTCCCACGCGGAGCGCCCCGCGACGAAGGCCCCGATCGCGCCGCACGCGAGAAAAACGCCGAACGGCACGTCGGCTCGCGCAAGAAGAACGAGCAATCCGGCCGGCGTCGCCTCGGCGCGCGCCGCAAGGACCCGGAAGAAGTCAGCTCCATCGTCCAGCGCGAGGCGCCCGCTCGCCGAACGCACGCCGCGCCGGGCACGCGCCCGGGCCAGCCGCACGAATGCGAGAAGACGGCCCGCCGCGCGGGCGTTCGCCGTCAGGCGCGTTCCGTCGGCTGCGGCGCCCGGAATCTCGCGAAACCGGGCGGAAGCCGCCAGCACACGGCCGTCCTCGCTCACGAGGAGTCCCGCGCGCGCAGCGACCGCATGGGCCGAGGAGGACGAGACGCGCGCGCGGCGCGCCTCGATCGACCAGCGAAGCGCCCGCGCGAGCGCCGCGCCACCCGCCACGGCCGTACCCGCGAGGGAGGCGAAGAAGAGCGTGAGGAAGACGCCCGCGGGCCCGGTGAAGGCGCCGGCCATCGCGAGCATCTTCACGTCGCCTCCGCCCATGCCCTCCTGGCCGCGCAGCTTCGCGTAGGCGCGCCTCACTCCTTCGAGGAAGAGCGCTCCGAGAAGCGCCCCGAGGAGCGCCTCGAGGAGATGGCTCCTCGCGAACGACTGCGCAAACCCTTGACCCGAAGCCGCGGCCGCGCGGTCGCGGAGCGCCGCGAGGACGAGGCCGAGCACGAGCGTCCCGAATGTCACTTCATCGGGCAGCGTGCGCGCCTCGAGGTCCGTCGCCGCGAGAATCACGCAGCCCGCCCCGAGAAGGGCTGCTGAAGCCGCGACGAGCGTCGGCCCGTAGAGAAGACCCGCCGCGAGGAACAGAAGCGCGACGAGCATTTCGACGAGCGGATAGCGGACACCGATGGGGGCGTGGCACCGGCGGCAACGGCCGCCGAGAACGAGCCAGGACACGAGCGGCACATTGTCGTAGAACGCGATCGGCGCTTCGCAAACCGGGCAGCGCGATCCCGGGTGAACGACCGAGGCTCCGCGAGGCAGGCGGTGGATGCACACGTTGGCGAAGGAGCCCACGACCGCGCCCGTCGCGAAGAACATTCCGAGAAGGATGCCGTCGGCCGCGTTCACGGCCGCCGCTGCCCCGAGAGAATGAGACCGGCGAGAACAACGAGCGATGCCACGGAAAGCGCTGCGCCCGCGCGAAACGCGACCGGGCGGTAGACGAGCTCGAGTCGGTGGACGCCCGCCGGAAGGAGAACCGCTGAGAGAGCGAGGTCCGCGCGCCGGAGCGCGGCCGGAGCTCCGTCCAGGCGCGCTTCCCAACCGCGGTCGTACGAACGCGTCAAGACGAGAAAGCCCGCCTCCGAGCACTCCGCGTCCACCGTCAGGGCTTCGGGCGCGTCCACGGCGACGCGCGCGACCGAAAAGCTCTTTCCCGCGCGCGGCTCCGGAAGGGGCCCCGCGGGTGGAGGGAGGAGGACGACCGACTCCGGGTCGAAGTCCGGCGCGGCGATCGCGCGAAACGCCGCCTTGTCGTCCGCCTCCCGGGCGGACCGGGCGAAAAAGACGCGCCCCTCAGCCCGTGAAAGGGCGTAAAGGAGGACGCCCGCATCGCGCCGCTCGAGCCGGGCCCCGGAGATCGTCGTCGGAAACGGAGACACGATGTGCCGGACGTCGACGAGAGAGAGGATCGTCTCCGCATTTCCTCCCGAGAGAGCCGCGCCGAGGAGGCGCGTGCGCCGCGGATTCCCGATCGGCGACGGCGAGGCCGCCGAGGAGATGCCGAGGGATAGGTTCGTGTAGCCCGAGAGGGCCGCGCGGGCCCGCGCGGCCGAGGCGCCGCCCCACTCCGCGCCCATCTCGCGCGCGAGCGCCGCGAGAAGCGCGCCGTCCGAGACCACGGGAAAGACCCGGCCCGGCGCGCCGGCCAGGTCCGCCACGAAGGAAGGCGGACCCGCGAGCGGCGCCGCCGCGAAAACGCCCGCAGATGCGAGAGG
>PLZI01000075.1 GCA_003152095.1 Acidobacteriota bacterium | reverse complement strand
GGCCGCTATCGCGACGAGGCGGGCGCCCCGAGGAAGCTGGAGCCCGGCATGGTGCTCACGATCGAGCCCGGCCTCTACGTGCGTGCCGACGAGAAAGGCATCCCGAAGGAATACCGCGGGCTCGGCATCCGCATCGAGGACGACGTCCTCGTGACGGAATCCGGGGCACGCGTCCTCACCGAGGCCGCGCCGAAGTGACCATCCGGCTGACCCGGGGGCGCGTCATCTCTCGGGCAGCCCCGCCGGCTCGGCCCAAACGTCCTTCAGAAGCTCCGTCGAGATGCCGGCGCGGTTGTCGAGAAGCGCGCGCGCGGAGAAGAGGATGTGCCCCGTGACGCCGGGTTGCGCGCGGGTGCGGCGGATCTGCTCGGCGATCTCCCCCGCCGGCCAGCCCTTTCCTTCCTCGCCCACGCGGCTCACCGCGAGGCCGGGCCAGAGGAAGCTTCCCTTCGTGTTCTGCCCCGCCCACCATGCGAGCAGCGCCGGAAAGCTCTGCTCCTTCTGCTCGATGGGCCAGTAGAGCTGCGGCGCGAGATAGTCCACCCAGCCGCGCTGGAGCCACGTGCGCGCGTCCGCCGAGATCTCCTCGTACGCGTCGAATCCCCTCACCTGTGCCGGGCGCCCCGGCCTCCAGATGCCGAACGGGCTGATCCCCACGCGCACGCCTGTCTTCACGGCTTTCACCTCGTCGTGCAAGCGCTTGACGAACCTGTTGACGTTCCACCGGCGCCAATCCTCGCGCCCGAGAACGCCTCCGGAGGCGACGTACGTCGCGAAGCTGGGCTCGTCCGGAAACTCAACGACGTTTCCGGCCGCGTCCTTCTCGGGATAGGGGTAGAAGTAGTCGTCGAGATGGATGCCGTCGACGTCGTACCTCTTCACGACGTCGAGGATCACCGCGAGGGAGTGCGCCGCGACGTCCTCCTCGCCCGGGTCCAGCCAGAGCTGCCTTCCGTAGGCCTTCACGAGGTCCGGCCGGCGCCGCGAAACGTGCGATGCCGCGGCGGGCGACACCGAAGAGGCCGGGCGCGCGCGATAGGGGTTGAACCACGCGTGGAGCTCCATCCCGCGCGCGTGCGCTTCCGCGATCGCGAACGCGAGCGGATCCCAGAGGGGCTCTGGTGCGACGCCCTGCGTGCCGCTCAGCACCTCGGACCACGGCTCGAGCGCCGACGGATAGAGCGCGTCCGCGGCGGGCCGCACCTGGAGGATCACCGCGTTCGCATTCAGCGCGGCGAGGGAGTCGAAGAGAAAGACGAGCTCCTGCTTCTGACGCGCGGCCGGGAGGCCAGGCGCCGAAGGCCAGTCGAAGTTTCCGACCGTCGCCACCCACACGCCGCGAAACTCGCGGCACGAGCCCGCCGGTCCGGCGGCGCGTACAGAAAGGGGGACGGCACCCGGCCCCGACACCACGGACGGCGGCTTCGCGACGCAGGCGGCGACGAGAGCCGCGGCCAGCACCTCGACGAGCGTCACGGAGGCGAGACGGCGCCTCACGCTGCGCGGCCTCCTACTTCGCGATCCCGAGCTGCACGAGAACGAACGCCCACTCGAACGCCGCCTCGTGAAGATAGTCATAGCGTCCCGACGCCCCGCCATGCCCCGCCGCCATGTTCGTCTTCAGGAGAAGCGGGTTCGCGTCGGTTTTCAGCGTCCTCAGGCGCGCGACGTACTTCGCGGGCTCGTGGTAGAAGACCTGACTGTCGTTGAACGACGTCATGACGAGCATGGCGGGATACGCGCCCTTCCTGAGGTTGTCGTACGGGCTGTACGTCTTGATGTAGTCGTACTCGTCCTTCTTCTCGGGGTTTCCCCACTCCTCATATTCGCCCACCGTGAGCGGCAGCGTCGCGTCGCTCATCGTGTTGAGGACGTCCACGAACGGCACCTTCGCGACGACGGCGCGGAAGAGGTCCGGCCGCATGTTCGTGACGGCACCCATCAGAAGGCCGCCCGCGCTCCCCCCCTCGATGACGAGGCGGTCTTTCGCCGTGATCTTCTGCGCCATGAGCGATTCCGCGGCCGCGATGAAGTCCGAGAACGTGTTCCTCTTCTTGAGCATTCTCCCGTCGTCGTGCCACTTCTTCCCCATCTCGCCGCCGCCGCGAATGTGCGCAATCGCGATGACGACGCCGCGGTCGAGAAGCGGGAGACGATTGGACGAGAACGTGACGGGGATCGGAATGCCGTATGCGCCGTAGCCGTTCAGCCACATCGGGAACGGGCCGTCCTTCAGCGCGCGCTCCTTTCCGTCGGCCGCCTTCGCGCGCCACACGATCGAGATCGGGATCTTCGTGCCGTCTGATGCGGCCGCCCAGAGCCGGTCGGACCTGTAAAGGGAGCGGTCGTAGCCGGGAACCTCCTGCTCCTTGAGGAGCTTCGAGGTGTTCGCATCCATGTCGTAGTCGAAGACGGAATTCGGGGTGACGAATGACTGGTAGGCGTAGCGGAAGAGGTTCGTGTCGAAGACTCGGTTCGTCTCCGAGAAGGCCGAGTACACGGGCTCAGGGAACGCGACGACGTGCGAGGCGTTCGTCGCGAGGTTCGTGACCGTGAAGCGCGGGAGCCCGTTCGCGCGCTCGTGCAGGACGAGGTGGTTCGCAAAGAGATCGGCGTCCTCGAGCATCACGTCGGCGCGGTGCGGAACGATCTCCTTCCAGCTCGCGCGGCCGGGGGACGCAACAGGGGCGGTGACGAGCCGGAAATTGCGGCCGCCCGAGTTCGTTCGGATGTAGAAGAGGTCGCCGCGGTGGTCGACGTCGTATTCGTGGTCCTGCTCGCGCGGAGCGACGAGCGTCCACTCTCCCGCGGGAGCGTCGGCCTTCAGCACGCGACGCTCGGATGTCGTGTGGCTCTCCGAGGAGAGAATCAGCCACGCGCGGCTCCGCGTCCGGCCGATGCCCGCGTTAAAGCGCTCGTCCTTTTCCTCGTAGACGAGGACGTCCGAGCTTTGCGGCTCGAGAAGACGGTGGCGGTAGACGCGATACGGACGCTTGGCGGCATCCTCGACCGCGTAGAAGAGCGTCAAGTTGTCCGCCGCCCACACCGCCCGCGTCGTCTTCTCGATGCGCTCGGGCCCGAGGGCGTTCGCACGCAAGTCCTTGACGAAGAGCGTGTACTGGCGGAAGCCCGTGTTGTCGGTCGAGTAGGCGAGGAGGTTCCCGTCATCGCTCACGGCGTACGTTCCGAGCGCCATGAACTTCCGGCCCTTCGCGAGCTCGTTCAGGTCGACCGTAACGTGCTCCGGCCCGTCGGGAAACTTCTTCCGGCAGTAGATGCGGTACTGCTTCCCCTTCTCGGTGCGGAAGTAGTACAGCCAGTCGCCTTCGCGGTATGGAACGGAAAGATCGGTCTCCTTGACGTGCCCGAGCATCTCGGAATACAGCGCTTCCTGAAAGGGCTCGGTGGACCTCATCACGGCGGCTGTATAGGCGTTCTCGGCCTCGAGATAGGCGGCCACGTCGGGGTTCGGCTTGTCGCGCAGCCAGAAGTAGGGATCGGATCGCGCTTCGCCGTGCAACGTGACGACCTTTTCGACCTTCTTCGCCACGGGTGGAACCGCGGCAAAGGTCGTCTGGTCGGCGGAAGCTGGAAGAGTGGGCATCGACATGATGGCAGCGAGGAGGAGGGACGGGGTTTTCATGGCGTCCTCCGGTCTCAGGTCGGGAGAGAGTAACGCAGGCCGCGAGCGCGCGTTCTAGAACGACCCGCCCGCGCCGCCGCCCCCGAAGATTCCTCCGCCGCCCTGGAAGCCCGGCTCGGCCGGCGGCTGCGGCGCGGGTGCATGCGCGGCCACGACCGGCACGAGCTCGAGCGCGCGAACTCTCGCCTCGTCCGCGAAGAGCGGTTCGGCCGTGAAGCCGTCTCGCTCCTTTTCCGGGCCCCTCGAGAGCCAGCGGTTCAGCGCGAGCGCGAGAAGAACGAGGGCGGTGCCCGCGAGCGTCAGGACGAGCCACGTCGCCGCGATGTGGACGTAGTACCGGAGTGTGATCAGGGAGAGCGCGGCGACGACGATTCCCGTGTCGAGCACGAACGTCCGGCGTGAGCGCACTCCCCACCAAAGGACGGTGACGGGGAGGACGGCCGTTCCAACGATCGCCCAGATTCGCTCCTGAAAGCCCGGCCCGGGGAGGTCGAGGCCGGCGCCCCGGAGGCTCTCGACGAGCCGATGGTCGAGCGCGTAGAGGTTCAAAGCGGCGTACACGCCCAGGAGCCCGCTGACGACGAGAACAGCCGCGCACCCGCGATGCGACGGCGCCCACGACGGGTGGTCGAGGACGCGCGCGAAAACGAGCGTCATCGCGATGCCCATTGCCACCCAGAGGAGTCGACCCGAGGGCGCGCGCGCCAAGAAGAGGAAGAACGAGATTGCGGCAAGGACGGCGTACGCAGGGCTGCCCCAGCGCCAGGCGGCGAGCGCATACGCGGCAAGCGCGGCAAGGAGGAGCAGCGTCATGCCGCCTCTCTCGCGCACCTTCAGCGTCTCTTCGAGAAACAGGAAGACGCCGGCGAGAAAGAAGGCGATCCCCCAGAACGATGTCGCGCCGGCGCCGCCGCGAAGGGCGAGGCGCGGCGCGTTCTCCTGCGCTTCCGTCGCGATGAGGCACGCGACCGAGAGGAGGAGGAGGAGGAGGGGGGCGGTCCCGATCTCCGGACGGAATGCGACGAAGAACGCCCCCGTGAGGAGCAGGAGGGCGGCCGTCACGAAAAACGCGGTCAGAATCCTCCACAGCGGCGCCGGCAGCGGGCGCGGCTCGGGATAACGCCGGAAGATCTCACCAAAGGTGCCCGGATCGACGGCACCGGCTCTCTTCCAGCCCTCCGCCGCGGCCCGAACTTCCTCGACGNNCCGCGAATTTCAAAAACCGGCCTGAGGACCGCGAGATACGCCGCCACGACAGCCAGGGCGAACGGCAGCGTGCGCTTCGCGCGGAAGCCGACGGCCGCGACGGCGGCGGCAACGAGGAGAAGCGCGAGGAGCCAGGCACCCCAGCGGTNNCCGTTCACGTACACGTCTTCGAAGTGCGCTTTCCTTTGGCGGCGAGCCGCTGCGACGCCAAGGGCAACGAACAGGGCCCCGCACGCGAGCACCTCGATGCGAAGGCGCGCCGGGTCGCCCGCGCCGAGCGAGGTCCTCGTGAGGCTCACGGCGATCCCCCTCCACGCGGCGAAAGAGGCGAGGGCGACGGAGAGCAGCATCTTCGAATCGAAGCGGTATGCGAGGAATCCGTAGAAGACCGCGACGGCCAGGAGGTGCCAGGGCCAGCTCGGACCGAGCAGCTCGAGCTGCGTCTCGAGGTACGCGAGGTCCGTCGCGACGAGAAGGGCGCCGAGAAGAAGGACGTAGTCGAACGCGGCATGAGACGAAGCCGCCTCCCCCCACCTGAAGGGCGCGGAACGCCGCCAGGTCCAGACGAGACAAGCCGCCGCGGCGAGGCCGATCGCGAAGCCGATCGCCGCCGGACCGATCCGCTCGTGGTTCTCCTTCACGAAGAGGCCGACCCCCGTGGTCAGGAGGAGGACGCCCATGTACAGCGCGGAGCGGACCTCGAGCCGTACGGAAACGAGATCCCGCCGCGCGACGCGCCCGAAGAGGCCAGACTGGGTGTCCGTCAGCACGCCTTCCCCTCGAAGGCGATCGACCGCGGCCGCCAGGTCGGGACTCACGCCCCGGAGCATACGGCCCCCTTGCCCGCCGCCGCTTTGCGTGTCACGCTTAGGTGTCCCGATGCGAATCGTCGTCACAGGCGCCGGAGGCCAGCTCGGGCAGGTCCTCGCCCGCGAGCTCCGCCGCGGAGACCACGAGGTGGCCGCCCTGACGCGCGCCGCGCTGGATCTGACCCAGCGCGAGCAGGTGCTCGAGCGCGTCGGAAAGCTCCGGCCGCAGGCGGTCGTGAATGCCGCGGGCTTCGGGGTCGAGGCGTCCGAGGAGGACCCCAAGACGGCGCTCGCCGTGAACGCCTTCGCCGTGCGCACGCTTGCCGAGGCCTGCCGCAATACCGACGCGACGTTCCTCCACTTCTCGTCCGATTTCGTGTTCGACGGGACGGCGACGTCGGCCTATCGCGAGACGGACCGGCCCAACCCGGGCAGTGTCTACGGCGCCACGAAGCTCCTCGGCGAGTGGTACGCGCAGGGAGCGCCGCGGCACTTCATCCTGCGGATCGAGAGCCTTTTCGGAATCCCGGCAGGCAAGAGCACGATCGACCGGATGTTCGAGGACATCCGCGCCGGCCGCACCGTGAGTGCGTTCTACGACCGCACGGTCTCTCCTGCCTTCGTGGACGACGTCGCCGCCGCGACCCGGCGTCTTCTCGAGGGAAGGGCGTCGTCTGGCGTGTACCACTGCGTGAACGCGGGTTTCACGACGTGGCACGAGCTGGCCATGGAGCTCTGCCGCCAGATCGGAAGCCCCTCGAACGTCATACCGGTCTCCGCCGAAACCCTCGAAAGCAAGGTCTTCCGGCCGAAATTCGCCGCGCTTTCAAACGAGAAGCTCGCGAACCTCGGCATCGAGCTTCCGGCGTGGCAAAGCGCGCTCGGCCGCGCGCTCGCGGCGCCGCCTCGCAGCGCGTCGCCGATTCCGCCCTCCGGTGTCCGGCCGAGAGCCCCGCGCTCCTAGCGCCCCTGCACCACGAGAAACGCCCAGTTCGCGGCGAGCGCGAGGACGAGCGCCGCGCGCAGAAGCGGAGTCGGGCGCGGCGTCCGCACTTCCCCTCCCGCCAGAGCCGCTCCGAGCGCGACGACGCCGCCCGCGATGAAGAGGATTCCGGCGGCCGCAACGAGAGGATTCCAGCCGAAGGCGGCGCCGACGTCGAAGCGCGCGAGGGCGAGGAGCGCCCGCGTGCCGCCACAGGTGAGACATGGAATCCCGACCAGCATCCGGAACGGGCACGACGGCAGGGCTCCGGCAGCCGCGGGCGCAATCGGGGAGGCCGCGGCGCACACGAGCGCCGCGCCACCCCAGAAAAAGCCCAGCTGACGGCCCGGCGTCACGTCAATGGTTAAAGGCTCGATAGAGAGCGGCACCGGCGAAGATGGATCCCAGCGCGACGCAGACGCAGCACACGATGGTCGGCAGGAGCACGCCGAGGAGCGCCTTGCTCTGCGTCGTCTTGTGGAGCTGCTGGGCGCCCACGACGACGAGATAGAGCGTCCAGATTCCGGCGGCGAGCCCGCCCAGAACCGGAATCACGTTGGCGACGTTCGCGACGCACGCATAACACAGGAGGCGGAACGTCCCCTCGAACTGCGACTTCGACTGCGCGAGCGCCCCCACGATCATGAACGACACGTGGATGATCGCCGCGCCGATGAAGAGCCCGATCGCGATGAAGATGGGGCCGAGCACGATCTGGCCGACGAGCGAGCCGCCCCCAAATCGTGAGAGTCCGGCGTACTGCGCCGGAATCATCCTCATCAGGCCGGCGCCGAAAATCGTCCCCCACACGGCGCGAAACACGAGGCCGACCCAGCCGATGATCACGCCGAACAGCAGCGGGCGCATGTAGTCGCCCGTCTCTCTCGTCAGGCGCCAGGCCTGATCGGGCGCCGTGATGAAAAGCTTCGCGGTCTCGAAGAAGGACTCCGGTCCGATCGCCTGCACTTCCCACGGGAGCCCGCCAGCGGCCGGCGGCGGCGGCATGCTCGGGGGATACGGAGGCGGCGGCGGGGGCGGCGTGGCGCCGGGACCCTGGGGGGGCACACTCGACATGGAAACCTCCTAAATCCGGCTCGGACTTTGTGGGACGGATCCTATCGCTGCTAGGCTCTCCGCGATGAAATACACGACCCTCGGCCGCACGGGTGTCACCGTCTCGCGCCTGTGCCTCGGCTGCATGAGCTACGGGACACCCTCCTGGCGTCCGTGGGTGCTCGACGAAAAGGCGGCACAGCCTTTCTTCCGCCGCGCGCTCGAAGCCGGTATCAACTTCTTCGACACCGCTGACATGTACTCGCTCGGCGTCAGCGAGGAGGTCACGGGCCGCGCCCTCCGTGAGTTCGGCCGGATGGAAGAGATCGTCCTCGCGACGAAGGTCAATTTCCCGATGTCGAGCGGCCCGAACATGGGCGGCCTCTCACGCAAGCATATCGTGCAAGGCTGCGAGGCGAGCCTGAAGCGCCTCGGCGTCGATACGATCGACCTGTACCAGATCCACCGCTTCGACGCGGGCGTACCCCTCGACGCGACGCTCGCGGCGCTCGATCTCCTCGTGAAGCAAGGTAAGGTGCGTTTCATCGGGGCCAGCTCGGGTCCGGCCTTCCGCTTCGCAAAGGCGCTCGCGCTGTCGGACGCGAAAGGCTTCGCCCGCTTCGCCTCCATGCAGAACCACTACAACCTTCTGTACCGCGAGGAGGAGCGTGAGATGCTGCCCCAGTGCGCCGAGGAGGGGATCGCGGTGATCCCGTGGTCGCCGCTCGCGCGCGGCCTTCTCGCGGGCACGCGAAAGAACGCCGCCGACAAGGCCGCCACTCCGCGTGCCGAGACCGACGACTACACGAGGAACCTTTACGACCACCCGTCCGACGACGACGTCATCGAAGCGGTGAGAACGGTCGCCGCGGCGCGCGGCACGCCGCCCGCGGCCGTCGCGCTCGCCTGGCTCCTCTCGCGCCCGGCCGTGACGGCGCCGATCGTCGGGGCGACGAAGCTCGCACATCTCGAGACGGCCCTTTCCGCGCTCGATGTCACGCTCACGAACGAGGAGATCCGCACGCTGGAGGCGCCCTACCGCCCGCACGCGGTGCGCGGCTTCAAGTGACCGGTGTCGCCGGGTCGGCCTGGCTCGGCGGACTTGCCCTTCTCGCGGGCGCCGGACTCGGTTGGGCGATACGGGGATTCCTGGTGCGCCGGGCACTCACCTCGGTGCGCGCCCTCGAGGACGAGATCGAGCGGAAAGACGAAGAGCTGAAGGAGGCACACGCGCTCCTCGCGGAAACGTCTCTCACGGACGCTCTCACGGGCGCTCACAACCAACGCTTCGTCGACGCCGCCATCGGCACGCTGCTCGCCCCCGCCCGAAGGGCGTTTCGCGAGGGCGACCCGCCGCCCGAACACGTCACCTTGATGCTCGCGGAAGTCGATCACTTCGACCGCATCGACGCGGGCGGGCAAGAGCCGGGAGACGAGGTCTTGCGCGCGACCGCTCGCGCCCTCCTGAGAACCGTGCGGGGCGGAACCGTGATCGCGCGCTGGACCGAAGCCGCGTTCCTCGTCATCTCACGCATGCGACTCGCCGGTGAATCGCGCTCTCTCGCCGTGCGCCTGCGAACTTCCGTCGCTGAGAACGTGCGCACGGGTTCCGGCGCCTCCGCCCGCCCCGTAACGCTGTCTCTCGGCTTCTCCATCGAGCCGCTTTCGCGGGCGCATCCCCATTTAGCGTCGTTTCGGGACCACCTCGCGCTCGTCGACGCCGCGTTGCGGCGGGCGCAGGCGCAGGGAGGCAACCGGGCCGTCGGCTGGCGGGTGAACGAAGACGTGCTCGAGCGCGCGATCGCCTCGCGCGGAGAGGCCAGCGTTGCAGCGCTCCTGCGCACCGATCCCGATGCCGCGGAGGCGGAAGGGATCCTCAGCCAGGCCGTCTAGCCCCGCGGCCCGGGCTGATCACCCCGGCAGGAGCAGCACCTTTCCCGAGGTCTCGCGCGCCTCGAGCGCGCGGTGCGCCGCGGCGGCCTCGGCGAGCGGGAACGTGCGGTCGATGCGAAGCGGCAGCGAGCCGTCCTTCACCCACGCGAGGACGTCGCCTGCGCGCGCCAGGAGCTCCTCGCGCGAAACGATGTAGTGGAAGAGCGAAGGCCGCGTCAGGAAGATCGAGCCCTTCTGGTTGAGGATCTGGGGATCGAGCGAACCGGCGGGCCCGCTCGACTGCCCGAAAAGCGCCATCGTGCCGCGCGGCGCGAGGACGTCAAGACCCTTCTCGAACGTCGTCTTTCCCACCGAGTCGTACACGGCCTGGACGCCCCTGCCACCGGTGAGGCGCTTCGTCTCGGCGACGAAATCGCTCCGGGTGTAAAGGATCACGTCGTCCGCCCCGGCCTCCCGCGCCCTCGCCGCCTTCTCCTCGGTCGAGACGGTCCCGATCACGCGCGCACCGCGCCGTTTCGCGATGCGGCACAGGAGCAGTCCGACTCCCCCCGCGGCCGCGTGGACGAGGCAGGTATCGCCCTTCTTCAGAGGATACGTGGACATCGCGAGGTAGTGGGCCGTCATGCCGTGGAGCATCACCGCCGCGGCCTGCCGCGTCGACACGCCGTCCGGAATCCCGACGAGGCGGCTTTCGGAGACGAGCGCCTTTTCTGCGTACGCGCCCTGCGCGTTCACGGTGGCCACGCGGTCGCCCGGTTTCACCCATGTGACGCCGGACCCGACGGCCTCGACCACGCCCGCCACCTCGCCTCCGGGCGTGAACGGGTACCCCGCAGGTTTGTAGAGGCCGAGGCGGAAATAGACCTCGATGAAATTGAGACCGATCGCCTCGACGCGGACGAGAGCTTCACCGTCTTTCGGAGACAGATCGGCAACCTCCTCGAGGCGCAGCACGTCGGGACCGCCGGGAGCGTGAACGCGGATCGCTTTCATGCGGGGGAGTCTACCGGCCGGCGGCTCCTCGAACCAGCCATTCACGTCGACGATCGACGTCGGCCGGGCCCGGGTGCCGTGTTCTTCACGCCCGTCGGGTCTGCGGCACGGCGCCCCTTCCCCGAGTTATTCGAAGTAGCCGTTGATGTCGATGACGAGGTCGAGTGGGCCGCCGGACTCGCTCTGGATGGCGACGGTGCCGGAGCCGTCCGTCGCGAGGACCAGGATCGCGTTGTTCGCGCGCGTCCTTCCCGAGGAGAAGCTGATCGCCGTCGCCGACGGAGCGGTTCCGAGGTCGCCCGGATAAACGTGAAGCGCTCCGGAGGCCGTCGGGGAGACGACCGCGAGATTCGCCGAGACGGCCTTCGCGGTGGACGGGACACCGCAGGTCGAGAGGAGGAGATTGAAGGACCGGAGGCCGTTCGCCTGGAAGGGCGGGCCTCCGAGCGGGCCCGACACACTGCGCGTGTCGACCGCACGGCACGCGGTGAGAGTCGAGAAGCCGCCGCACTGCGTCTGGACGGGGATCGTCGCCGAGCCGGTGGGAGCGCACCCGCCTGCCGTCACGGTGACGCCGAGAGTCGTTGTGCCGGTGCCCGTCACGCTGAACGAGATCGAAGCCGTCCCCTGGCCGCCCGTAATCGTGCCGTTCGTGATCGACCACGCGTAGATCGCGCCCGCGCCTGCGTTTGGGACCGAGGCCGTGCCGGTATTCCCTGCCGCCAGACAGATCCGCGACGGAGCCGTGATCGCGGCGGACACGCCGTTCACCGCGACGGTCGTCGAGCCGGACGGACCCGTGCAGCCGTTCACCGTGGCCGTGACCGAGTAAACGCCACCCGCGGCGGCCGTCGCGTTCGGAATCGACGGATTCTGGAGAGCCGACGTGAAGCCGTTCGGGCCCGTCCACGCGTACGTCGCGTCCGCGATCGTCGAGGCCGTGAGGGCGAGCGTTCCGCCCGCGCAGATCGGCCCGCCGTTTGCCGCCGCCGGCGCGGGCGGCGGCGTATTCACGGTCACGCCCGTGCTCGCGGCCGTGGAGCAGCCGTTCACCGTCGCGGTCACGGTGTATGTCCCCGTGGCCGCGGTCGTCATGTTTGAAAGCGTCGGGTTCTGGAGCGAGGACGTGAACCCGTTCGGGCCTGTCCACCCGTAGGTCGCACCGGATACGGTCGCCGCGGTCAGCGCGAGCGCCTGCCCCGTACAAAGCGGCCCGTTGTTGCCGGCAGTCGGCACGATCGGCGGGGGCTTGACCGTCGCGGTCGTCTGGGCGGTCGTGTTCGCGCCCAAGTAAGTGCGCGTCACTTGGTAGACGCCGGACGCGGCCGTCGTCGGGGTCGCGATCGTCGGATTCTGCACCGCCGCCGTGAAGCCATTGGGACCCGTCCACACGTACGTCGCCGACGCAGGCCCCGTGCTCGTGAGCGTCAGCGGCGTCCCGGCGCAGACCGGGCCGTTGTTGGAAGCCGTGACGTTCACGACCGCGATCTGCGCCAGCATCGTCACGGTCGTCGCGTAGCCTCTGAGCGTGATCGTGGCATTCCCGCCGATGGTGTATGTGAAGGCGAAGCCTTGGCAGCCGGTACCCGCGCAGCTCGCCGGGGAAGCTCCGGCCCCGAAGTCCCAGTTCGTCGCCGCGGGCGGACTCGCGTCGTGCACGCCATTGAGATCGGCCCAAACCGTGACTGTGTCGCCCGCATTCGCCGGGAATGTCGTCGCGCTGCAACCCGAGCCGCCCGGCCCGGGCGGACACGGATTCTGTCCGTTCACGAGGACGGAGACAGTGGGCGGCACGGGTGTGACCGTGATGGCGTAGCCCGGGTCGGTCGGGCCGTTTCCCGGCCATGGGGCGTAAAGGGCCGACGGGCACGCGTTCGTCGTCGAGTAGTTGTACCGGACGCGCAGCCAGTAGGTCCCGGCTGTCGACGGAGCGGGTACGGAGGTCGAGCCGGCTTGTGGAAGCGCAAGCGGTCGCCAGGTTCCGGCCTGGCAGGGAGCGGTCGTCGCGTCACACAGGCTGTACTCGAAACCGGAGCTCCCCGAGGGGCACGCGGTCACTCCCCCGGCGTAGGTCGAGCCGTCCTGAATGCTGATCTGTCCGCCGGCGAAGACCGACGTCGGCACGTTCGTGAGCGCGAGCGAGACGTCGGAGACCGTGAACGAGCCGAGGCTCTGCGTGCAGGGGCTGCCGCAGTCGGGGCTCGTGTAGCCGTTCGGATACGGCACCGTCAGCCAGTAATAGTACGTGCCTTTCAGTTGCGTCGGCAGGCACGAGGAGGTTACGCAGGATTGAAGCGTGAGCGAGCTCGGGCTCGAGCCGAAGTACCACTTGAAGCCCGAGAGCGACGGATGGCCGTCAGAACCGCTTTTGAGCGGCATTCCGAGGAGCACCTGAGACGAGAGGAGGCGGACGGCCGGGACCTTCCAGTTGAGCGTGAAGACTCTCGCTCCGAAGCTGCCAAGCGCGTTCGTCGCCTCGAGAGCGAGGCTGAGCGATGCGGTCGTCCCCGCGGGCGCATTGGCGGCGAAGTCGCCGTTCGACGTCTCCGATGCCCAGCAACCCGTTCCGGTCGAGGGTGTCCCACCCGAGCGCGGATCGCAGGGCCCGACGAGCGTGATCGTCGCTGGCGGTGTCGTTCCGGAGCCCGGGTACGACAGGTCAGGAGCCTTCAGCCGCGGCGAAGAACCGTTGTCCTCGGACACCACGCCCTGGTGGAAGTCGAAATCGAACCGCCAATCCGTTAGCGGTCGGAAAGAGGGCGGCGGGTTCACGATCGGGCTGATCGTCACCGTGTCACCGAGAAACACCGTGGCCCCGTCGGCGAGCTGCGTGGCGCCGTTCGTCACCGTCATGTCCGCCGCGGCCGGCGAGTTCGGGGACGTGCACGCAAGGGAGAGCGCGTAGGCGGTCGCGCCTGTCGCCAGATAGGCGTTCACGGTGCCGTCGGAGCTCGCGAAGCCGCGCATCGGATAGCCCGGCGAGAATAGGCTGTACGCCGGCGCTCCAGGGTCGAAATCGATGGCTCCGGGAGTCGACCCAAAACTCGAAACGGTCGTCGAGTAGAGGCGGTACAGCGGCGAAGGGGCCGACCGGTTCGCCCACATGAGGACGTAGACGTTGCTGCCGCCGGTGATGAGGGCCGACGTGTAGGCCGCGCTCCACTGCTCCCCCGGGGCGGATGGAATGGAGAACGAGCCGATGACGGTCTTCGTGCTTCCCTGGACGCGCATGAGGCTGTAGCTGGGGGTCGAGCCCGAGAACTCCACGAGTACGTACAGCGCGGATGGAACGGCGGGATCCACCGCCGTCGCGAGCGAGACCGGGAGGCCGGACGAGCGCCGAAAGTCCGCCATCGAGAGCGTGGTCTCGCTGAAACCCACCGTGATGTTCGGGGGCGAAGAGCCGGGGTTGGACGCGTCCAGGATGAGGACGCTGCTGCCGCTCAGATAGGAGAGGTAGTTCCCCGCGAGCTGCAGGGTCCCTATCAGTCCGGAGGGAAAGGTTGATGCCTCCAACGGGATCGAGCCGGCGCTGAAGGTGCCAGTGGGCAGCGACGTGATGTTGGCGGCCGTGAGCCTGTTGCGCAGCGCGTACGCGATGTACCGGCCGTCGCCGGTCTTCTGCACGACGGTCCCACCAGTCGAGAGGCCAGCCGAGAAATCGCCTCTCAGGAGAAACACCGAGCCCGAGGCGGTGCCGACGACCCCCTGGAACGGCACCGCCTGCGGTCCCAGACTGAACACAGCTCGCGCTCCGTCGGGGGCCACGCCCATCGACGTCACGAAGTTCTGACCGTCTCCGCGCGGCGGAACGTCCGAGCGCATGTCCTCGTAGGTCAACGCCGTCGGGCTGCCCGGATTCGAGAGGTCCATGACCCCGTAACCGTAGTTGAACATGAGCAGGAGGCGCCGAGCACCGGTCGACGAGGTGTAAACCGACACGTCGTTCTCGTAACCCGCCCTGAAAGCGGCCGGTGGCGCCGGTCCCGGCGCATTCCCGTTGCCAAACTCCTTGGCAGAGCTGAGCGTGCA
>PLZI01000176.1 GCA_003152095.1 Acidobacteriota bacterium | reverse complement strand
TCCGTCTGGCCCGCAGCAAGAGCGAGCGCCACTCACACGCCCCTCACCGGTCTCCCGATCCGGCCGTCTGACCAGCCCACCCCGTCCAACGCCGAAGCCGCGAGCTGCACGAGAAGTGCGCGGCTTCTCGTATTGCGCGGGCGCGCTCGGCTCCTCGCCCCCCTCATGGGCCGATCGGCTCAGGGGGCTTCACCGCCGGGATCGTCGGTGGCGGCGTGCACAGTGCGCGGCGATAGCAGTCATCGCAGACGAGTCTTGCGAGCGTGGCCGACCAGTGCCATTTCCCCGAATCATCGCGTCCGCAGAAGTAGCAGGGCGATCGGGGCTCGACCTTTGGAGCGACTTCGTCTTTCGGCTCTGTCTCGCGCATGGCGACCTCATGAGATCCGAACGGTCGAGAACCACTCTAGAACCGAACCAGGACCGTTTTCAAGCCGCCCGGTAACGCCCACGCCTTGGACTCCCGCAAGAGCCTCGAAAACGCCAGACTGAGGCCGGGTACTTGAGAGTTCGGAGCGTCCTCTCCTGTTCTTATCCCGTTGGCTTTCTCGCAAACGCCTGTTCGAACTCCTTGTAGACGCGCCGGGCGTGTTGCCGCGTCGGCATAGGTTTTGTAAGCCTGCGAAACGCGCCACTTGCAACCGACAGAAACCCTCTTTCCTCCGGCCTCTCCTCTTCCGAGAGTTTCGGGCTCATCAGGGCGACGAGGAACGCGCTCTCCACGCTGCGAACAAGCTTCCGATCGGGCTCTTTGCCGCACTCGATAGCCTTCCGGATCTCGAGGGCCTCGACGGTGCTTGTCCCACCGAGGGATTCGAGAACACCAATCGCAGAGCTGAGGACCGAGAGACGCCGGTCGGCAGGCCTAAGTGACTTTTCCATGGTCGTTGACGTGCAGTAATTCTAGTCCACACGAAGTTCGTTCGGTTGCCTACCCGAAGCTACCGAGGTCAGTAACGCAATCGTCCTTGTTCACTCAGACACGCGAAGAGGGTGTTTTGACCCCCCGAGATTCAAAATGAGCCGCAGTTTCTGTGCGGCGAGGACCTCGGAGTCGTCAAGACCACACCCCCGACGGCCGGCTATAGGGTGTGGGGGTGCAATGGGAATTGCGGGGCGCTGTGGCGCGTAGAGACCAGCTTCATTGAAACGATATCGTGCTCGACTGGGGGTTCGTCCGATCCGGCTCTGGAGTCTTGAGTTAGCATGAGAGCCAGAACGTAAGGGGGCGCACGCCATGGGGAAGAATCTGGCTGTTTCGCTCGCTCTCTCGCTGATGGCCTTGGCCCCGCCGCTCCTGGCCCAGGACGACGCAGTCTATGAGCCGTTCTCGCCGGACCAGCTCGACAACCTGCTCGCTCCAATCGCGCTCTACCCTGATCCCCTGCTCGCGCAGGTCCTGGTGGCCGCGACGTTCCCGGACCAGGTCGATCAGGCGGCCCGTTTCGTCCGCGACGATGCCAACGCGGACGACGTTGACGGCCAGCCGTGGGACGTCAGCGTCAAGGCGGTTGCCCACTGCCCGGAAGTCCTGGAGATGATGGCCGACAAGCTCGACTGGGCGACCGCGCTCGGTCAGGCTTACGTCAACCAGTCGACGGACGTGATGACGTCGGTGCAGCGCCTCCGAGCGCAGGCGCAGGCGACAGGCAGCCTCGTCACAACTCCCGAGATGCAGGTGGTCGACTCCGGCGGCGAGATCGAGCTCTGGCCGGCTCAGCCACAGTACCTCTTCGTGCCGGCGTACGACCCGGCAGTCGTCTTCTTCTCCCGCGCGCCGCTGTTCTTCCCCGCCCGCTTCCTCATCGGCGCGTGGCTCAACTACGACTGCGACTGGCGTGGGCATCGAGTTTTCTATCATGGCTGGGACCAGGGTCGCGGATGGATGGAGCGCAGCCGACCCTACGTCCGCGTCAACAACGTCTACGTCAACAACGGTTACCGCAACGTCATGGTGGACAGAAGCGTCGTCCAACGGCGAGTGAACTACCAGGCGTTGAGCCGCTACGATGACGTGCACCGCGGGGCGAGCTTCGACAATTTTCACGGGGCCGCCCGAGGCGAAGGCGGCGCGCCGCCTTCGCCGAACCGCGGGGCGGTCCAGAACAAGATCCTGGCGCGGAACTTCAACACTGCCGACCCGAGACTCAACGGGTACCGCGGACACGTTCCGCAGGCGCCCACGGCCGTCCGCGTGCCGGAGTCCCCGGCGTTCGCCCCCGCTCGTGGCGGGTTCGATTCGCGCGCGGCGAGCCAGCGGGGGCAGGCCAGCCGGGGGCAGGCCAGCCGGGCGCAGGCGCAGCCTCCGCGGCCGCAAATGCCGGCCCGGCCTGCGGAAGGGAGGCGGCGATGAACCGCGAAACGAAGACCAAGAGCGGCGCGGCGGCCGCAATCGCGCCGTTCGTCCTGGCGTGCGTCCTGTTCGCTGGCCCGGCGTCGGCCGCGGACGCGAAGGCGCCGAAGCAAAGGCTCTTCGCCACCCCCCAGGGGGCCGTGCAGGCGCTGATCCAGGCCGTGCAGACTGCGGACCAAGAGAAGCTATCGGCGATCTTCGGGCCCGAGCGCGAGAAGCTGCTCTCAGGCGACGCCGTCGAGGACGCCGACGCGCTCAAGGGGTTTGGCGAACGGCTGGAGAAAGTCGCAACGCTCGAGAAGGTCGACGACGCAAAGTACACCCTGGTCGTGGGCGAGGACCGCTGGCCGTCGCCGATCCCGATCGTCAGGGATGGCCGGAAGTGGCGCTTCGATACCGCGGCCGGCCTCGATGAGATCCTCAGCCGGAGGATCGGCCAGAACGAGCTCTCCACGATCATGACCTGCCGTGCCTACGTCGTCGCGCAGTGGGAGTACTACACCCAGGCGCGGGACACCGCCCGCGACGGACTCGCCGTCTACGCGCAGCACTTCATCAGCACCCCCGGGAAGCGGGACGGGCTGTTCTGGGAGGTTCCCGAGGGAGGGAAGCCCAGTCCGCTCGGAAGCCTCATCGCGCAGGAACGGGCCGAAGGGTACACCCCGGGCATGGCCAAGAGCGGCGAGGCAAAGAAGCGCCCTCCCTATCACGGGTATTTCTTCAGGATCCTCAAGGTCCAGGGACCCCACGCTCCGGGCGGCAAGTTCAGCTACGTGATCAACGGCAACATGATCGCCGGCTTCGCCCTGATCGCGTACCCCGACAAGTGGGGGAGCTCGGGAGTCATGACGTTCATCGTGAATCAGCAGGGCCGTGTGTACGAGAAGAACCTCGGCCCGGAGACGGCCGAACTGGCCGCGGCCGTCACGGAATACGAACCCGACCCGACCTGGAAGCTAGTCGGGGAGCCGTAGGATCGCGAAGACGCAAAGCAGGAGGCGGCAGAACGGAAGAGGGATGCCGTCCAAAAGCACTGAGGCGAGCTTGCCGAGCAGCCAACAGGCCGGAGTACGGGCGCCTGAAGGAGACTGAGATGCGCTGGAATCACTACGTATCGTACTTCTTCGGCGGTGCCTTTCTCGCCAACGCCATTCCACACTTCGTGAGCGGAATTACGGGGCACCCATTTCAAAGCCCGTTTGCTTCCCCTCCTGGCCAGGGCTTATCTTCTTCGATGGTGAACGTGCTCTGGGGAGCATTCA
The DNA here is from genome assembly GCA_003152095.1 of Acidobacteriota bacterium. Lineage (GTDB taxonomy): Bacteria > Acidobacteriota > Thermoanaerobaculia > UBA5066 > UBA5066 > Fen-183. Next base: position 20,663 of record PLZI01000176.1, on the reverse strand, counting down.
ACGCAGCCATCGGCTATCTGCTTGTATGCCGTGTCGGAACCTTCGAGCTGCGAAGTACGAGACATGTTGTCGTTACTGGATTGGGAGCGCTACTTATGGCGATGATGTTGGCCCGTGCATTCGGGCGATTTTATGGGGGCCTCTAGATACGTGCCGTTGGCTTGGACACGACCCGTCGAAACCAGATCGCCGGCCAAGATACGGTCGATCGCCTCCGAGGTTTCGGAAGCGGGTTCGAGTTCTTTTCCATGGTGGACACGCTCGGAAAGAATTCGAACCGAGCGGCTGCTGCCCGTGTTGGTTCGAAAAGCAGCCTGAAAGGGCCTTCGCGACACTCGGCAAGCGGGGCCGGAGTGGGCCGACCAGTGCCCGCCGACCAACGAGGCGAGTCCGACACGCTGGACTTGGCGCGCCAAGACGTCGGGCAATTCCCATTGCACCCCTACAGTTCCCGGCAGAATGTGTGCCGGGGCGAGGGGCGCCCGATGCCGCCCGGGCCCCATGGCGATGCGAGATAGACTTCGAGAGCACTCTTCGCGCCCGCGAGCCGCCGGGTCTGTCCCATGATCAAGTCGTTTCGCGAATCCCTGAGCCTTCTCGCGACGAGACGCTTCGGGACCTTCTGGTTCGCCAGCCTGCTCTCGAGCATCGGCACCTGGGCTCAGCAGGTCGCTGAGCCGTGGTTGCTGCTCACCCTCGGTGCCTCGTCGTTCCTCATCGGGCTCGACACGTTCGCGATGAACGCGCCGGTGTGGCTACTCACCCTCGTCGGCGGCGCGCTCGCCGATCGATCCGACCGCCGCCGCGTGATCGCGCTGTTCCAGTCGATCCAGATGCTGTGCCCGATCGCGATCGTGGTGTTGCTCGTCACGGGCCGCATCCACCCGTGGATGATCATCGCGCTCTCGGTCGTGGTCGGCATCACCGACGCGCTCTCGATGCCGTCGTTCCAGTCGATCGTGCCGTCACTCGTCACGCGTCAGCAGATCGGCCGCGGCCTCGCGCTCAACTCGACCCAGTTCAACCTCTCGCGCATTCTCGGGCCGTCGATTGCCGGGGTTCTGATCGCCGGCTTCGGCGCGATGGCGTGTTTCGTGGTGAGCGCAGCGTCATACCTGCCCTTCATCGGCGTCGCGCTCTGGATTCTTCCGCGCCGGACTCCCGAGCCTCCCCGCGCCGATGCGCCTTCCGGGCGTCACCCGTTTGCCGGCATCGGCGGCATTCTCCGTGAGCCGCGGCTCCGTGGTTCGCTCCTCACCGTTCTCGCGACGAGTGTGCTCTGCGGGCCGCTCGTCACATTCAGCCCCGTGCTCGTGAAGGACGCATTCCATGGAGACGCGCGTCACTTCTCCATGGCCCTGGCGGCGTTCGGTGTCGGCGGGCTGCTCGGCGCCATCGGCCTGCTCGGCGCCACGCCGAGCATGGATCAGCGGCGCCTGAGTTCGGGCTTTGCCCTCGCATACGGCGTGGTGTTGGTGCTCACCGCGCTCAACCCGTGGTTCTGGGGGGTGCCTCCCCTGCTCGTGCTCGCGGGCGTCTCGATGACCGTCAGCAACACCGCAGCCAACTCGCTCCTGCAGGCCACGGCCGGCCCGCGCCTGCTGGGGCAGACGGTCAGCCTCTACATGCTCGCGATGCGTGGCGGCCTCTCATTCGGAGCGCTGCTCACGGGCGCGGTCGTGGGCGTGCTGGGCGTGCGGCATGCGCTCCTGCTCAACGGAGTCCTCGCGGTAGCCGCTCAGGTCGCGCTGTCGCGGACGTTCCACGGCGATGCCGGTTAGACCGGGCTCGTCAGTTACGCGGTCTCGACCCTGCCGAGCCCTTCGATCCAACGTTCGGCCTCCTCGGGTTTCTCGTCGCGCGAGCCACCGGCGCCATGGTCGAGGGCATGCATGATGCTGTAGGGGTGCGATGGGAATTGCGGAGGGCTATGGCGCGTAGAGACCAGAGTCACGCCCTCGGTTGCCTTCTCAATCCCGGCCCGTAGACGGGCATTCTGTCCGGACGGCGACTTAGGTTCGAGAAACCGACCCTTTTCTCGAAGCATCCCCGGGGTAATGGCTCAGCGCGCAAGCCTTCGGGACCAGGCGCCGCTGACCGTCGAGAAGCGGCGCTCTAACCGCACCGTGTACGTCCTCCGGAGCGGCACTCGAGCAGCCTAGAAGGCGGTAAGGTACCCAGGTAGATGGCTCAGAGCGCGGTGGTCCGGGACTACCGCGCGCTCGAGATTGGACGTCGGTGGGCGAAAGGTCTCGGACTACTGTTAATGCCTCCAGCGAGGCACACGGAGGACTCATGACGAAAATCGGGACCACGTCCCTCGACGTTTTCCCGCTCTGTCTCGGTGGCAACGTGTTCGGCTGGACGGCCGACGAGAGGCAGTCCTTCGCGGTGCTGGACGCCTACGCTGCCGCCGGGGGTAATTTCATCGACACGGCCGACGTCTACTCGGCCTGGGTGCCGGGCAACGCGGGCGGCGAGTCGGAGACGATCCTCGGCCGGTGGATGGCGGAACGGGGAAACCGGGACCGGATGGTCATCGCGACGAAGGTGGGCATGTTTCCGGGCTTAGGCGGCCTCTCCGCGAAGACGATCTGTGCGGCGGCCGAGAGTTCGCTTCGCCGGCTCCGGACGGATCGCATCGACCTCTACTACGCCCACAAAGACGACGCGGCGACTCCGCTCGAGGAGACCCTGAAAGCGTTCGACGCGCTCGTGCGCGAGGGAAGGGTCCGCCACATCGCGGCCTCGAACTACACCGAGGCGCGTCTCTCCGAAGCCCTGGCTGTTTCGAGCCGTATGGGCCTTGCCCGATTCGTGGCGCTCCAGCCGCACTACAACCTAGTCCACAGAGCCGAGTACGAAAGCGGACTCGCCGCCCTCTGCGCCCATGAGGGACTGGCCTGCTTCCCCTACTATGCGCTCGCCCGCGGGTTCCTCTCCGGCAAGTACCGCTCTGGCGCAAAGGTGGAAAGCGCCCGTGCCCCGGAAGCGGCGAAGTACCTCGACGACAAGGGACTCCGTATCCTCGCCGCGCTCGACGCGATCGCCGGGGAGCGCGGGACGACCGTCGCGGCGGTGTCGCTCGCCTGGCTCCTCACACGTCCGGCCGTCGTCGCACCAATCGCCAGCGCCCGCACTCCGGAACAGCTCGCGGACCTGCTGCCGGCCGTCTCGCTGCACCTGACCCGCGACGAACAGCAGCGGCTGAACGACGCCTCGGCTTGATCGAGCGGAAAGGAGCCCCCTTGAAAGTCGCCCTCGCGATCCTGGCCTCCGTCCTGACGCTCGGAGAGACTTCGGCCCAGGATGTGATCAACCTTCCTGCACCGCGAAAGACCGGCGGCATGCCTGTCATGGAGGCCCTCGCCCGCCGCGCGACGTCCCGCGCCTTTGACCCGAAGCCCCTCACCTCCCAGCAACTCTCCGACGCGCTCTGGGCTGCGTTTGGCGTCAACCGTCCCGACGGGAAACGAACCGCGCCATCCTCCCGCGACCGCCGGGAGCTGCAGATCTACGTTCTCCAGGCCCAGGCAGTCTCCCTCTACGACGCCACGAGCCACCGCCTCGCGCGGGTCCTCACCGAGGACCTCCGCGCCGTCCAGAGCACGCAGGACTTCGTCCGTGACGCGCCGGTGACGTTTGTCTTCGTCGCCGACCTCTCGAAGATGTCCGAGGAAACGGTCGCGGAGAAGGAGGCCACCGCGGCCTTCGACACCGGCTTCGTCTCGCAGAACGTCTACCTCTAATGCGCCTCCGAGGGGCTCGCAACCGGCGTGAGGTCCTGGCTGGACCGAGAGGTCCTCGCGAAACGGATGAAGCTGCGCCCCGACCAGCGGATCACGGCCGCACAGTCGATCGGGTATCCGAAGAAGTAGGCCCTCCGCGGCGGGAGGAGTTCCCGGCTCCTGGTTCAAACTGGTATCGGGGGCGAAAGGGGGAGACCTATGCGGCACACACGTCTCGGACGGACCGGACTGCGGGTTTCGCGGCTCTGCCTCGGCACCATGACCTTCGGTCTGCAGTGCGACGAGGCGACCTCCTCCGCCATCCTCGACACGGCGGCCGAGGCAGGCATCACCTTCTTCGACACCGCCGATGTCTACCCGGTCGGCGGTACGCTCGAGACCAACGGGCGCACCGAGGAGATCCTCGGGAAGTGGCTGGCCGGACGCCGCCAGAACTTCGTCCTCGCCACCAAGTGCTTCGGGACGATGTCCGCGCGGCCGTGGGACCGGGGGAGCTCACGCAAGCACGTGCTCGACGCCATTGACGCTTCCCTGCGGCGGCTCGGGACCGACTACGTGGACCTCTACCAGCTCCATGGCTTCGACGAGGAGACGCCGATCGACGAGACGCTGCGCGCGCTCGACGACATCGTACGTTCCGGCCGCGCCCGCTATGTCGGCTGCTCGAACTTCCTCGCCTACCAGGTCGCCCGCGCGATCGGACACAGTGAGCTGCTCGGGGTGGTCCGCCTCGATTCCGTGCAGCCGCGCTACAACCTGCTCTTCCGCGAGATGGAGCGCGAGCTGTTCCCCCTCTGCCGCCAGGAGGGGGTCGGCGTGATCCCCTATAACCCGATCGCTGGCGGCCTGCTCAGTGGCAGGCACAGACACGAGGCGGGACCTACGCCCGGTTCGCGCTTCACCCTCGGCGGGGCGGCGAGAATCTACCAGGACCGCTACTGGCATGAGGGTATGTTCGACACNNCCGATCATCGGCGCGAGTCGCCCCGAGCAGCTCGCACCCGCGATCGCCGCCGAGTCCATGGGGCTGCCGGCCGACCTCAAGAGTCGTCTCGACGAGCTGACGGCCCAGTACCGGCGCGGCGACGCGGTCCGGTAGCCGTCATCGGTGGCTGTGCTGGATGCCCGGCAGGGAACAAGACAGCCCAAAGAAATTGCTGGCGCTGGTCGCGTTGCGCATCATCGACGCGAAGACCCTCTCTCGCCACATCGCCATGCCGCTCGGACGCTTCGTGACGATCAGCCGGTGGAGGCCCAAGATGTACGTAGTGTCCATGGGATCGATCCGCTTTAGCCTCTCGTTCGTGATGCGCTCGAGGAGAGCCGGTATGTCTACGTGCTCCATGTAGCCATAGCGGCAGACGACGTCAAACAGCCCGTTGCCCAGCGGCTTGACGCTCACTCGTCCGCTCTCATCGACCCGAGAGACCTCGTCAGTTACCACGGTCCAGATCAGAACCTGCTCGTGCAGCACCTTGTAGTGCTTCAGGCTAAGGAGCAGCGAGTCGGGGATGTGCCCGCTCAGGTGGCTCAGGAAGACCGAAGTGCCGGGAACGCGGACGGGCGCGTGCTTCCGTAGGGACTCGAGGAAGCGTTCTGACGTCAGCGACCCCTCCCGCATCTTCTGGTTCAGAATTTGACGGCCGCGGCGCCACGTCGTCATCAGCGTGAACACAACCGCCGCGATCACGAGCGGGAACCATCCGCCATCTGCGACCTTGAACAAGTTCGCGCCGAAGAAGGCGACGTCGACGACGAGGAAGGCCGCGGTCACCGCGCCGGCAATGAGCCGGCTCCAGCCGAGGAGATCACGCGAAACGAAGTACGCGAGGATCGTCGTGATCACCATAGTGGTGCTAACGGCGGCCCCGTATGCCGCCGCGAGATTTGTGGACGTATGTAGGGCGGCAATGGGAATTGCGGGGCGCTGTGGCGCGTAGAGACCAGAGTCACGCCCTCGGTTTCTTTCTCGGCGCGCACACGTTGACCCGGCCCAAGGCTGTTCGCCGAGCTCCTCTAGGCCCATCGCGACAATGACTTCTGGGTTTCGTCTGTCCAGCGGCTTTATCCGGCGTCTCGGCTCCGGTGGAGCTCTCGCGCTGACCCCAGAAACCGACGCCAGAAGCCGAGCGGCACGATTAGGCTCGCCACCGCCTCTGCCCCTGGGTGGATGCCTCAGAGCGCGGTGGTCCGGGGTAAGAGGCGTAGGCCCGCGGCCAGGCCGCCAAGGCGTAGCCGTTTCTGAGCCAGGCCCGGACTCTCACTGGGTCGTGTACCCGCCGTCGATCACGACCGCCTGCCCCGTTACCCCTCCGGCCTGCTCTCCGGCCAGGAAAACGGCGTAAGCGGCGATTTCCTGTGGCGAGAGGAGGCGGCGAATCGGCACCAGAGGGTAGATGACGTCCTCGAGCACACGATCCATCGGGACTCCTCGGGTTCTGGCGAGGTCTCCGAGCTGGTTCTTTACGAGCGGCGTATCGACGTAGCCTGGGCAGAGTGCGTTGACCGTGATGCCGTGCGCCGCGCCCTCGAGGGCGGCGACCCGGGTGAGGCCGATGAGGCCGTGCTTGGCGCTGTTGTAGGCCGCCTTGCCGGCGAATCCGACCAGGCCGTTGATCGAGGCCATGTTGAGGATGCGGCCGTAGCGCTGGCGCTTCATGAGCGGAAAGACCCGCTTGGTAGCCAGGAACGGCGCGATCAGCATCACGCGCAGCAGCAGCTCGAACTTCTCGGCGGGGAGCTCCTCCAGGGGCGCCACGAACTGCAGCCCGGCGTTGTTGACGAGGATGTCGATCCGCCCCCAGGCGGCGAGCGCCTCGTCGAGGGTGGCCGCGAGCTCCGGCTCGCGGGTCACGTCGCAGCGGGCCCCGATCGCCTGCCCGCCGCGATCCCGGATGGCGGCGGCCGCCGCTTGGGCGGCAGATTCGTTGAGGTCGGCGACGCAGACCCGCGCGCCCTCACGGGCAAAGTCCTCGGCGATCTGCAGGCCGATGCCGCTTGCGGCGCCGGTCACGAAAGCGATGCGATTCTCCAGTGTCATGGCCATGTGTCTTCTCCTGGCAGCTCACCTAGAACGAGCGCTTCACCAGCGCAAGGATCTCCCACACTGGCCGTACGAGTGAAGCGCCATGCGCGACGGCGCGTGCCGAGAAGGTTCCTGCACTTCAAGAGGGGAGTCGAGCCGGGGACTTGCCGGCGCGCTGGTCCCGACGTGGCGAAGCTGCACGGGAGATCGTGGAGAGTCTCGATGTCGTCTGCCACGAGCTTGATGACCTTGCTCGCACGAATCCTGTAGAGGGTGCTCACATGGTGATCGGGGAGTGGCGGCCAGCATCGCTCGAGGAATGGACAGGCGTAAGGCGCGTTGCAATGGGGTCCCGTGGGGACGTCGGGTAGCGGGCCAGCCAACGTCGCCATCAGCGAAGTTACCTGCTTCGGCACGGCGCGAAGAGCGGAACGGGCGAGAGATGTCACGTTTTGGCGCACGAACAGGTTCGAGAGGTCCGGGTGGCGACACTCACGGTTGAGGTGCATGAAGGACACGCTCGGCCTGCGCCTGCTGCGGCCGTTGGTGGCGCAAGATCTGATGGAGAAGATCGAGATGGGCCTCGTCCACTACGCGTACTTCCGCCCGCATCAGGGTCTCGGCGGTGCGACGCCGGCAGAGATCTACTTCGGACGAACCCCGTCGCACCTGTCCGCGATCCCGCCTCCCCGCGGCAGGCCGGGCGAGGGCCCGACAGATTGGCTGTTTCGAGTCGAGTATCTCGACGCGGAGCGGATGCTGCCGGTGCTGGCTCGAAAAGCAGCCTGAAAGGCGGTCGAGAGATTCAGCGAAGGGTTCTGAAGTGGGTTGATGTATGCACGCACGGAGGGAGAGCGGAGTCGAAACCGCTGGTCTGTACGCGCCAGAGGGCATCGCAACTTCCATTGCGGCCCTACAGGTGACGGCAAAAGACCTCGCTTAACGCCAGCGACGCCTCGCTTCAGAAGCTCATCGGGATGTAGCTTCCATCGGAACTGACGGCGTCATTGAGAACCCCGTAGGCAACGAAGCTGGAGTTGCCGGACGTCTTCTGGATCATGGCGTAGCCCCAAGTGGCTCCGAGGGTCTGAAGGGGCTGGTTGAATTGCATCCACTGGCCGGGTGCAAGCGTCACCGACGTCGGCGTGCCGAGCGCGGCGCTAGTCCCGTCGAAGTAGCTGACGTTCAGCGTGATCGAGTCGGAGGCGTCGCCGCGGTTGACGAGGGCGAGATTGGAGCGCTGGGCGGAGTTCTGCTGGAGGCCGTTGACGTACGCCACCGAGGTGGCCGACTCCCCAAGCGTCAGCCCGGGATAGTAGACCCCGAGAGTGCCGCCACCCGAGGAGGCCGGCGTGAAGGTCCGGGCCCCGACGGCGAAGGCCGAGGGCGGCGTCCCAGATGGCGGCAGGGCGAGAAGCGCGCCGCCCACGCTGCTGCCGTCGGCGGGGATTGCGAGTTCCTGCGAGCGGAGGAAGCCGATGGCGTCCGGCACGATCTGCTGCTCGCCGGGGGCCAGCGTCAGCGTGGCCTGGCCCGAGCCGCTCCCGAGCGACGCCGTGTAGACCAGAGTCACCGGCAGGGAGCTGGTCGTCAGGTTCGCGAGAGTCAGCTCCGTGGTGTAGTGGCTGCCGCCGATGCCGTAAACGTCCAGAACGATCGGCACCAGAAGATCGCCGGGGCCGGAGGCGTTTGCGATGAGAGGCGGGATGAACGAGCCGTCGGAGGTGACGGCGTCGTTGAGGACGGCGTAGGCCGTGAAGGGTGACGGGCCGGAGACCTCTGTAACCACGGCCCGTCCGGAGGCGGCCTTGCCGTCGAGCGGCTGGTTGATCTGCGTCCAGCCGTAGGGAGGAAGGCTCTCATCGGGCAGCGTGCCGAGGTCCTCGCCCATCGGTCCGAACAGCTGCACGCGGAGCGTGATGGGAGTCCCGCCGGCGTTGACCAGAGCGAGGTTGGAGCGCTGGGCGGAGTTCTGCTGGAGGCCCACGAGGGTTGCGGTCGTCGTCGTAGTGGCGGAGGCGGGGTAGAAAACCCCGAACGTGCCGCCCCCGCCGGTCGTGAACGTGCGCGCGCCGATGAACGGGTCGCTGGAAGAGCCGGCGCCGACGAACGTGGCTAAAAGCGTGCCGACAACGCCGCTGTCCGTCGGGATCGGGAGGCCCTGCGCGCGCAGGAACGAGATGGTGTTAGAGATGATGCGGGTCTCACCCGGGGCCAGGGTGACGGAGACGGAGCTGGTGCCCGAGCCGACCGAGGCGGTGTAGAGGAGATCGACCTGGATCGGGGTCGTCGCCTTCGAAGCCAGCGTCAGCTCCGTCGTGTAGTGGCTGCCTCCCAGGCCCGCCACGTTGTCGAGGACGACGGGCAGGAACAGTTCGGGATCGCGCATCAAACGGAAGACGACCCCGCCGCCAAGAGGCCCGCCGTAAGCCGTCGTCCCGTAGAAGTTCCCGTCGCTTCCTTGCACGAGGGCGGCATAGGGGTCTTTGCCGTCGTTCCCGGCAAACGAGTAGAGCGTCGTCAGCGTGCCGCCCAGCGTGATCTTGAAGACCGTGCCATCGCCGCTCGCGCCGCCTTGCCCGGTGGTCCCGTAGAAGTTCCCGTCGGTTCCTTGCACGAGGGCGGCTGACGGCCATTCCCCGTCGCTCCCCGAGAAGGAGTAGAGCGTCGTCAGCGTCCCGGCCGGCGTGATCTTGAAGACCGTGCCGTAGTCACCCGTGCCGCCCTGATTCGTTGTTCCGTAGAAGTTCCCGTCGCTCCCCTGCACGAGGCCGGCGAGGGGGTTTTGGCCGTCACTCCCGGCGAACGAGTGGAGCGTCGTCAGCGTCCCCGAGGGTGTGATCTTGAAGACCGTGCCATAGTTACCCGTGCCGCCCTGCTTCGCCGTCCCGTAGAAGTTCCCGTCACTTCCTTGCACGAGGGTGTCTTGCGGATAGCCCCCGTCGCTCCCCGGAAAGGAGTAGAGCGTCGTCAGCGCCCCCGCCGGCGTGATCTTGAACACCGTGCCGGCACCCATCGCGCCGCCCTGATTCGTCGTCCCGTAGAAGTTCCCATCGGTTCCTTGCACGAGGCCCGCGTATGGATGGCTCCCGTCGCTCCCCGCAAACGGGTAGAGCGTCGTCAGCGCCCCCGCCGGCGTGATCTTGAACACCGTGCCGGCACCCATCGCGCCGCCCTGATTCGTCGTCCCATAGAAGTTCCCGTCGGTTCCTTGCACGAGGGTGGCGGGCGGGTTCCGTCCGTCGCTCCCCGAGAAAGAGTGGAGCGTCGTCAGCGCCCCCGCTGGCGTGATCTTGAAGACCGTGCCGTTGCCGCCAGTCCCACCCGCATCCGTCGTCCCATAGAAGTTCCCGTCGCTCCCCTGCACGAGGCCAGCAAGGGGGTCTTGGCCGTCACTCTCGGCAAACGCATGCAGCACCGTGTACTGCTGGGCGTCGGCCGGGAGGGCGAGAAACAGCGGGACCGTCAGCAGGAAAAGACAAAAGAGACCGACACCCATACGCCGTGATACGAATTGCATTTCAGCCCTCCCGGCCTTCACTGTTAGTCTGACACGAGCCGTCATAGGTGAAGCGGAAAAGTCCAGCGGAGAGCGCAGGGAAGGTGAGAAGCGTGAGGGAAAGCGCGGCGAGGGTCGTTCTCATCGGCTGTTCCTTTCGGCTTCCCAGTCGGTCGGCTCGTCTAGGCAGTCGACGTGTCATTTGTCAGACTGACGGGAATGCATCAGGCCGCCTCGGGCTTCTTCACGCGCCGGCTCCCGCGTCCCTGGAGTAATGGCTCAGCGCGCAAGCCTTCGGGACCAGGCGCCGTTGGCCGTCGAGAAACGGCGCTCGAACCGCACCGTTTACATCCTCCGGACTGGTGCTCGAGCAGCTTAGAGAGTCAGCTCAGATCCCCGGGTGGATGGCTCAGAGCGCGGTGGTCCGGGACTACCGGACCCTGGAGACCCGACGGCAACGAGCGAACCGTCTCGTTCAAACCGTCGCCAGACGAGGACCTTCCCGATTCGATCTCTTCTCGCCAGACCATCGGCCCGTCAGGCTCGGAGTCATAATCCCCTGTTTCTCTGGGGAGGCCCCGTGCCCAAGTACATGTTCGCGACCGCAACGCTGCTTGCCGTCACGATGGCTGCAGCCAGTGAGACGCCCGACTGCGTCATTCGTCCCAAGAACGTGAAGGGCGGCCGTGCACTACGCGCGATGGCCCGGATCTCTGAGCCCGTGGCGCTGCGCACGGCGTTCGGCACGATCAAGCACACCGATGTCGTTTTCGTCGTCAGCTCGGAACTCGAAGTCGAGCGCGGCTGCCTCGTCTGGTCCTTTGATCTGAGCGTTCCGGGCATCCCCGGAATTCGGGAGGTTCAGGTCGACGCAGGGGACGGCAAGGTCCTTTCCTCTGAGCGTGAGGTCGCGAGGCAGGAGGCCGCGGAGCGGAAGAAGGACGCCGGCCCGAGGCACTGACGGACAGCCGGCCCCGGTAACATCGACCACGTGGACTCGGCCGCTTTCTTTAGCGCATCCGTCACGTCGTTGCTCAGGAACAAGCTGCGCAGCTCGCTCACGGTCCTCGGTATCACGATCGGAATCGCCGCCGTGATCTGCGTCGTAGCGATCGGCAAGGCCGGACAGGCTCGCGTGGAGCAACAACTCCAGAACCTCGGAGACAACTTCGTCTGGATCGAAGCGGGAGGGCGTGCAGTCAACGGAGTCCGGACGGGGCCGCGCGGAACGAAGACGCTCACGTTCGGCGACGCGGTCGCCATCAAGAACCAGGTGCCGTTGATCAAGAACGTGTCACCCAACGTCGACGGCTCGGTCCAGGTCGTCTACGGAAACCAGAACTGGTTCACGACCTTCCGAGGCGTCTCGCCTGAGTACTTCGCCATCAAGCGCTGGACCATCGAGCAGGGAGCCGTGTTCGTGCAGGACGACGTGGACCAGGCGGCGGACGTCTGCGTCATAGGCCGGACCGTGCGCCGGCAGCTCTTTGGCGTCGAGGATCCGATCGGTAAGGTGATTCGATTGAGGAGCCTGCCGTGCAAGGTGGTTGCGACGCTAGAGTCCAAGGGGCTCTCGCTCTCAGGCCAGGACCAGGACGACACGATTCTCCTTCCCTATTCGACGGCCCAGAAGAAGCTTCTCGGAATCACGTGGCTCGACGACATTCTCTGCTCGGCCGTCTCGCAGGACGTCGTCAAGCTCGCCGGCCAGCAGATCGCAGCGCTTCTGCGCGAGCGCCATCACCTTCGCCCGGAGGAAGAGGACGACGTCAACATCCGCAACCCCGAGGACGTGATCCAGGCGCAGCTCGAGGCGAGCCACACGCTGACGCTCCTCCTCATCGCGATCGCGTCGATCTCGCTCATCGTCGGCGGAATCGGCATTATGAACGTGATGCTGGTGTCGGTCACGGAGCGCACGCGCGAGATCGGCGTTCGCGTGGCGGTGGGCGCGACGGAGGAGGCGATCCAGCTTCAGTTTCTCGGCGAGTCTGTGATGCTCAGCATGGTCGGCGGCGCGGCGGGGGTACTAGTGGGCATCGTCGGCTCGTTCTTCGTCGGGCGGACACTTGGCTGGCCGATGGAAATGTCGGTCGAGGCGGTGATCCTCGCGGTGCTCTTCTCGATCGCGGTCGGGGTCTTCTTCGGGTACTACCCGGCCCGAAAGGCNNCTCGCCCATCTCACGGCAAAGGTGCAGCGGGGGGAGATCCGTGATGTTGTGGACGCGACCGGGGTGGTCAATGCGGTCATCACCGTGCAGGTCGGCTCACAGGTCTCCGGGACGATCGCGAAGCTGAACGCCGACTTCAACTCGCGCGTCAAGAAGGGCGACGTCGTCGCGCTGATCGACCCACAGCTCTTTGAGGGTGCGCTGAAGCAGGCGGCCGCCGACCTCGAAAACGCCCGGGCCAACGTGCTCGTCGCCGAGGCGAACGTCGTGAAGGCGAGGGCGACGCTGGTGCAGACGAAGGCCGACTACGAACGCGCGCAGACGATGGCGAAGGAGAGCGTCGGGACGCAGCAGGCGCTGGACCTTGCGCTGGCTGGCTACGAATCCGCGAAGGCGTCGGTCGACGCCGCGGCCGCGAACGTCACGCAGGCAATCGCGCAGGTCAGCCAGAAGGACGCCGCCGTTGCGGTGGCCCGCACGAGCCTCGAGTACACGGTGATCCGCTCCCCGATCGACGGGATCGTTGTCGCGCGGAACGTCGACGTCGGCCAGACCGTGGCCGCCTCGCTCCAGGCGCCGACCATCTTCACGATCGCGCAGGACCTCACGAAGATGCTCGTCTATGCGAAGGTGGACGAGTCCGACGTCGGCCGGATCCGCATGCTGCAGCCGGTGACGTTCAAGGTCGACGCGTTTCCGAAGGATGTGTTTAAGGGCGCGGTGAGCCAGGTGCGGATGAATCCCACCACGGTGCAGAACGTCGTCACGTACGACGTCGTCGTCGAGTTCCAGAACCCGGACCTGAAGCTCTTCCCGGGAATGACCGCGTACGTGACAATTCCCGTCGCGACGGCCGAAGACGTCATCAAAGTCCCGAACGCCGCGCTCCGCTACAAGCCTCCAACGTCCCCGGAGGTCGTGCGCGCGCTCTATGCGAAGTACGGGATCGACGCGGGAGTGCAGCCCGACGCCGCTCCCGCAGCGAGCGCCACGCGCGCCGCTGCCTCTGCGCCTGCGGAGATGCGGCGTTCGGCACGCGGAGAGGATGCTGTCATCTGGAAGCGCCTCGCCGACGACACGCTCGAGCCGGTCCGGATCTCCCTCGGTATCACCGATCACACCTATACCGAAGTGATCAGGATCCTCACGGGGAAGCTCGAGCCCGGCGACGACGTCGTGACGAGCTCGATTTCGTCGAAGGCCTTGCCGCCTGGGGCGCAGGGAATCCGGCGTTGACGCTTCCGGACGTCGATGTGGTCATCCGCGTCGAGGATATCCACAAGTATTACGAGCTCGGCGAGACGCGGGTCCACGCGTTGCGGGGCGTGAGCGCGTCGGTCGAACGCGGCGGGTTCGTCGCCATCATGGGGGCCAGCGGCAGCGGCAAGTCGACCTTCATGAACATCCTCGGCTGTCTCGATCGGCCGAGCTCCGGGCGTTACTCGCTCGACGGCGTCGACGTTTCCGGCCTCGAGAAGAGGGAGTTGGCGGCGATTCGGAACGGAAAACTCGGTTTCGTCTTTCAGGGATTTAACCTACTCGCACGGACCACGGCGATCGAAAACGTGCAGCTCCCGACCATGTACAGCCCGGTCGACAAGCAGGAACGCGCCAAGCGAGCACGAGAGGCGCTTGCCCTCGTCGGGCTCACCGGGCGGGCGAGTCACTTCCCCTCGCAGCTCTCCGGCGGTCAGCAGCAGCGGGTGGCGATTGCGCGCGCTCTGGTAAACCGCCCGTCCATCCTTCTTGCGGACGAGCCAACTGGTAATCTTGACAGCCGCACTGCGGTCGAGATTGTAGAGATCCTCCAGGAGCTGAATGAGCGCGGCCTGACGATCGTGCTCGTCACCCACGAGCACGACATTGCGCAGTTTGCGAAGCGCGTGATTCTCTTCCGCGACGGGAAGATCCGGAAGGACGAGCCTGTGCGCGACCCGCCGCGGGCGCGCGACGTGCTGAAGACCCTGCCGACGCTCGAGGATTGACGGCGAACGCTACCTTCCACTGCAGCGATTCATTGATGGCTTTCCGCGCGTCGTGCCGCGCCCCTCGCCCTCGGCAGCTCCGCGGGCCGGAGCCGCCCTGGACGATCGGCGCCTGGCGCGGGCGACGGCCCCTGTCAGCCGCCAGACCTCCCGAAGCGCAGGGCCTCCTCGACGATCTCTCGAAGCCGTCGGGAGTGCGGCCCCCACCAGAAGACCCGTCGGCAGGACAGACAGGTGAGGAAGGCGTCGTAGTGGAGCCGGGTTTCGGGCGGGAGCCGGTCGAGGACCTCCTCTTTCGGGACGGCGGCGAGCCGTCCGTTGCAGGTCAGGCAGCGCGTGAAGGGGGCGGCGGAGCGGGCGAGGTCGAACCGCCGGACGACCTCCGGGAGCTGCTCACGCGGGTCCGTCCCGCGGACGGCGGCGGCGTGGGTCAACTCCCGCCGCTTGAGAAGCCCGCGGTCGCGCGTCAGGAGGATCCTCTTCTCGCGGAGCGACAGCGAAACGAGCTCCTCGTCGGTGGCGTCGCGCTGCCAGACCGCGTCGAAGCCGAGCAGGCGGAGCCGGCGCGCCAGCTTCCCGAGGTGGACGTCAAGGACGAAGCGCGGCTCGCGCAGCGGCTGCGGGCGCAGGCGCACGACCGGGGTGACATCCAGAGCCTCGAAGACCGGGTAGACGCTGACGCGGTCGCCATCCCCGAGGCGGTGGTCGAACCCGACCGACCGGCCGTTGACGAGAATGAGGTCGACCTCGGTATGGGGGACGCCGCACGCCTCGATCTGGTCCTTGACCGACGGCCTCCCGAGGAAGCTCCGGACCAGGTCGCGCTGCCGGTCGCCGACCGGGAGAAAGTCGTTCAGCTCGGCGTAGAAGCGAAAGGTGGCGGCTCCCATCTGGCGTCGGTCCAGCCAATCCACTCTCAACCCCCTCGCCCCAATGGAAAGCGCAGGGGGGTCCTAATCCCTCACGCAGCCTCGACCCTGCCGAGCCCCTCGATCTGACGTTCGACCGCCTCGGGCTTCTCTTCGCGCGAGCCGCCGGCCCCATGGTCGAGGGCGTGCATGATGCTGATGAGGCGGTGGAACGGGACGCCGACGAGAAGCTGGTCCTCGCCGAATCGGGCCAGCCTCCGGGCGCCGAAGTCAAGGAGTGAGAGCCCGATCTCGCCGGTGACGAGAGGGTAGGTGACTCCGGTCCTGCATGCCGGGCCTGTGAGCTCGGCCTTGATCGAGGCCCCCTCCCAGTAGCCTGCCAGGCCGATGAGCCGGTGGAGGCAGCCCGGTGGGCCGATGAACGCCACGAGGTCGGGCTGGAGGGCAGCCGTCGCAAGTGGTGAGAAGACGACCTGGCTCGCGACCCCGGCGGGCGCCGGCACGATCCCCTGCCCTCGGTGGAGAGCCGCGCGGGAGCAGTAGACCTTCTCCTTCTCGACGAGGAACTCCACCAGCCGCTCCTTCCCGTCGGGCGGCAGCTGCCCGAGCCCGAGGCTCACCAGACCCCCGGGACAGCCGCAGGTCTCGACCGAGATGGCGATGCACTCACCTTCGCTCGCCCTCTTCAGGGCCTGGCACACGGAGGCCTTGCCGTGGGGAACGGGACCGCCCGGCGCCGGCGCGCCGGCGAAGGTGATCGCAACCGGTTCGGTCGCGAGCCCGAGCTCCCCCTTCAGCCTCTCAGACCATCTTTGCCAGTACATGCTCAGCCTCCTCTGCTCGCAGCTCTGGTCTTCAATCTGGGCCGGGCGGCGAGCCGCGTCAAGGAGGAGCCCGGCGGGCGCCGTCGATCGTGTCGGCGATGTTCACGGGAGAAGTCTCGCAGATCCCCTCGGCGCCACAGCGAATTCCGGCGAGGGGCTTCTGCAACGAATGCTACCGTCGCCCGATGACACCGCCCCCGACCACCCCGGTGCGGGAGCTCTCGTGAACGCCGGCTCCGCCCGCGAGTCATTCGCCCCGATCGGCTCGAATCTTCCGGACTACGACAATTACTTCTGCCGCGATTGCCGGCGCATCGTCCATGTGCGGAAGGGATCCGCCGGCTTTCGGGCGTGCCCGACGCCGGGTTGCACGAGGCCGACGGGGTTCGGCGCCTTCGCGAAAGTGCCGCGGCCGTCGCAGCGGCGCAGCGCTCCGCCCTGACCTTTCGTCCTCACGTCGCCACGCCCGCGCCCGCGACGAGGCCATTTGGCCCAGCCCTCGCGCTCAGCGCCCCGTCCCAGCCCGAACGGCGAAGGCGGGCTGATTCCGCTGCATCAGCGCGGTCCCCGCACGGCGGGTTCAACCTGTCCGGAGGGCGTGAGCCATCCTGAACGCGCCAGACTGCGTTCCGGCACAGGGACGAGCTTCGCGACGAACTGCTGGAAGTCGATCTCCTGCTACGCCGACGCCGTGAAGCTCACCCCACCTCGGTAAACGCGCAGGAACAGGAACCTGCAACTTCAAGTTCGAGAGGTCACCGGCGAGGCCAAGCTGGCGAAAGGCGGAAACATCATGAGCGATCCATCAGACGGCATCCTGCGGCTCTCGGACCGGCTTGCCGCGCTGCGGCGCGAGATCCTCGCAAAGGTGACGTCGTGAAGCTCGTCCCGAAGCGCCCGAGGTGGGAACACGGCGAGGTGCGCTACGTGCCCGACCCCGACCGCGCCCGCGAGGTGACGCTCGGCGAGGGCGACGCGCTCTTCACGGCCCTGATGAAGACGGCCGAGCGCGTCCGGGTCGAAACCGGCATGACGCCGTGGGGCGTCATGCTCAGCCCGGCGGAGTGGCGCGCGGTCACGACAGAGGGCGCCTTCCGCGACACGTTGAAATACTGCGGCGTCTCGCCGGACGCGAGCCCGGCGGACGCGCTGACCTCGATGCTCGGGTTCAGCGTCATCATCGACCAGCGAGGTGCGCCGTGAAGAAGGCCACAAAGACGAGGCGCAGGCGCCCCGCCGCGCGCCCGGCGACGGGTCGCCGGTGCCACGGAGACCACTCGCTTCGGCTTCGAGGTAGAGGATCTGACCGATGACGCCCGTCTCCCAATACAGGCGGCAGTAGTGCCACGGGCCGAACGCCTCGAGGGACGCGCGGTACTCGGCGAGCATCACCGCTGCGAAGACCCCGTCTGCGGCGATTGCCTGATCGCAGCTCGTCTGTTGTGCGACGCGGCGCGCATCCCCAGCCTCGAGCAAGAAGAGGGGCAAGGACGTCGGACACGCCTCCGCTCGCGTCCAGGCGAAAGTCCGATCGATCGCTCCCTCGAGCGCCTCTCTCCGCGCAGGATCTCGCAAAAGGACGTACAAGCCGGGCGGTAAGTCCGCCACGCGGTGGACGAATAGCAAGAGATCCACGCATGGGCGCCACGGCAGCGTCGTAAACGGGACCTGCCGTGAACCCGGCATGACCTTCAGCAGGATCTGGTAAAAAGCGCTGCGGGTGAGGCCCGTCCGGCCGTCGAGTGCGACTGCGCTGCGCCGCTGGTGGATGATATGTCGAAGCGGCAGCGCCGAGTCGCTGACCGCGAGGGAGTGCTTCTCGAAGGCGCCTGCAGACCAGAATGCCTCGCCAGGTTGCGAGCGTTTCTCCGTTGCAGCGGCCACCTCATCGATGACGGGCCACAGATGATGATCGCTGCTCAGGCGGTTCGGCGCTCCAGACCAACGCGCGCCACGGACCTCATCGGATACCGTACCCGGAATAGCGAACAGCTTCTGCTCCTCAATCGTGAAGCTCGCTCCCTGCGCGAAGACGGCCATGAGGCAGTCGGCGTGTTCGGCCTCAACTCCGGCCTGGATGTTCACACCCAGGAGCACTGCCAGTTCGGCGTCGGTGACGCTCTCAAGCAGCCTCGTCTCCCAGCCGAGCCCAGCAGCGGACACCGCAACGCTGCCGATCGCGTGCCCGGCGTCGTGATGGCAATAGCGGAACGCTCGTTCGCCATACTTCCACGACTCGCGCCAGTGGATCGAGGTGAGACCCACGAGAACAGCGTTCTCAGGGAGTTGCGCCGCAATCTTCAGCCACGCGTCCTCCGACAGCTCCGCACGAAGCTCGGTGGCGGCGCGTCAGCCCATCGACTCCCCCGTCGGCCGCTGGGCGTCCTCCGCCATCGCCGGGGCGTGGCAGGGAACGCCGCCCGTGCGCATCCGCATGATGGGCGGCTTCCTCCCCACGCACGAGATCGTCGGGCCCCTGAAGGCACCGTTTGTGCTGGTCCCCGTCGTCAATCCCGACAACAACCAGCACTCCTACGACGAGAACCTGTGCATGGGCCACTACCTGAGCGGCATGCGGACGATGGCGGCGCCTCTCACGGCGCCGTACCCGGACTGACCCTCATTCAGACCGTCGAAGGCCGCCTCGCCTAGGAGATGGCCGCCCTCGAGAAGGTCGTCAACATCGACAGCCGCACCAGCCCAGCCCACCGTCCACCGCCGAGACCGCCCGCCGCCCGATGGGGTAGGGGTGCAATGGGAATTGCGGGGACTTTTCCGCGATCCCGCCTCCCCGCGGTAGGCCGGGCGAAGGCCCGATGGATCTGCCATTTCGCGTCGACTACCTCGACGCGGAGCGGATGCTGCCAGTGCTGGCTCGAAAAGCAGCCCGAAAGGGCAATCACGGAGCTCGGCGAACAGTCTTGGGCCGGGTCGACATGTGCGCGTCGAGAAAGTGACCCAGAGTGTGACCCTGGTCTCTATGCGCCACAGCGCCCCGCAATTCCCATTGCGGCCCTACAGGGCTTCGGGAGTGTCTCGTCGTCTCAGAAAATCGCTCGGCCTACCTGCGGTCCGGCGACTGGATGTGCCCGGCGCCGGTATGGAGGTCGAGGCGGAGAGTACCCTTGGTTACCACGTCGGCTCGCGTCGCGTCCGTGACTCGGATGTCGCCTTGGCGCAGCCGCACGACCACCTGTTCGAGGCCGGCGGCTGGCACGCGAAGGCTTGCGAAGCCATCGAGATTCGTGAACAGGCCGCGCTGCTCGATCCGGAACAGGAGCCTCGGCACGGGATCCGGGATGAATTCGACGTGCGCGCCGAGCCGGCCCAGTGGCAGCCCGAAGCCGTGCAGCTCGCCCCGAATCGTCACCTGCGAGGCCGGTGTGTCGACCAGAGCGATCTCGATAGTCCCCTTCCGGGCCTGGACCTCCAGCACCCACGGCGCCTGCGGCAGGGAGGGGAGTGGCACCACTGTGTCGAGCGGCGTGCCGTGCGGCGTCGCGAAGAGCGCGACGAGGACGCCCGCGGATCCGAGGACGGCTGCGACAGTCGAAGCCCTAAGCCACCGCGACTCGGGGCGGCGGGCCGCAAGTGGAGCGGCGTCCGGCGCTTCGTCGCGGGGCAGGCGCAGCACATGGTAGTAGAGGATGTGCGATACCCCAGCGGCGAGGAGCGCCGACCAGAGGATATCGGAGAGGAAATGGGCGCCCGCGGCCATGCGTCCCACACCCAGGAGCCCTCCCGCGAGAAGACCCGCTGAGAGCGAAGTGAGCGCCCGCGCCCGGCGGCGTTTCCAGATCCACCAGCCGATGCCGTAGAGGAAGCCGACCGTGCAATGGCCGCAGGGAAACGAGGCTCCTCCTTCGCGACCGGGTAGAGGCGTCGGGACGTAGCCCAACGCCCCCCCGAACTCGACGATCTCACGGGGCCGCGGGTGATTCCAGTGATCCTTGAGCAGCACGTTGCCGAGAAGGCCGGGGCCCAGAACAACGCTCAGCAGGACGAAGACGGCGTGGCGGCGCCATGGCCTGCGCCTGAGAAGGGTGCCGGCGGCGAGCATCGCGAGGCCTGCGATCACCAGCGACGCCGTGACCCAGGGCGACGCACGATAGAGCAGCGGCCAAGGGGCCTGTGCCGCGAGCGGCCAGTGGTCGGTGCCGGTCGGCCGATAGAACCACCGTGCGGCGGTGATGTCGAGGGACGAGACGCCAAAGAGGAGCGTTACGGCCAGCGCCGACAGGACGAGCAGCGCCCCCTCCGGCAGCCACTCTCGTTCCGGCGGAGGCGAGCTGCCGACTATCGCGCCGTCGTCCCTTCGCATCCGCCGATTATCGGTTCGTCCCGGACGGCCGGAGAGAACGGATCAAGGGCCTGAGGTGGCCTCTCCCGCGGCGTCGAGCGTTCTCAGTCCGCCCCCTTCCAACAAGCGCGGCCACGGGATCGACGAGAAAATCGTTTTGACTGCTTGGGGTTTAGGCGCAAAACCCCGCAAGGTAATCGCGGGGTCGTTTCGACCGCAACCCGGGAGCCGGTTCGCGGAA
>PLZI01000069.1:14918-15094 GCA_003152095.1 Acidobacteriota bacterium | reverse complement strand
TGAGGATCTCCATCGCCATGCAGCGGCCCTTTCCCGAACTGCGGGGAAGGAGGCTTTGACAGAGGATTCCTTCGAGTACGAAGGAAAGCTGGGCGCGCACCTGCGACTGCTGGCTCGCGGGAAACGCGTCGATGATGCGGTTCATCGTCTGCACGGCGCTGTTCGTGTGGAGCGTC
>PLZI01000069.1:0-14896 GCA_003152095.1 Acidobacteriota bacterium | reverse complement strand
CTTGCCCGAGCCCGTCGGGCCCGTGACGAGGATGAGGCCGCGCGGCTTGTTGCACAGGCCCTCGACGACGGCGGGAACGCCCAGCTCCTTGAACCCCAGGATGTCATACGGGATCTGCCGGAAGACGGCCGACACGGCGCCGCGCTGCATGAAGCAGTTGCCGCGAAAACGCGCGAGGCCTTTCACGCCGAACGAGAGGTCCAGTTCGAGCTGTTCCTCGAAGCGGTGCTTCTGGACGTCGGTCAGGATCGAATAGGCGAGCTGCTTCGTCTCGGGAACCGTGAGAGGCGGATAGTCGAGCGGGATGAGATCCCCGTCCACCCGGATCATGGGCGGCGAGTTTGTCGTGAGGTGAAGGTCGGATCCCCCACGCTCGACAAGCGTCTTGAGGAGCTGATGGAGCGTCGCTCCCATTGCGCTGTCCCTCCCGAGTACTCACGAATCATACGCGGAGGGGGAGGCGGAGGCCAGCCCCGGGGGGTTCAGACGAGGACGACGACGAGCCGCTTGGGGCCGTGAACGCCGTAGGCGAGCGTCTGCTCGATGTCGGCCGTCTTGCTCGGGCCCGAGATCAGAAGCGCATTCGCGGGCATCCTGCGCGCCCAGCCCTCCTCACGGATCGTCTCTAAGAACGTCTCCCTGATCGTCGCCGACGAGAGCAGCGCGACGTGGAGGGGCGGAACGAGCGAAAGCAGGCGAGGCTCCTCGGGCGAGGGCCAAAGGACGAGGCTGCCCGTTTCGGCGATGGCGCTTCGCACCGCCGTGAAGCCCGCGTCGATGTCCGTGAAGAGTGCCCCCTTCAGCTCTTCCACGGGGCGATCGTACGGCACGAGCTCAGGCAGAGTGCCCGGAGGGAAAGCCGCAGCGAGCGCGCGGCCGGCCTCGGTGGCGGGGCCGTAAGCGACCTTCTTCGCGCCCTCAGAGACGAGAAAGTCGTGCACGGCTTCTGGCCATCCCTCCTCCGTCGCTTCGAGGAACTCGGTCTTGACGGCCTCCATCGCCCGGCGGAGCCGCGTCAGCCGCTCGGCGGGAGACCACCCCTTCGAAGAAAGCGGGCCGGGGAGAATCTTTCCGAGGGCGGGAAGCGCGGAGCCGGACCCGGCCGCAGCGTGCAGACGCCCCAGGATGGCCGCGCGGGCGGTTTCAGGCATCGGGGATCCCCTTCTCACGGACAAGATCCTGCAGCGTCCTTTTCGCGCGCTTGGGGACCGTACGGGACTTCGTCCAGGCGTTCAGCAGCGGGAGTCCGCGCGGCGCGAGCGGACCGAAGAGGCGAAGCGCGGTCCCCATCACCCGGTAGAGGAGGGGCGAGGTGTGTGCAGCTTGCCAGCCCGCCCATGCCAGGTCCTCGAGGCGGCTCCGTCCGCCTCCTGCGTCGAGGACCTTCGACCCGGCCGGGGGTTGCGCGGCCTCTTTCCTGAGCCTCACGAGAAGCCGCGTGATCGGAATCTCGACGGGGCAGATCTCCGTGCAGGCATGGCACAGGCTCGAGGCGTGGGGCAGCTCGTGGCGCCGCTTCAGGCCCTCGATCTGCGGCGTGAGGATCATGCCGATCGGCCCGGGGTAGATCGCCTCGTACGCATGGCCCCCGATGCGCGTGTACACGGGACAGTAGTTCATGCACGCCCCGCAGCGGATGCACCGCAGCGTGACCTGGAGCTCGGAGTCGGAGAAGATTCGCGAACGGCCGTTGTCGAGGATGACGAGGTGGACTTCCCGCGGGCCGTCCTTTTCTCCGGGCCCGCGCGGCGCCGTGATCATGTTGAAGTAGGTCGAGATGGGCTGCCCCGTGGCCGACCGCGTGAGCACGGTCAGGAGCGGCGGCACGTCTTCGAGCCTTTCGACGACCTTTTCGAGTCCCATCACCGCGATGTGGATGGGCGGGACGTGCGTCGACATCCGCCCGTTCCCCTCGTTCTCGACGAGACAGAGCGTCCCGGTCTCGGCGACCGCGAAGTTCACGCCGGAGAGTCCCGCTTCCGCCTCGAAGAACTTCTGCCGGAGCACGCGCCGCGCGGTGGCTGTCAGCGCGTCCACGTCCTCGGTGTACACCGCGTCGCGGATCTTCTGGCCGAACAGGCGCGCGATCTGCTGCTTGTTCTTGTGGATGGCCGGCATGATGATGTGCGAGGGCGTCTCGCCGTCGAGCTGGATGATGTACTCGCCCAGGTCCGTCTCGAGCGATTCGACGCCGTTTGCGGAGAGGAAGTCGTTCAGGTGCATCTCCTCGGAGACCATCGACTTCCCCTTCACGAGCCGCGTGGCGCCGTGGTCGCGCAGGATCGCGAGGACGATCGCGTTCGCCTCGTCCGTCGTCGCGGCCCAGTGCACCTTCAGGCCGTTCGCGACGCACTTCGCCTCGAGCGTTTCGAGGAGCTCCGGCAGCTTCGCGAGCGCGCGCGTCCGCACCGAGGCCGCGAGATCGCGCAGGGCGTTCCACTCCGCGGGGTCCGGAAACTGCGCGGCGCGTTTGGCCATGAGGCCGTCCATCGCGCGGCGGAAGTTCGCCCTGAGGCTCGGATCGAGGAGGGCCTTCGACGACGAGGCGTGGAAATCCGTGGCGCCGGTTTCAGCGCTCACGGGTCCGCTCCCAGAGGAACTCGGCGAGGTGCATCGGACGCGCCGCGGCACCGGTCTTCTCCAGAGCGCCGCCGATGTTGAGGAGGCACGCGGCGTCGGCGGAGAGAACCGTCGGTGCGCCGGTCGACGCGACGTCGGCGATCTTGTCGGTCACCATCGCAGCGGAGATGTCGGGGTAGCGGACCGAGAAGGTGCCCCCGAAGCCGCAGCACTCGCGCTCCCTTTTGAGAGGGACGACCGTGACGTTCGAAAGCTGCGACAAGAGCGCCTTGGGCTCCGCCTCGAGGCCCATCTCGCGAAGGCCGTGACACGACGAATGCCACGTCACGGTCGCCTTTTCGCCTCGATCGGTGAGGCGCACGCCGAGGACGTCGACGAGGAACTGCGTCAGCTCGTGGACGCGCGCCGCGAAGGCGACGGCCTGCGCGTGCTCGGGCGTTCCCTCGAAAAGGTCCGGGTAATGGTGCTTCATCATCCCGGCGCACGATCCGGACGGTACGACCACGGGAAGGGGTTTTGGGAAGAGGGCCATCTGTCCGCGCGCCACGGCCCGGGCCTCCTCGTGATAGCCGCAGTTGTATGCCGGCTGGGCGCAGCAGGTCTGGCCGCGGGGAAAGACGACGCGGACGCCCTCGCGTTTCAGGAGCTCGATTCCCGCCAGCCCGGCCTCGGGGAAAAAGAGATCCACGACGCAGGTTCCGAAGAAATAGACGGCTTCGGGCTTCACGGGAGCGTCCTCCCGGCGAACGAGGCATCCAGGATTTCCACCGGGTGTGCCATGGGAAGCGTCGCGCCGCGCTCTCCCAGGAGCCTCTTGAGCTGGAGCGTGCAGCCGGGATTGGCGCTTGCGAGGAGATCCGGCTTCGTTGCGAGCACGTTCTCCGCCTTCCTCCGGCCGATCTCGTCGGAGGATTCGGGCGCCACGAGGTTGTAGATACCGGCGCTCCCGCAGCACTGGTCTCCGTCCGGAATCTCGAGAAGGGTCAGGCCGGGGATCTCCGAGAGGAGCGCGCGGGGTGCGTCCTTGATCTTCTGCGCGTGCGCGAGGTGGCAGGGGTCGTGAAAGGCGATGCGCGCGGCGATGGGATGGCGCGTTGCGACCCTCGGGATGGACGCGAGGAACTCGGTGACGTCGCGGATTTTCGCCGAGAAGGCCGCGGCCCGGGCGGCCCACGCCGGGTCCTTCTCGAACAGGCGGCCGTAGTCCTTGAGGCTCGAGCCGCATCCTGCCGCGTTCACGATGATCGCGTCGAGCCGCTCTCTCTCGAAGGCCTCCATGAGGGCCTTCGCCATCTCCTTCGACTCGGCCGCGCGCCCGGCATGGATCGACAGCGCGCCGCAGCAGCCCTGTCCCTCCGGCACCACGACCTCGCAGCCTTCGGCGGCGAGGACGCGCAGCGTCGCCTCGTTCACTTCCCGGAAAAAGACGCGCTGGACGCAGCCGGCCACGAGCCCGACCCGGAAGCGCCGGGGCGAGGCCGCGGGCGTGACGGCCGGAAGGCCGGCTGTCAGCGCGGCGCCGTCGACTTCCGGCATCAGCGCCTCGAGCTGCGCAAGGCGCCGGGGAAGGAGTCGCAACGCGCCGGTCCGCCGCACGAGCGCCTGCAATCCGCTTCGCGCGTACACGAACGCGAAGGCCGCGAGCACCCTCAGCCTCCGCGGGTACGGCAGCAGGGCGAACAGCAGCGACCGGTAGAGGGCGTCGAAACCGCCGCGGTCGTAACGCTCCTCGATGCGCGCGCGGGTCTCCTCGATCAGGACGTCGTACTTCACGCCCGACGGACAGGCGGGGACGCACCCCATGCAGCCGAGGCACAGGTCGAAGTGCGCGACGACGCCGGCGTCGAGCGTCAGCGTCCCGTCGGCGAGGCCGCGCATGAGATGGATACGGCCGCGGGGCGAGTCCATCTCCTCGCCCCAGGACTGGTAGGTCGGGCACGCGGGGAGGCAGAAGCCGCAGTGCACGCAGTCGTCGAGGAGGCTCCGCCCGGTCGACGCCGAGGGCGCGGAGACGGCCGCCACGACAGTCTCCGACATCAGATCCCGCCCACGAAGCGGCCGGGATTGAGCCGGCCTTCGGGGTCGAGCCGGGCCTTCAGGGCGCGCATGAGCTCGAAGGAGGCCGGCGGCGGGCCCCATGGGTCCGCGTGCGCGCGCACGTCGTGAGGCGCCT
Source organism: Acidobacteriota bacterium (assembly GCA_003152095.1). GTDB lineage: Bacteria > Acidobacteriota > Thermoanaerobaculia > UBA5066 > UBA5066 > Fen-183. The sequence continues at coordinate 10,143 of PLZI01000069.1, read as the reverse complement.
CCTCGAGGACGAGCGACCCGCCCGTCCCTGCGAGGGAGCCGCGGACGGACTCCACCGCCTGCGCAACGAGGGCCGCGTCTTTTGGGAGCCCGGCGACGAAGCCCAGTCCGAGCGTCGGATAGAGCACGAAGGACGGCTCGCCGAGGGCGCCCATCAGGTTCGCGAGCGGGCCTTCGGCGAGGGCCTCGAGCGCGGCGGGGAGAAAGGCGAGCTTCGCGCGCAGGGGGCCGGCCGTTCGGAGCGCGTCGTGGCGTTCCCAGAGCGCGCGCGCCTCGGCCTCGGAGAGGATGTCGCAGGCGCTTCCCGGCTCCTGGCCGACGAGCTGCCGGAGCCGGTCGCGCTGCTCGGCCACGCCGGCCGGGAACCCTTCGAAGCGGATCGCGACGTCGAAGCGCTCTCCCTGAAGAAGCGCGGCGACGGCCGCCGGCTCGAGCTGCGCGCCGCGCATCGCCGACGCGAGCTCTCTCACGCCCCGGGCCGTCCGGGCCCGGGCGACGAGGGTGATGTCGGAATCGGGAAGGGGGTGCAGCCGGAAGGTGACGGTCGCCACGAGCCCGAGCGTGCCGAGCGATCCCACCATCATCTTCGGCAGATCGAAGCCCGCCACGTTCTTGACGACCTTTCCGCCTCCCTTCGCGGGGACCCCGTCGGCGCGCACGAGGGAGACCCCGATGATGAGATCGCGAAGGGAGCCATATCTCGTTCGCCGGGCGCCGAAGCCGTTCGTCGCGAGGAGGCCGCCGATCGTCCTTCGTTCCGGGAGCGGCGGATCGAGGGCCAGGCGCTGCCGGTGCGCCCCGACGGCGCGCTGCAGCTCGGCGAGCGTGATGCCCGCCTCCACGACGATGATCTGGTCGGAGGGCGCATGCTCGACGATGCGTGTGAGATGTTCCGTCCTGAGGACGGCGTCGAGTCGCCGGGGAGGCCGGCCCAGCCCGAGCGCCGTCCCGCCGCCGACGAATCCGACGCTGGCGGAGGCGTGCGCCTTCTCCTCGAGAACGGCGGCCGCCTCCTCGATGGTCGCCGGAGAAAAGACCTCTTTCGGAGCGACGCCGAGGATCGCGTCGGCGCTCGTGCCGGCCCGGACGGCGGCGGGAGCGGTCGCGGTCATCCGCGCGTGGCCTCGCCCGAGAGCTCGGAGGGATGCGGGACATAGGGCCCCGGAAGATCCCCGCAGAGCCGTGGCGTCGGAAAGACCTTCCCGGGGTTGAGCCGTCGCGCGGGATCGAACGCGCACCGCACGCGGTGCATGGTCTCGAGATCCGCCTCTCCGAACATCTCGCCCATATAGGCCACCTTCTCGGCGCCCACGCCGTGCTCGCCGGTGATCGAGCCGCCGAGCCGGAGGCACAGCCTCAGGATCGCTCCGCCAAGCTCCTCGGCGGCCTTCTCCTGGCCCGGCACGCGGGCGTCGTAGAGGACGAGAGGATGCAGGTTCCCGTCGCCGGCGTGGAACACGTTCGCGACGCGAAGCCCCGCCTTCTTCGAAAGCTCCGCGATCTCGTGGAGAACCTCGGCGATCGCCGAGCGCGGGATCACGCCGTCCTGGACGATGTAGTTCGGGCTGATGCGGCCCACGGCGGCGAAGGCGCTCTTGCGACCCTTCCACATGAGCGCCCGTTCGTTTTCGTCCTTCGGAATCCGGATCTCGAGGGCACCCGCGGCCCGGGCCAGCTCGACCGAATGGCGGGACGTGTGCTCCACCTCGGCGAGCGGCCCGTCCACGTCCATGAGGAGCGACGCCCCCACGTCCGGCCAGTCGAGGCCGGTTGCGGCCACGGCCGCCTGCATCGCGAGACGGTCCATCATCTCGATCGCGGCCGGCACGACGCCGGAGGCGATGATCCGGGAGACGGCATTTCCGGCCTCGTCGGTGGAGGGAAACGTCGCGAAAAACGTGCGCGTGGCCTGAGGCTTCCGCAGCATGCGAAGGATGACTTCTGTCACGATGCCGAGCATTCCCTCGCCCCCGACGAGGACCCCGGTCAGGTCGTATCCCGGTCCGTCGAGGACGGGGCCGCCCAGGTCCACGACCGCGCCGTCGCCGAGGACGACGCGTGCCCCGAGGACGTGATTCGCGGTGAACCCGTATTTCAGGCAGTGCGCGCCACCCGAGTTCTCCGAGACGTTGCCTCCGATCGTGCAGACGCTCTGCGAGGACGGGTCGGGAGCGTAGTAGTAACCCGCGGGGCCGAGATGCTTGCTGACGTCGAGGTTGGCGACGCCGGGCTGAACGCGCAGGAAGCCGTTTTCCAGGTCGACCTCGAGGATCCTTTTCATGCGCGTGAGAGCCACCACGACGCAGCCCGACACGGGCAGCGCGCCGCCGGACAGGCCAGTGCCGGCCCCCCGCGCGACGAGGGCGAGGCCGTTTTCCCGCGCGAGCTTCACGACCGCCACGACCTCCTCGGTCGAAGCGGGAAGGACGACGAGGCCGGGCGTGACACGGAAGCTCGTCAGCCCATCGCTCTCGTACGTGCCGAGCTCGGAGGGATCGGAGATGCAGTTGCGCGCGCCGACCAATGCCGCCATCCGCGCGACGACGCTGCGGGAGACCGTGGCGTCGGGTGCGGCGGAAACGCTCGCTCGAGTTCCGTTTTCCAACTCACCCTCCCGACCGGCCGTGATTATGTCTCACGCCTGGCCGGCATTCTGCATGTAGTGCGCGTTAGCCGCCCCTTTTCCCGTTCCTTGCGGCGAAGGGACATAATTCATCCAGATCATCGTCATGGTGCCATCCTCGATCCATCCTAATCGGAAACGTTAAGCGTCGCTGACGGAGGTTCGATGTACCAGCAGAATTACAACCCGTTGGGGAGCGTTCTTCTTTCGACGATCGTGGCAGCCATGCCGATCCTCGTCCTGCTCTACTTCATCGCCTTGCATCCGAATCGCGACAAGCAGGGCGTCAGGCACCTCGGCATCTCCGCTCCGTTTGCCGCGTTCTACGGCGTCCTGGCGGCCTTCCTCGTTTCGTGCGTCGCGTTTGGAATGCCGCTCCCGTCGGCCATTTCCGCCTTCGCGCTGGGCTCTTTTTCGGGCTTCCTCGGGATCATCTGGATCGTGCTCGCGGCCATGTTCCTGTACACGATGACCGTCGTCACGGGCCAGTTCGAGATCGTGAAGGAATCGATCATCCACATCTCGTTCGACCGGCGACTCCAGGTCCTCCTCATCGCGTTCTCCTTCGGGGCGATCATCGAGGGCACCTCGGGCTTCGGAACTCCCGTCGCGATCGCGGGCGCCGTCATGGTGGGCCTCGGATTCAAACCCTTCCAGTCCGCCGTCCTGAACCTCCTCGCAAACACGGCGCCCGTCGCATGGGGAGCGATCGGCACTCCGATCGTCACACTCGCGGCCGTGAGCGGCCTCGACGAGCTCACGCTTTCCAAGATGGCCGGCCACCAGCTTCCATTCGTGTCGATCCTCGTGCCCTTCTGGCTCATCGCCACGTTCGTGAAGATGGAAGGAGGGACGTGGAAGGAGGTCTGGGAGGTTTGGCCGGCGGCGCTTTGTTCGGGCGGATCGTTCGCCGTGATGCAGTGGTTCGCCTCGGGCTGGGCGCCGACCCACCTGATGACGGACGTCGTCTCGGGCGTCTTCTCCGTCATCCTCACGGCCCTCTTCCTGCGCTTCGTCTGGCATCCGAAGACTCGCTTCCTGTTGAAGTCCGAACGCGAGGCGGCGAAGACGAACGCGGCGACGGTCGGGGCCGCGCCGGCTGAAGAGTGGAAGTACAAATACACGGTGGGCCAGACGGTGTACGCCTGGCTGCCCTGGATGATCCTGATCCTCTGCTGCGGGATCTGGGGGATGCCGACGTGGAAGACGACCCTGAACAACGTCTTCTCGGACGTGAAGATCAAGACGACGCTCCTCGGCTCGCCGTTCACGGGCACGCTTTCGCTGCCGGGCTGGGATATGCCGGCCCTTCACAACCAGGTGCAGCGCATGCCGCCAGTGGTCAAGGCCGGCGCGAAACCGGAAGGCGCCCGATTCGCGATCAACTGGCTCTCGGCCGCGGGCACCGGCGTCTTCGTGGCGGCCCTTCTCTCGGGGCTCGCCCTCCGTTTGACGGCGGCCCAGTGGAAAGAGGCCTTCTTGCGAACGGCGCGCCGGATGAAGGTCCCGGTGCTCGTCATCGGTCAGGTTCTCGGGCTGGGATTCCTCACGCGTTACTCCGGGACGGACGCGGTGTTGGGTCTCGCGTTCACCGGGGCCGGGGCCGGCTATCCGTTCTTCGCGGCGTATCTCGGCTGGCTGGGCGTCTTCCTCACGGGCTCGGACACGGCCTCGAACGCGCTCTTCGGCAGCCTGCAGCGCATCACCGCCCAGCAGCTCCACCTGAACGAGGTGCTCATCGTCGCGACGAACTCGACCGGCGGGGTCATGGGAAAAATGATCGACGCGCAGTCGATCATGGTCGCGTGCGCCGCCTGTTATGAGGACCCGAAGGAAAGATCCCACGCCCTCGGGCCGATCTTCCGGACCGTGTGGTGGCACTCGGTCGCCGGCGCCGCCGTCATCGGGCTCATCGCGCTTCTTCAGGCTTACGTCTTTACGGGCACCATCCCCATTCCACCCATCGGAAAGTAAAAGGAGAAACTCACGAAACCGCTGCCTCGCCGTCTGAACGAATTCACGGTCCAGGTCCAGGCGTTCACCTTCTGGAGCTCACGCGGGCCTGGATCTCGCCGACGAGGCCTCGCCGGAAGGCGAGCACGCAGGCGATGAAAACGCCGCCCGTGATGACCGTGACCCACGAGCCGTAGCCGGACAGGTAGTTCTCGAGCGTCACGACGAGAAGGGCTCCTACCGAGGGGCCGATGGGCGTGCCCATCCCGCCGAGGAGCGTCATGAGCACGACCGAACCCGACCGGTGCCAGTGCACGTCCGAGAGCGTCGCCGACTGGAAGACGATCGCCTTCATCGAGCCGGCGAGCCCGGCGAGTCCCGCCGAGATCACGAACGCGAGCACGCGATAGCGGTCGACGTCGTAGCCGAGCGACTCGGCCCGCGGAGCGTTCTCGCGGATCGCTCGAAGCACGTGGCCGAACGGCGAGTGGATCGTGCGGTAGAAGACGGCAAACCCCGCGAGGAAGAGCGCGAAGATGAAGTAGTACGCCGCGTAGTTTCCCTGAAGGCTCACGAGACCCAGCGCCTTGCCGCGCGGCACGCCCTGCAAACCGTCCTCGCCCCCGGACCACGCCGCGTGAAGGACGAAGAAATAGACGATCTGCGCGAAGCCGAGCGTGATCATCGCGAAAGAGATACCGGAACGGCGAATCGCGAGCGCGCCGAAGACGAGGCCGAGCCCCGCGGCGGCGGCCGTCCCCGCCAGAATTCCCAGCTCGACCGGCCATCCCCAGGTCTTGACGGCCTGCCCCGTCACGTAGCCCGCCATTCCCAGGAACGCCGCGTGCCCAAACGAAAGAAGGCCGGTATAGCCGAGGAGCAGGTTGAAAGCGCTCGCGAAGAGCGCCAAACAGAGCACGTTCATCGCGAAAACCGGATAGACGCAGAACGGAGCCGCGAGACCGAGAGCCAAGAGCGCGGCCCAGCCCGAGACCACCCACGCGGACCTCCCCATGGAGGAAGGCTCGTTCCACGGTCCTCGCGTCATCGGGACCTGCCGAAGAATCCTGCCGGCCGGAGCAGAAGGACGAGCGCCATGACGACGAAGACCACGACGTCCGCCGCCGGCGCATAGAAAAACTTCGTGAGCCCCTCGATGAGCCCGACGCCGAGCCCCGTGACGATCGAACCCAAAATCGACCCCATGCCGCCGATGACGACGACCGCGAAAACCATCATGATGACGTTCGAGCCCATCAGGGGCGTCACCTGGTAGATCGGCGCGGCCATCACCCCGGCGAAGGCCGCCAGCGCGACGCCATAGCCGTACGTGACCGTGAACATCACCGGGACGTTCACGCCGAAGGCCTGAAGAAGCGGTGGGTTCTCGGTCCCTGCGCGCAGATAGGCTCCAAACCGCGTCTTCTCGATGACGAGCCAGCTCCCGAGACAGACCGCGACCGACGCGACCACGACCCAGGCCCGGTACCGCGGCAGGAACATGAAGCCCAGATTCGTACCGCCCTGCAGCAAGGAAGGCACCGGATACGAGTTGCCCGAGATTCCAAACGCGTTCTGGAAGAGCCCTTCCAAGACGAGAGTGACGCCGAACGTGAGAAGGAGTCCGTAGAGCGGGTCCAGGCCCTGAAGCCGGCGCAGGCAGAGTCTCTCGAAAACCATTCCGAGAACTCCCACGACGAGCGGCGTGAGCACGAGCGCCCACCAGTAGCCGATTCCGAGGTACGTGAGACCGATCCACGCCACGAAGGCGCCCAGCATGTACTGGGCGCCGTGCGCGAAGTTCACGACGTTGAGCAGCCCGAAGATGACGGCCAGGCCCAGGCTCAGGAGCGCGTAAAACGAGCCATTGATGAGTCCGACGAGGAGCTGACCGGCGAGCGCCTGGAGCATGGGGCGGGTCCGTTCGTGCGCCTACTTCTTCACGGACGGGCACCTCGGGTCCAACGGCGGGAACGCTTCCGCGGCCGGGATCGTCCGGACGATCCTGTAGTAGTCCCAGGGAGCCTTGGATTCCTCGGGCGATTTCACCTGCGCGAGGTACATGTCATGCCGGTGAAGGCCGTCGACTCCGATGCGGCCGTTTTTCGCGAAGAAGTCGTTCACGGGCATCTCGCGCATCTTCGCCATGACCGGGTCGGCGCTGTCCGTGCCCGCGGCCTTGATCGCCTCGAGGTAATGCGTGACCTCCGAGTAGACGCCTGCCTGAACCATCGTGGGCATCCTCTTGTGCCGCTCGAAAAAGCGCTTCGAAAAGGCGCGGCTCGCCTCGTCGCGATCCCAATAGAAAGCCGTGGTCAGGTACATCCCTTTCGCCGTCGCGAGGCCGAGGCTGTGGATGTCGGAGAGGAAGACGAGGAGGCCCGCGAGGGACTGCTTCTTCGTGAGGCCGAATTCGTTCGCCTGCTTGATGGCGTTGATCGTATCGGCGCCGGCGTTCGCGAGACCCACGATCTTCGCTCCCGAGGCCTGCGCCTGCAGGAGGTAGGACGAGAAATCAGTCGTCGGAAACGGGGCCCGGACGCTTCCGAGGACCTTGCCTCCCGAGGACGTGACGACCTGAGTCGTGTCGGCTTCGAGCGACTTGCCGAAGACGTAGTCGGCCGTGATGAAAAACCACGTGTTGCCGCCCTGCTGGACGACGGCGCGTCCGGTTCCCGCCGCCATCGCGTAGGTGTTGTAGGTGTAGTGCACGTTGTAGGCCGTACAGCTCTCCCCGGTGATCGGTGTCGACCCCGGGCCGGAGAGGAGGGTGATGCGCTTTTTTTCGGCGGCGATCGGCATGACGGCGAGCGCCGTCGAGCTCGTGACGAGGTCGGCGATCGCGTCCACCTGCTCTTCGTCGAACCATTTGCGCGCGATGCTCGAGGCGATGTCCGCCTTGTTCTGATGGTCGGCGCTGATGATCACGATCGGCTTGCCCAGCACCTTGCCGCCGAAGTCTTCCGCCGCCATCTGCGCGGCGATGATCGAGCCCGCGCCGGCGAGGTCGGAGTAAGCCCCGGTCATGTCGGTCAGGACACCGATTTTCACGACGTCGTTCGATACCTGCGCGCCGGCGTGAAGGGTAAAGAGGGCGGGTAGACACAAGAGGGCGATGTTCCTTACGAGTCGGGTCATGGGACCTCCCTTTCTTCGGATGGCATGTCGTTCAGACGCCGAGGAAACCGTGAATTTCGGGGACGCGCCTTTCGAGCTCGTCCTTCGGGATCATGTCCGTAATGCGCCCCCGTTCGATCAGATAGTGCCGATCGGCGAGGGGAGCGGCAAACCGGAAGTTCTGCTCGACGAGGATCATCGTGAGGCCGCGCTCTCTGAGCCTCCGAACGACGCGGCCGAGCGTCTGCACGATCACGGGCGCAAGCCCCTCGGTGATCTCGTCGAGGAGCAGGAGGCTGCTGCCGGTCCTGAGGACCCGGGCCATGGCGAGCATCTGCTGCTCGCCGCCGGAGAGCCGCGTCCCCGGGCTCTTGCGACGCTCGTTCAGGCCCGGAAACATGCCGTAGATCTCTTCCAGACCCATTCCGTGCGAGCCGACCTTCGGGAGCAGGGTCAGGTTCTCCTCCGCGGACAGGCTCGCGAAGATCCCCCGCTCCTCGGGGCAGTACCCGACGCCGAGGCGCGCGATCAGGTGAGACGGAAGCCCGATCGCCTCGCGCCCGTTGATGAGAATCGATCCGGTCCGGCGCGAGACGAGGCCGAGAATCGCCTTCAGGGTCGTCGTGCGTCCGGATCCGTTCCGGCCGAGCAGGGTCACGACCTCTCCGGCTTTCACGTGGAAGTCGATTCCGTGGAGGATGTGGGACTCCCCGTAGAAGGCGTGCAGGCCGGTCACGTGCAGGACCTCGGCGGGGGGAACGCCCGCGTCCGTCACGTTCCGACTCCGATATAAGCCTCGAGAACCGCGGGGTCGCGGGAGACTTCGGAATAGGGCCCTTCGGCGAGGACCCGGCCGCGTGCGAGGACGGTGATCATCTGGCAGAGGTCGGCGACGACCGAGAGGTTGTGTTCCACGATGAGCACCGTGCGGCCGGCCGAAACCTTCCGGATCAGCGCCACGACACGGCCGACGTCTTCATGTCCCATTCCTTGCGTGGGCTCGTCGAGAAGCATGAGCTCGGGCTCGAGCGCGAGCGTCGTCGCCAGCTCGAGCGTGCGCTTGCGTCCGTAGGAGAGCTCCGCGGTGAGAGTGGTCTCGAAGCCCTCGAGGCCGACCGAGGCGAGAACCTCCCGCGCCCGCTCGTGCAGAACCTCGAGGCTGCGTTGCGATCGCCAGAAATGAAACGAGGTTCCGAGCCGTCTCTGCAGGGCCACGCGGACGTTCTCGAGCACGGTGAGATTCGGGAAAACGGCCGAGATCTGAAAAGAGCGGACCATCCCGCGCCGCGCCAGCTCGGCCGGACGGGCCTTCGTCACGTCTTCGCCGTTGTACGTGATCGCGCCCGAGGTCGCCGGAAGAAAGCGCGTGAGCAAGTTGAAAACGGTCGTCTTTCCGGCGCCGTTCGGGCCGATGAGCGCGTGGATCGAGCCTCGGCGCACAGACAGGTCGATGCTGTCCACGGCGACGAAGCCCTGGAACTCCTTCCTCAGTCCCCTCGTCTGGAGGATGTGCTCGTCGCTCAGGCTGCCCCTCAGGTGGCTTTAGCCTAGCGCGATTTCAGCCGTGCGTGCGATCCGGGTCGGGCGCAGAATGGGAAGCGGATGCCGACCGGAGCCTCTTCAATCGCGCAGGACGGCTCCGGCCTTAGGAAGGCCCTCGAGGCGATCCTCCCGCCGGAACGGGTGCTGGATCGCCCCGTCGAGCGGATCACGCGCGCGGCCGACGCCAGCTTCTATCGGCTGATCCCGCGTGCGGTCGTCCAGCCGTCGTCCGTCGACGAGGTGCATGCCCTCTTCCGCCTCAGCCACGAGACGCGGATCCCGATGACGTTCCGGGCGGCGGGCACGAGTCTCTCCGGGCAGGCGGTCAGCGACGGCCTGCTCGTGGACGTCGCGCGCCACTTTCGAGGCGTGACGGTGGAGGAGAACGGCCGCCGCGTGCGCGTGCAGCCGGGCGTGATCGGAGGCGTGCTCAACCGGATCCTCCAGCCGTACGGCGTCAGAATCGGGCCCGATCCGGCCTCCCTGAACACCTGCACGGTGGGCGGGATNNGAGGCGGACGCCGGCCTCGTCGACCGCATCCGGGCGAAATACCGGATGAAGAACACGTGCGGTTACTCGCTCAACGCCTTCCTCGACTTCGAGCGCCCCGTCGACATCTTCCGGAATCTCCTCATCGGCGCCGAAGGGACGCTCGCTTTCATCGCGGAGGCCGTGCTCCGGACGGTTCCCGACCTGCCGGTGAAGTACACCGGCCTCCTCCTCTTCCCGGATCTCCACGCCGCCTGTGCGGCGATCGTCCCGCTCCGCGACGCGGGCGCACGTGCGCTCGAGCTCATGGATCGTTCTGCGCTTCGTTCGGTGGAGAGCCAGCCCGGAATCCCGCCCTCGATCCGGGCCCTTCCGGGAAAGGCGGCGGGTCTTCTCGTCGAGTTCCAGTCGTCCGACGA
>PLZI01000174.1:4559-9264 GCA_003152095.1 Acidobacteriota bacterium | reverse complement strand
TGGGCGTCGTTGAAGTAGGCCGGCACGGTGATGACGGCGCGGTCCACCTTCTCTCCGAGATACGCCTCCGCCGCCTCCTTCAGCTTCGTGAGGATCATTGCGGAGATCTCGGGCGGAGACAGCTCCTTGCCGCCCACGGAGACGCGCGCGTCCCCGTTGGCCGAGCGCAGAACCTTGTAGGGCACCATCTTCATCTCGTCGTTGACCTCGTCGAAGCGGCGGCCCATGAACCGCTTGATCGAGTAAACGGTGTTCTCGGAGTTCGTCACGGCCTGGCGCTTGGCGACCTGCCCGACGAGGCGCTCGCCGGCCTTCGCATAGGCGACAACGGAAGGCGTCGTACGTCCGCCTTCCGAGTTCGCGATGACCTCAGCCGTGCCGCCCTCGAGCACGGAGACGACGCTGTTCGTGGTGCCAAGGTCGATACCGATGATCTTGCTCATTGCGCGTGTTCCTTCCGGACCCTATCAATGGTCCGAGGCCAATCTAGAATCTTAGCGCGCCATTGTCAAGTTCTAGTTGCAGCATACCTACATCACGAAAGAAGATAATGTAACTCACTCTACAATAACGATTTCTTTTGGAGGATGGGGCCGCGTATCGACGTCCTGCTTGGCATCACGGAGGACGAGCGTTCGCGAAAACAGCAGATCGGGGTCGGTCTGCCCGTGCGAATCGAAGCCGACCAGATAGAACTTTTCGTCCTGGACGATGTAGCGGTAAGTGGCCCCCCACGGGTCCCTGAGGTCCCTCGGCGCCAGGATGTGGGACGCCACGAGCCGTTCGACCGTCTCCGGAAGGCGCCCGAACAGGAGCGTGTACGCGTCGACTCCTTCCGCCACGCGCCGGAGCCTGAGAAGCGACAGGGACTTCTTGAACCCGTCGACCAGCGGGACAGGCCGTAACGGCAGCGTCAAGAGGTTAAGAGGGTTCCGCGACTGGAAGTTGAAAGCGAGGAGCGCGAGCACCGCGATACCGAGACCAGCGAGAAGGGCGAGGTCGAACGGCCTGCGGGCCGGACGCGCCGGGGCAGGGACGTCTGCGACGAGCGCCTCCTGGGGAAGCTCCTCGGGGCGCGGCGTGCTTTCCTCGATGAGCTCGCGGCTCACGAGATCGAAACACGCCTTGCATCCGTCGAACTCCGACAGAAAAGCCAGCTCGTTGATCTCGGCGACGGTTCGACGGCCGTCCACGAGCTCATAGATGGACCATTCGGCGCGCGAGATACGGATCGGATCGAGATGCTTCTCGCGAGCCCGCCGTGAGAGCGTGGAGTCCTCGACGTCCTCGGCGGCGTCCTCGTCCTCGGCCGGGATGACGGGCTGCGCGACGGGCACCTTCTGGTACACGATGTCGAGAGACCAGACCACCTTTTCGACGATCGGCCACTCGTCGATCATCCGGGCGCCTTCCATCAGAAGACGCTCGACGTTGACGGGCGTCGTCGACTCCGCGTCGTAGTCGACATGGTCGGTCTGCTCGAAGACGTAGTCGCCGTCGGCCCACCGAAAAAGGCTGTACGCGATGCGCTTGATCTGGATGTCGAGACCATCGCGCAGGTCCTGGGCGGAGCAGAACCCGTTCTTCAGCAAGATGAGGCCGAGCCGCTGCAGCGTCTGGGCCTGCATGGAAAGGGCGCGCGTGAGAGCTTCCTCGGTCAGGCGTCGGGTCTTGACAAGGACGGTGCCGAGGCGCGTGTCGAGCCGCTGCGCGGAGGACTCGGCCGAGACGAGCATCCCGTCGAGAAACCCGAGCGTCACCGTGTCGGTGGAGCCTCGCACCGTCAGGAGGCCCGTCTTGTGTTGAAGCGATATGAGCTGGAAGATGTCCGCCAGCGAGAAATCCCTGAGCGTGCCCTCGAGCGCCATCTTTCAGGCCTTCCTCGTCGAGGTGACGAATCCGAGGATCCAGCCCGCCAGGGCGACAATCAGCCAGAAGAAGACACTGGCGGTCCCGGCCGTCTGCGTCGGCCGCGGCAGCGTCGCAAGCGTGTCGTGGAGCAGGCAGGATAAGAGGCCGAACGCGAAAAGCCCGAAGGAGACCGCCGCCGCCACGACGCGCGAGTCGAGGAATGCGGCGGAGCCGGGGAGCAGGCCGTTCAGGACCAGCCGGAGCCGTTCCTCGAGCGTCCGGCGCCGCCTCACGTCATCGAGCTTCTGGAGCTTCGTCTCGATCGAGACGCCGTCCTTCTTGAGGTACACGTGGACGCACGACGAGCACAGCAGGGCGCTCTCCCCTGGCGGCTTGCACAGCCGGCAGAAGGCCCGGCCACACTTCTGGCACTCGGATGCGTACCCGCGCCCGTGCTTGCGCGAACGGTCGAGAAAAAAGGCCGCGCCGATCGCAAGAAGAACCGCCCAGACGAGCGGAACGCCAAAATCGGCAGACGAAGGACTTCCCCCGAAGCGCGGGAGGCCAAGTCCGTCCTGGAGCCGGTAGCTCCGGTAATGACCGAGAAGACGCCGGGAGCGGTTGTCCTCTTCCATCCGCTCGATCTTTTCCCGCGCCTCGCCCGGCGTAAAGCCGATCGAGACGACCTTCACGAGCGTGGGGGTCTCCTGGAAGCTCTGGACCGAGCGCGCGTCGAGGGCACGCGCCTCCCGAAGGATCTCGGCTGCCTCGGACGCCCGAAACGTCTCGGCGAAAAGCAATGCGAGGTTGTACCGGGCCGCGATGCTCCGCCCGTCGCGCTTCAAGGCTTCCTGGTAGTCCTCCTGCGCGGAGCCGAGGTCGCCGTCCACGAACCGGATGTTGCCGCGGTTGACGAGGCATCGAATGTCGCGCGGAGCCACGTGTGAGCCCGCGGTGTACTCGGCAATCGCGCGGTCATTCTGCCCGAGCGCCTGGTAGAGACGCCCGAGCAGGAAGCGGATGTCCACGTCGTTGGGCAAGATGCTCTTCGCCGCCTCGAGGTTGTCGAGGACGCGCTGGTCGTAGCGGGACTCATCGAGCGCCTCGGCCGCGCGCAGGATCGGCGATGACGCAATGCTCAGGTCGTACGCGACGCGGTCCAGCACCGGCAGAAGCAGCATCGAAAGAACGAGCGCGAGACTGGTCGCGACCTTCTGCCTCCAGCTCGCGTAGCCGAAGACGAGGACGAAGAGGAACAGGGCGAGCCAGAGAACGTCCAGCGAGAGGAGGAGAGGCGCGATCAGGAAGGCGGCGACCGCGAGACCGGACACGCGGCCGTGGAGAACTCCCTCCGCCGACTCCCGGAGGTCGTGGACGAGGCGCGGCCCGTGCCGCATGAGGAGCACGAGAATGGCCGCGAGGGCGGCGGCGCACGCCGTGACAAGGAAGATCAGGACCATGCGCACGACGACGACGCGCCGCGACTCGCCGTCGGCGAACGTCGCGCGGAGCGCCCCGAGAAGGTCCGGGAGGAGATCGCCCCACGCCCGCGACGACGCCGCGAGGGCCAGGCGCGCCCAGCGCGGCTCGGGAAGGTCGGGATCGAAGCGTATCGCGGCGGTAAACGCCTCGCGCGCGATGTCGCTCTTGCCCGCCGCAAGTTCGCGGCGACCGAAGAGTGTCGCAGACAAGGCGAGGTCCGTCATGCGCCGGATTTCAATCTTCTGCGAATGCTTGAGGATTTCGTCGACCTTGGCGCGCGCCAAAGGACCGTCCCCTTCTTCCTGCGCGGCGAGCCAGCCGAACCACTGCCCGCGGATGAGCTTTCGAAACGCCGTCTCGCTGGATTCGCCGGGCCCGACGAGGACCTGCGAACGAGCGGGAACCGCGAGGAGGAGAGCGAGAAGAACGAGAAGACACGCGCCGGCACGCTCGGGCGAGAAGGTGCGGCGCCCCGCCGACGGAGACGTCCCGGAGGACCTCAGCCTCGCCTCGTCACGGGAGGCGGCATCGGAGACTTCGGCTTCGCGGCGGCCGCGAGCCGCGTGAAGGCGAGCTGGAGTTCGCCGAGCAACCCCTCGAGAGCGTCGGTCTCCTCGAAGGAAAGCCGCCCGTGCGTCTTCTCGCGGAGCGCCATGAGAGAGTCGACGATCTGACGGGCGCCCGCGAGATCCACCTGGCGGCGTCCCGTTGCCGGGTCGGGGAATCCTTCCATGTAAAGGGCTGCTGTCTGCGCGAGCATGTCCAGGAGGCGCAGGAAGCCAGGGCTCGTGGCCGGCACCGCTTCGGCGGACGCGGGCTCAGCCGCGGCGGCCGCGACCGGCTCTGGCACCGGATCGGGCGCCTCGAGCTCAGCCTGCGCTTCCTCGCGCACCTCGCCGTCGGCGGTGAAGAGACGACGATCCACGACCTTGATCGGCTTGTCGCTTTCAGACATAAACCCCCTCAGCCAGCGTATTTTACGTAAACGCCGGGAGGTTGCGATGGAAGATTCGGACGCCGCGGGTGCTCTCGTGGCGCTCATGGAGAGACTTCGAAAGGAGTGCCCGTGAGACCGGAAGCAGACCGCCCGCGACCTCGCTGGATACCTTCTCGAGGAGTGCTACGAAGTCCTCGAGGCTCTCTCCCGCGAGGATTGGCAGGAGCTCGAGGGTGAGCTCGGTGATCTCCTCTTCCAGATCGTCTTTCTCGCGAGGCTCGGCCAGGAGCGCGGCGCCTTCGATTTCGAAAGCGTGGCGCGGCGCATTCACGACAAGATGGTCGCCCGGCACCCGCACGTGTTCGGCGAGTCCGCGGTGCAGGATGCCGACGGGGTCCGCGTGCAGTGGGAGGAGCTCAAGCGCAAGGAGCGCGA
>PLZI01000174.1:0-4531 GCA_003152095.1 Acidobacteriota bacterium | reverse complement strand
CTCCTCTTCACCGTCGTGAACGTCGCCCGCCGCCACGGCGTGGATCCCGAGGCCGCGCTTCAGTCCACGAACGACAAGTTCCGGCGGCGCTTCGAGGAAGTGGCGAAGCGGGCAAAGGCTGCCGGGAAAGAGATCAAGCAGACTTCGCTCGTGGAGCTCGACCGGCTCTGGAATGAAGTGAAGTCCGAAGAGCACCGAAGAGATTCTTAGGGGACGAGCTCGGAGACGCGTACCGCTCTCGGGGCNNACTCCGTTGCCGCGTCGTCGAGGAACACGTCCCGCGCCAGGAACGGCACCCCGAGTTTCGCCGCCTCCACTCCGGCCACGGAAGCCGGCGTCGTCCTCGAGTCGAGGAAAAAGAGGCCCTTCTCCTTCACGACTCCGAGAACCGCGCGGACGACGCGCGCGTCAACGGTCGCTTTCGAACCCTGGTGGTTGTTGACGCCGAGGGCATCCGGAAGGCGCGCAAGCGCTCCGAGGACGCCCGCTCGAAGCGCCTCATCGTCGTCCTTCGGCCCGAGCGAGTCCTTTTCGGCGCGGCCCGCGTCGGGGTCCATCGGCAGGTGAACAAGGAGGTCCCAGCCCTTCTCGCGCGCGAGCCGCGCCGCCTCCGCCGCATGCGGCGCGTTCGGGATCACCGCGATCGCGAGAGGACCGTCGAGCGCGGCGAGAAGGGTCCGCGCCGGCGGGTCGAATCCGACGTCGTCGACGACGATTGCGAGGAGGCCTCCGGGCCCGTGATCGACGGGCTCGAAGTCGGAGGGAAGGGGTGGCACTGGTCGGACCGCGAAGGGAGGCGTCGGACGCGGAGCCGTGTCCGCTCGAGAAGGACGAGACCCGGACGCGGACGGCTCGGGGCGGTGCTTGCAGCCGCGAACGAAAAACGTCGCGGAGGCGCCGAGGGCCACTCCGAAGACGACGAGAGCCGCGCCTCGAAGGCCCCCGCGCGCCCGCGTCTTCCGGCGCGTCACGCGGCCGCTTTGGGCCGGCTCGCGGACTCCGCCAGGATCTTCAGTCCCCGCTGAAGGATCGGATCAAGGCGGCCGGTGGTGTCGTCCGACGGACCGTGGAAGACTTGGTCGTCGGGTTGCAGGCCCTTGGGGCATAGCGCCTTTCCGGCTACCGTCCGGATCTTTCCGACGGAAAGCATCAGCGATCCGCCGCTCGAGAGCTTCACGACCTGAGCCGTGAACCCCATGCCGACCGTGGGTTCGCCCACGAGGCGCACGGCGAGCTTCTGCTTGTCGGCATCCTTCGTCGCCTCCGCACCCGGATCGAATACCTCCTGTGCATCGGCATCCTCCGCGCTCGCCTTCTTCCTTTCGACCGTCACGAGTTTCGACCCGGCGTCGCGCGTACCCGCGTCGCGCACGGCGGCCGCGAAGAGCTCGGCCGCTCCGGCCGTTCCGCTGTCGACGAGAAGGACGAGGCGGCTCTCGTGCACGCGCTCTCCGGGCTCGGAACGAAACGTCTTCGTCTCGATCCGGCGGCCCGAGAGCTCGCCAAGGGGGCCGGCCGGAACGAAGAGAGCCGCCGCGCGTGCCGCCTCGTCGAACGACCCCAAGGCGTTGCTGCACAGGTCGAGGACGAGCGGACGCGTGCGATCAAGCGACTTCAGAATGTCCTTCAGCGCGGCCGCCGTGCCGGGCGTGAGAGCGGGAATGTGAATCACGGTCTCGCCGTTCACGCGCTCGGCCGAGGGCGCCGCCGGCGTCCAGCTTGCCCGCACGATGTCGAACGTGTGGTGGCGAGGCTTCCCATCACGCACGACCGCGAGGCGAACCCGGCCGCCGGCCTTGCCCGAAAGCCGTGATTCGAGCTCCCAGAGCGCCATGCTCCGCGTGAGCTGGCCGTCGACCTTCTCGATGACGTCGTCGCTCTTCACCCCCGCCGCGGCGGCCGGACTGCCTGCGATGGCGGCCACGACGACCGGGAACCCGAAGCGCCGCTCGAGAACGATCCCCGTGTCGAGGACCTCCTTCTTCTCCTTCGCGGCCTCGAACACCGTGAACGCGGCCATCCGGTCGGGCGGAATGTATTCGGAGAACGGGTCCATCGCCTCCGTCATGCCGGAGAACGACCCCGCGAGGAGCGGCTTCAGCTCGGTCGGCTCGACGTAGTTGGACCTCACGAGCCCGAGGACTTCGGTGAAAAGGCCGAGGGGGCGATAGAGGGCTCCCTTGCCTTCCTTCTCTTTCTCGTCCGCGCCCATCCCGGGCAGGACGACGAAAAGGGCGAGGAGGAGAGAGGCGGAGGCGGCGACGGATAGGGCGCGGGTCTTGCTCACCCGGGAATGATACGCGGGCCCTCAGCGGAGCCACAAAGCCGGGTCTACAGATGCGCGCGACTCGCGGATCTCGAAATAAAGTCCCTCGACCTCGTCCTCTGGCGACTCGCCGAGAACGCCGACGCGGTCCCCGATGGCGACGCGCTCGCGCTGCGCGATCGTGCCCGTGGCAAGGCGGCCGTAGAGAGAGAAGACGCCGTCGCCGTGATCCACGACGACGAGGTTTCCGTAGCCCTTGAGCCACTGCGCGTAGACGACTTCTCCCGAGAAAATGGCGCGCACGGCCGTCCCGGGCGGCGCGTCGAGCGTCCAGCCAGACGACCGCAGGAACGTCTTCGGGAACTTCGGGTTCGCGATGCGGCCGAAGGGCACCGCGACCTTGCCCTTGAGCGGCCAGTCGAGCGCGCCCCGGTATTTCCGGATCGAGACCGCGCCCGGTGCCAGAGCACGGCTCTTTCCCTCGAGCAGCTCGAGCAGCGCCGTGAGGCGCTCGGACTTGTCTTCCAGCTTCGTGACCTGCTCCTTGGCCACCTGCGAGGTCTGCTCGAGCTGCGCGAGGAGGGCGGCCTTCCGCGAGCGGGCCGCCAGAAGAGCCGTCTCTTTCCTCCGGCTTTCCGCCGCGAGCACCGCAAGATCCTTCCGCCGGTCCGAGAGGTCCTGTTCGCGCCCCCCGAGCGTCGCCACCGCCATCTCGTAGCGCTCGAGGAGGGCGGCGTCGCGCCGGGCAAGATGCGTCAGAATGCGGAGGCCCGCGAGGAACGACTGGCCCGAGTCGGCTGCCGCGAGCGGCCGGAGGTATCCGAGTCGCCCCATCCGGTAGAGGGCGGCGAGCCGAACGCCGAGGTCGTCCCTCAGCCCTCCGACCTCCTTCTGCGCCGCGTCGCGCTCGGACGAAGCACGCGCGGCCTCGCGCTCCGTGTCGGCCCTCTTCAGATCGAGCACGCGACGCTCCGCTGTCTGAATCTGGAGGTCGAGGTCGGCCGTCTCGATCTGCGCCTTGAGATCCGCCTCCCGCCGTGAGGTCGCGGCGAGGCGTGCCTTGAGGCCCGCGACGCGGCGCCTGAGCTCCGCGAGCTCGGCTCTCCGCTCGGCGACGCCCAGGGAGGCCGCGGGTCTCTCCGGCACCGGCGGAGGCTCCTCGGCAGCGGGGGGTACCGCCGGGAAAGGCGTCTCCTCCTGCGCGAGCGCGCCGGCGGCGAGCAGAAGGAACGCGGCGAGCGCGACGCGCCTCCTCAGAAGAGCGGCACCCCGTCGAGCTTCTCGGGCGGCGTCACGCCGAGCACGTGATAGATCGTCGCCGGAACGTCCGCGATCCCCGGCTGCTTGTCTTTCGGAAGCGCGCGATTCGCGAAAAGGATGCCCGGGACGACGGCGGGATCCAGCGAGCAGTGGTCCCCCGACCAGATCTGTTTGTTGTCCTCGAACATCTCCTTCGTCACGACCCCGAGGCTGCCCTGCCAGCTGATGCGGGTGCCCGCCGTGTTCGTGACGAAGAGGTCCGGGATGACGTCGGCGTCGAAGGAGCCGTAGGCCTCCTCCCGCGTGAAGATGCGCGACACGGCGCGCTGACCGGTCTTCGGGTCGACGAGCGTCACGAGCCTCTTGCGGATCTCGTCGCGCACGGCTTCGTACTCGGCGCCGGGCGAGACGCTTCCCTTGCCCTCGCGCCCTTTCAGGTTGACATAGATGTCGCCGAGCCCCATCGCGTAGGCCTTCGTCTTCGACCAGTCCACGTTCGGCCAGAATTCGCCCTGCCCGAACAGCATCTCGAGGTCGGCCTGCTTGCCCTCGCTTCCCATCAGCGTCATGAACCCGTTGTCGACGAGCCACGTGTTGTAGTTCACGGAGCGCCGCCACGTCGCGAAGCCATGGTCGGAGAGGACGATCAGGATGTCCTCGGGCCCCAGCTTCTTCATTGCATCGCCCACGATCGCGTCCATCTGCGCGTACGTCTTGTCCACGGCCGGCGCCCACTGCGCGGCCTTCACCGCGTCGTACGCAGGGTGCTGCGGGTCGAGAAACCGCCAGAAACAGTGTGCGACGCGGTCGGGGAACTCGTAGATCTGCACGAAGAGCCGCACGTCCTTCTCGTCGAGGAAGTCATTCATCATCTTCCGGAACGGCTCGACCGTGTGGTCCACGTCCTCGAGGAAGGTCTTCTCGTCGATCGTCTCCTCGCTCATCGACCATGTGTCGATCTGCCAGCCCATCGTCTTGTAGAGGCCGTAGCGGTCCGCGAGCTTC
>PLZI01000040.1 GCA_003152095.1 Acidobacteriota bacterium | reverse complement strand
ATTCCATGAGCCGCTTTCGCCCCCGCACCATCCGCTTGATAAGATTTGCCGCTCCATGAGCGACAAGAAGAACTGGGGCTCCACGGTTCTCGGTTGGTTTGTCGTTCAGGAGGACGGGACGCCGGGAGCCGCGGCCCCTCCGGACGCCTCCGCCCAGCCCGCCGCCCCCGAGCCGCCCGCCTTCGTGACGGAGCCTCCCCCGGCCCCGGGGGGACGGGTGGACTTCCCGAAGGTCTACGAAGCGGCGGGCGTGGACGCCGAGGAGCAGGGCCGCGTGGCGAAGGCGGCGGAGCTCCTCGCGGCACTTCCGGTCGGAACGGAGCCCGCGATCAAGAAGCAGATCGTCGAAGCCTCTCTCAAGGCGTTCGGGGTGCCGATCGAGAAGATCATCGAGGGCGCCGTCCAGGAAATCCAGGCGCTGGAGGCCTACATCCGTGCCGGCTCTCTCGACACCGAGAGCGTGCACGAGGAGTCCGAGAAGCGCATCCGGCAGTTCGAGGAAGAGATCAAGCGCATCAAATCGGTCATGGAGAGCCGCACGCAGGAGCAGCTGGCCGTCGTCGCGGCGTGCAACGAAAAAAAGCTGGGGATCCAGAAAGTCCTCGAGTTCTTCGGTCAGGAGACGGTGGCGCGCGTCGTCCGCGACTCGCCGAAGCTCGTCGAGCCGCAGCGTTCGTGAAAGGAAAGAACATCACATGGCGGACATCGGTTTTTTCAGTCGTCTCGGGAACCTCTGGCGGGGCTTCCTCTCGATCTGGATCTCGAACGTGGAGAAAGAGCACCCGGAGATCGCGTACGAGAACGCGATCAACTCGATGGTGGAAAAGTACTCGAAGCTCAAGTCGGCGACGGCGGCCATCATCCGCCGCCGCGAGGACATCGACGAGCGGCTGAAGAAGTCCACGAAGGACCTCGCGCAGACCGAGCTCGAGCTGAACGTCGCGGTCGAGACGAGCCAGGACGACCTGGCCGTCGTCCTCATCCAGCGCAAGAACGCTCTCACGACCGAGGCCACGGAGCTGGGGGGCGACCTGGGGACGGCCAGCAAGGACGCCGACGCGGCCAAGCAGTCGCTCCTGAACGTGCAGGGCGAGATCCGTAAGCTCAAGGCCGAGCGCGACGTCATGCTCGCGCGGATGCAGTCGGCCCAGGCGCGGCTCAGGATCCAGGAGCAGCTCGACGGCCTCTCGGTGGACGCGGACGTCAAGGCGCTCGACAACGTGCGCGAGCACATCAAGAACACGATCGCCGAGGCGAACCTCGGCCAGGAGCTCTCGGGGAGCTCTCTCGACGCGCGCCTCGCGGCCCTGAGGACGCAGGCGGGCGACGTGCAGGCGAAGCAGCAGCTCGCCGAGCTGAAGGCCAAGAAGGCCACTCAGCAGTCGGCCCAGCCCCAGAAGACGATGTAAGGAAGCGGCATCATGAAACTCACCCCGTTCGCCAAGTTTTTCATCACCGTCGTCATCCTCGGAGTCATCGGCTACGCGCTGTGGCACTACAAGGGAAGCGACATCCGCAAATGGGCGGGCGCGGACAAAGGCGCGGCCGGCACGGTGGCCGCGAAGTCCGCAAGCGGCGTCTCGTCCGACGATTTCAACGCGCTCAAGAGCGCTCCGCCCGACCCCGAGCGCGGCAAGGGCGCGGCGGGCGTTTCGGGCGCGGCGCTGTCAGGCTCGGGCAAGCTCGGCCGGCCGCTGGTCGTCGCGATCAACACGTGGGCCGGCCACGCGCCGGGCATCGTGGCCGCGGGCGGCATGGAGACCGGGGCCGCCTCGCGCTACAAGCAGACGTACGGGCTCGACGTGAAATTCGTCCTCCTCGAGGACCCCGCCGCCAAGCTCGCGGCCTTCCGCAAGGGCGACGTGGACATCATGTGGAACACGGTGGACAACTGGGCGCGCGAAGCCTCGATCCTGGCCGAGCAGAACCAGAAAGCGAAGTCCATCGTGATGCAGGACTGGTCGCGCGGGGGCGACGGCATCGTGTCGCTTTCGACGATCAAGTCCATCGAGGAGCTGAAGGGCCGCAAGATCTCGTGCACGCAGTTCACGCCCTCGCACTTCCTGCTGCTCTACCTCCTCGCGCAGTCGGGCCTCTCGGCCGACGACCGCGCGGCCGTCGAGAAGAACATCATCTTCACGCAGGACGCGCCGGCGGCCGCGGCCATGTTCAAGGCGAAGCAGGTGGACGCGGCCGTAACGTGGGAGCCCGATCTCTCCGCGGCGGTGACGGCGCGGGGCGACGAGGCGCACGTCCTCGTCTCGACGACGGCGGCCACGAACATCATCGCGGACACCCTCTGCGCGCGGCAGGACCTCATCGACCGCTCTCCCGACACGGTGCGCGACTTCATCCACGGCTGGTTCGACGGCATCGAGATGATCAAGTCCGACCCGAACGCGGCGTACGCCGTCGTCGCGAAAGCCCTGAAGCTCGACACGGACACGGTGTCGGGGATGCTCTCCGGCCTGAAGCTCACGCCCTACGCGGACAATGCGCAGTTCTACGGTCTTTCGGGCGGCAAGGCACACTACGAGACGCTTTTCGACACGGCTTTCGTCATCTGGCGGAAGAAGGGGCTCGTGACGAGGCCGGTCGAGGCGAGGGACTGGGCCGACACGCGCTTCCTGTCGGCTCTCGCGGCGTACTACCCGCAGCAGAAGGTCGAGGAGCAGAGGATCGCGGCGAAGGCGCCCTCCTCGAAGGACCGCGCCATCATCAACAAGCAGATCCAGATCCACTTCACGCCGGGCTCGGACGAGATCATGCCGGGCTCCAACTTCATCCTCGACGCCCTCGGCGAGACGATGACGTCCTTCGGGAACACGTATCTGCGCGTGGAGGGGAACACGGACGCCACGGGCAGCCCGACCTCGAACATGACGCTCTCCGAGCGGCGCGCCCTGGCCGTGAAGAACTACGTTCTGAAGAACTTCCCGAACATTCCGCCGCAGCGCTTCCAGACGATCGGGCGCGGCTCGACGCAGCCGGTGGCCCCGAATACGACGGAGACGGGCCGGCAGCTCAACCGGCGCACGGACATCAAGGTCGTGCTCGCGAGTGAGTGAGAAAAAGGGGCGCCGGAGCGCACTTTTCCAGCTCCGCGCCCCGCTGCCGCGCTCGACGGCATTCGTTCTCGGGCTCGTCGCGCCGGCGCTCGTCCTCGGGGCATGGTGCGTGGCCTCCTACGGAGGCCTCGCGCCGCCCGACTTCCTGCCGTCGCCGTCCGAGGTCGTGCGCGGCACGCTGCAGCTTTTCCTGCAGTACGACCTCGGTGAGGCCGTACTCGTTTCCACGCGCCGCATCCTCCTCGCGTTTTTCCTGGCTTCGGCGGTGGCCCTGCCGCTCGGCGTCCTGATGGGCGCCTTCGAGCCCGTGAACCGGTTTTTCGAGCCGGTCGTGTCGCCGCTGCGGTACATGCCGATCTCGGCCTTCATCCCGCTCCTCATCCTCTGGTTTGGGATCTACGAAAAGCAGAAGATCGCGTTCCTGTTTCTCGGCGTCTTCGTGTATCTCCTACCGGTCGTCGTGACGGCCATCCGCGCCGTGCCCGAGGAGCTCGTGCAGACGGCGCTCACGCTGGGCGCCTCGCGCGCGCAGGCCGTAGGCACCGTACTTCTTCCGTCCGCGCTCCCGGAAATCTTCGATTCCTTCCGCGTGATGAACGCCATCTCCTGGACGTACGTCATCCTCGCCGAGGCCGTGAACCCCGAGCACGGCCTGGGCTACATGGTGGAGCTGGCGCGCACGCATCAGAAAGCCTCATGGTCTTTCGCGGGGCTCCTCGTCATCGGCGGCATCGGTCTCCTGACGGACTTCATCATCCGCACCGTCTCGCGGATCCTCTTTAGGTGGCGGGAGGTCGAGGCGTGAAGGAGGAAGACGCGCCGAAGCCGGCGCCCCATGCGGGTGAGCCGGGCACCGTCGCCGTCGACGTCGGCCCAGCAGGCGAAAAGAAGGCCAGCTACCGCGCCGACATGAAGGGCGCGCCGCCGAAGCTGCGCGTGAAGGACCTCTCGGTCACCTACCTCAACCGAGACGGCGACGGCACGGAGGCGGTGCACGACATCTCCTTCGACGTGGAGGACAAGCCCGGCGTGGGCGAGGTGGTCGTTTTCCTCGGGCCCTCGGGATGCGGCAAGTCCACGATCCTGAAGGCGGTCGCGGGGCTCCTCCCGCCCACGAAGGGCGAGATTCTCGTCGACGGGAAAGTCGTGGACGGCGTCGGGCGCGACCGCGGCATGGTCTTCCAGGCGTACACGTCGTTCGGGTGGCTGACCGTACGCGACAACGTGGAATACGGCCTGAAGCTGCAAGGCGTGCCGGCCGCCGAGCGCCACGAGAGGTCGGAGAAATACCTCAAGTCCGTGGGCCTCGAGGACTTCGCCGGCCGGTATCCGAAGGACCTCTCGGGCGGCATGAAGCAGCGTGTCGCCATCGCGCGCACGCTCATCAACCGGCCGCGCGTCATCCTGATGGACGAGCCGTTCGGCGCGCTCGACCCGCAAACGCGCTGGGGGATGCAGGGGCTCCTCCTCGACGTCTCGCGGACCGAGGATCCGACGATCCTCTTCGTGACGCACGACGTTTCGGAGGCCGTCTACCTCGCGGACACCGTGTACATCCTGTCCTCGCGCCCCGCAAGGCTCCTCCACCGCGTGGACGTGCCGTACTTTCCGGTCCGGAACATCGAGCTGAAATCGGCGACGGAGTTCCGGGCGGTGGAGAAGAAGCTTCTCGACCTTCTCTACACGCAGGCGCCCTAGGGCGCATCATCGGGTCACCCACGATGGGAGCTGCCGAAACGCCGAAGACGCCCGTGCAAATCGCGCCGAAGACGGCGCCGGCGGAAGCCGCGCTCACGGTGCAGGAGGGCGTGTCCGACGCGGCGCGCTCGGTGGCGAGGGGGCTGGTCTTCGACAAAAACCCGTATCTCAAAATGGCCTTCACGAACCCGTACAACCTGTCGCTGTTCACGGGAGCGCTCGCAGCGGCGGGCCTCACGCTGAACCCCGTCCTCGCCGTGGTGGCGCTCGGCCTCGAAGGTTTGTGGCTCCTCCACGCGCCGGACAACAGCCGCCTCAGGCACCTCCTCTGGGATCCGAAGTTCGAGAAGCTCCGGAAGGCCGTCGAGGCGCAGGAGCGCGCCGAACGCCTCACGAGCGTGGGCGACGAGGATCGCAGGCGCGTCGACGCGCTCGTGGCGCGGCAAGAGGAGATCCGGCGCCTCGCGGCGCAGAATCCCTCGTTCACCGGCGAGCTCCTCCGGAACGAGCTCGTGAAGACCGATCGCCTCGTGAACGCTTTCGTGGAGATGGCGGTGACCTGCTCGCGGTACGAGGCCTACCTCGGATCGATCGACACGGACGCGCTCGAGAAGGACCGACGCCGGTACGAGCAAGCGGCCAGGGGCGGGGAGCCCACCGACCCGCGGACCACGATCGCGAAGAAGAACCTCTCGATCGTGGGACGCCGCCTCGAGAAGGTTCAGGAGATCCGGAGCTATCTGAGCGTCGCCCGCGGCCAGCTCGACCTCATCGAGAACTCTTTCCAGCTCATCGCGGACCAAATCGTCACGATGCAGTCGCCGCAGGAGCTCTCGGGCCAGCTCGACGAGCTGCTGGACGGCGTGGAAGCGATCCGACAGACGGCGCGGGATACCGACAAGATTCTGAGCGGCATCGGCATCGAGCGGGAGATGTGACGTGGCGGATTCGGCGCCCTCCCGCGTCGCAACGCGCGCCCTCCCCGCCTGGGCGGAAGACCTCCGCCGACGGTACCTCAGGAACGAAGCCTCGATGTTCGTTCTGCATGGGAACGTGTACGACGTCGTCCTTTACGGCGGCAAGATGCTCTCGCTGTCCGACTTCCTCTCGGGCGTCCTCCTGAAGGACTCGAAGGAGACCGTTCTCCTCTACAACGTGGCGACGGGAGTGCGTTTTACGAAGAGGGGTCCGCTCGCGGAGGCGCTGGATGACCTCGTCTCGGTCACGCAGAAGGACCGCGTCCTGCCGGCTCTGGAAAAGCTCCTCTCGGCGTCCAACAAGACGGCCGTCATCCTCGAATACGCCGAGGCCCTCGCGCCCACCGGCGACCCCGCGTTCCAGGGAGATTCCGACCGCTCGGCGCTCGTGATGCTGCACCGCTGGTCGTTCCTGCCCGAGATCGAGAAAGGCGACAACGTCGTCCTCCTCGTGGCGGAGAACCTCACGGACCTCTCGCCGAAGCTCCTCTCGAACCCGAAGGTAGCCGTCGTCGAGGTTCCGATGCCCGACCGGGCGGCCCGCCGCGAGGCCGCGAAGCTCGCGGACCCGGACCTGTCCGATCGCGACGCGGACCGGTACGGGGACGGAACGGCTGGGCTGAAATCGATCCAGATCGCGACGCTCATCACGCCCGCCATGAGCGACGCGGCACGCGTCGAGGCGGACAAGCTCATCGCCGAGAGAAAGCGCGAGATCCTCGAGCGCGAGTGCTTCGGCCTCGTGGAGTTTCTCTCCCCCGAGCACGGCTTCGAGGTCGTGGGTGGAATGGACGAGGTCAAGAAGGACCTCATGCTCATTGCCGAGAACATCCGCGAGGGGCGGACGAGCCGCGTGCCGATGGGCATCCTCTTCACCGGCCCGATGGGCACGGGCAAGACGTTCGTGGCCGAGGCGTTCGCGAAGGAGTGCGGCCTCACCACGATCAAGCTCAAGAACTTCCGTAGCAAGTGGGTGGGCGCGACGGAAGGCAACCTGGAGAAGATCCTGAACGTCATCAAGGCCATCGGCCAGGTCGTCGTCATCATCGACGAGGGCGATCGTGCATTCGGGTCCGGCGAAGGGGAGTCGGACGGCGGGACCTCCTCGCGCGTTATCGCCCGCATCAAGGAGTTCATGTCCGACACGTCCAATCGCGGGCGCATCCTCTTCCTCGTCATGACGAACCGCCCCGACAAGCTGGACGTGGACTTGAAGCGCGCCGGCCGCCTCGACCGCAAGATCCCGTTCCTCTATTCGCAGACGCCCGAGGAGGTCGAGAACGTGGCCCGGGCGCAAGTGAAGAAGAACCACATCAATACCAAAGTGGACTTCAGGGCGATCCGCGACGACTTCTCGGCGAAGCTCGTCGGCTACTCGAACGCCGACGTCGAGGCGGTCATCCTGATGGCGAACGACGACGCCGCCCGCGAGGATGGTGGCGACGCCGAGGTCAAGGCCAAGCACCTCATCAACGCCGCCCACGACTACTTCCCCAGCCGCGACGTCGAGCTCCTGGAATACATGGAATTGCTGGCGGTGTTCGAGTCCTCGAGCCGCCGCCTCCTCCCCGCCAAGTACGCGAACATGACGCCGGAGGAGCTAGACGCGCGCCTCCGCCTCCTCCGAGCGACGGTAGGCAGTCGACGGTAGCGCCGCGGCGGCCGGCGTGCGGCAGGATAGGCCGCGGAGCGAAGGAGGGCGGGTGATGGCGGACCACGCGGACGTCGCAATCATCGGGGCGGGGGTCATCGGGTGCAGCGTCGCGTTTCACCTCGCGCGCCTCGGGCGGCCGAGCGTCTGCCTGGTCGAGAAAGAGCCGCTGCCGGGCAGCGGTTCGACGTCGAAGGCGAACGGCGGCATCCGGGCCCAGTTCACGACGGAGATCAACGTCGCGATGTCCCTCGCCTCGATGACCATCCTCGACGCCCTCGCGGACGAGATCGGCGAACCACCGCTGTACCAGAAGGCCGGCTACCTCTTCCTCACGGACGACCCGGCGCGCCTTTCCGCGATGACGGCCGCCGCCGCGTTCCAGCGCGCGCGCGGCGTCAGCGTCGAGGTGCTCGACGCGGCGGGAGTCCGCGCGAAGGCGCCGTACGCGGCCGGGCCGATCCTGGGCGGGACTTTCGGACCACGTGACGGCTTCATCGATCCCGGCGGTCTGACGAACTTCTTCCTCCGCGAAGCGACGAGGAGCGGTGTGAGGGCGCTCTATGGGGCCGAGGTGACGGCGATCGAGCGGGGCGAGTCCGGGGCGTACCGCCTTCTGACGACGGCCGGCGAAGTCAGGGCCCCCGTTGTCGTCGACGCCGCGGGGCCTTTTGCGGGCCGTGTCGCGGCGCTCGTCGGGGCGGACGTTCCCGTCGAGCCCGTCCGGCGGCACATCCTCATCAGCGGACCCTGCCCCTCGCTTCCTCGGATGATCCCGATGACGATCGACGCGGACAGCGCTGTCCTGATCCGCCGCGAGGGGAATCGCGTTCTGATCGCCTACTCGAACCCGGACGAGCCGCCCGGATTCAACACCGCGTTCGACCCGGATTTCCCGCTCCGCATCGCCGAGAAGCTGGATGCGCGTTTTCCCGCCGTGGGCGAAGCCGGCCTCGACATCAAGCGGAGCTGGGCCGGGCTTTACGAGGTGACGCCCGACCACCACGCCGTCATCGGCCCTATCCCCGGCCTACCCGGCTTTTTTGTCGTCGCCGGGTTCTCCGGCCACGGCGTGATGCACGCGCCGGCGGCGGGCCGGGCCGTCGCCGAGATGATCGTCCGGGGACGGAGCGAGAGCGTGGACGTCGCCGCGCTCTCGATCGAGCGGTTCGCCCGCGGCGAGGCCATCCACGAAACGATGGTCCTCTGAGACGCTCGTTTCGGTGAGCTTCTCCCGCAAGCGGGAGCAGGCACGCGGATATGATCCTGAGCGGAAATATGGAATCTGGGGCAGAGACCCCGGATGTGTGGAGACGCATCCGGGAGCGGGCGGAGCTGGTCCAGGCGGCGACCTTCAGGATCGCCGAGGCCGTCGGTGTGACGGAAAGCCTTCAGGAGCTGTTCTCGAGGATCCACTCCATCGTGGGTGGGCTGATGGAGGCCGGCAACCTCTACATCGCTCTGCTCGGCCCGACCGGGGACGTCTTGAGCTTCCCCTATTTCGTCGACGAGGTGGACGAGCCGTTTCCGCCGAAGCCTCTCGGCAAGGGCCTGACGGAGTACGTACTCAGGACGGGTCAGCCCCTTCTCGCCTCTCCTGCCGTCTTCGAGGAGCTCTTCGTCTCCGGCGAGGTCGAGCGGATCGGGAGCGACTCCGTCGACTGGCTTGGCGTTCCTCTGCGCGGCCGCGACCGCACGATCGGCGTCCTGGCGGTCCAGAGCTATTCGGGCAAAGTCCGCTATACCGAGGAGGACCGCGACCTCCTCGTCTTCGTCTCCTCCCAGATCGCCCAGGCCATCGAGAGGAAACGCTCCGAGGAGGCTCTCCGCGCGAACGATCTGAGACTGCGGGCGATCGTGGCGGCTCTTCCCGACCTCATCCTGGTTCTCGATCGGGAAGGGCGCTACCTCGAGATCCACGCCAGTCGGGCGGAGAACCTGATCCTGCCGCGGGAGTCCCTCCTCGGCCGCACGATCCCGGAGTTTCTGCCCGCCCCCACGGCGGCACTCTGGATGGAGAAGATCAGTGCC
Organism: Acidobacteriota bacterium; assembly: GCA_003152095.1. GTDB lineage: Bacteria > Acidobacteriota > Thermoanaerobaculia > UBA5066 > UBA5066 > Fen-183. Next base: position 4,615 of record PLZI01000040.1, on the reverse strand, counting down.
TGCCTTCTCACGGGGACGCCGCAGACGCTCGAGTACCCGCTCGACGTCCAGGCAGGCCCACGGGTCTTCGAAGCGCGCATGGTTCCTTACGGGCCGGACGCCGTGATGACCGTCGTGAGGGACGTGACGGAAGGGGCGCGGGCGGCAGAGGCCCTCTACGCGGCCCAGGCGGATCTGAAGCGGTTGACCGACAACATGGTCGACGTGATCAGTCAGGTGGACCTCGCGGAGCGATTCCAGTTCGTCAGCCCGTCGCACGAGCTCGTCACGGGTTGGACGTCCGGAGAGCTTCTCGGAGCGAACGCCCTCGACCTCGTCCACCCAGACGACCGCGATCTGCTTCACGCAAAGCTGGCGCGCGGGGCGGTGACCGGAAAATCCGGAGCGGCGGAGTACCGGTACCGGGCTCGAGACGGAAGGTACATCTGGGTCGAGACCGTTTCAAACGTCTTGCGCGGTCCCGACGGAAAGCCGCAGGCCTTCGTCCTCGGGTCACGCGACGTGACCGCTCGCAAGAGGGCCGAGGCGGTCCTCGGAGTCCTCCACGAGACGGAAAGAAGGATCCTCCGCCACGAGCCGATCGAACGGATCCTGCGGTTCATCTGTGACGAGGTGGCGGCCCGATTCGAGTTCGCCGTCGTGTGGATCGGCATCAAGGAGCCCGATGGCTCCATCGGCCAGAGGGCCGTTGCGGGGCCGGCCGCGGGCTTCGTGAAGCAGAGCCGCTTCCGGTGGGACGGCGCGCCCGAAGGGCAGGGCCCGAGCGGGGAGGCCATCCGCACCGGCCGGCCGGTGGTCATTACGACGAAGGCGGACGAGAGGGTCACGGCCTGGAAGGACGGCGTCGAGAAGTTCCAGCTCGGCTCGGGTCTGTCGATCCCGCTCGTCGTCGGGGAGTCCGTGCTCGGTGTCCTCTCGAGCTACTCGGACCGCCCGAACGCCTACGGCCATGAGACGACCCGCCTTCTCACGCGCTTCGCCGACCAGGCGGCCCTCGCCCTCATCGAGGCAGGGCAGCACGACCGGATAGAGCTCCAGACCGCCGCGCTCGAGGCGGCGGCCAATGCGGTCCTCATCACGGACCGCGAGGGCCGGATCGAATGGGTCAACCCCGCCTTCACCGAGCTCACCGGATGGCAGAAGGAGGAGGTCATCGGGAAGACGCCGCGAATCCTGAAGTCGGACATACAGGCTTCCTACTACTACGAGAAGCTCTGGGAGACGATCGTGGCGGGGAATGTCTGGCGGGGCGAGCTTCACAACCGCCGCAAGGACGGCGCGATCTATGTCGAGGAGCAGACCATCACCCCGGTCCGGTCGGCGGACGGAGAGATTCGCCACTTCATCTCGATCAAGCAGGACGTCACGGTCCGCAAGCAGAACGAGGAGCAGATCCGGCACCTCGCCTTGCACGACCGGCTCACGGACCTCTCCAACCGCCACGCGTTCGAAGAGTCGCTGGCGCGGACGGTGTCCCGAGCGCGCCGCGGATCGCCCTCGTCGCTTCTCTTCCTCGACCTCGACAACTTCAAGATCGTCAACGACGCGCTCGGGCACCCCGCCGGCGACCGGGTCCTGGTCGACGTGGCCCGCCTCATCGTGGCGCTCGTGCGCCCCGGCGACGAGGTCGCCCGGTTTGGCGGCGACGAGTTCGCCATCCTGCTCGAAGGGGTGGCGCTGGAGGGAGCCCGGATCACGGCGGAGCGGCTCCGCCGATCCGTCGACGAGCACCGGTTCTACGTCGGCGACCGTGCGTTCGACCTCGGGGTCAGCGTTGGGGTGGTCCCTGTGGACGGCTCGACGGACGCTTCGTCCCTGATAGCCCTGGCCGACACGGCGCTCTATGCCGCCAAGGAGAAGGGCCGCAACAGGGTGATCGTCGTCGAGAGCGCGGCGGGCGGTGCCTCTCCGCTCTCCGAGGCGAGCCGCTGGGCGGCGCGGATCAAGGAAGCGCTGCAAGAAAACCGTTTCGTCCTCCACTACCAGCCGATCTTCCACTTCAAGTCGGGCCGAGCGGCCCACTTCGAGGCCCTCATCCGTTTGCGGGAGGGGCCGGACGACTTGATCGCGCCGGAAGTCTTCCTCCCTGCAGCGGAGAGGTTCGGCCTGATGCCCTACGTCGATGGCTGGGTCGTGGACCAGGTCATCGAGCTGCTGTTGAAGCGTCCCGCCGTGGAGATCTTCGTCAATCTCTCGGGCACGAGCCTGGGGGACGAGTTTCTCCTCTCACACATCGAGGAGCGCGTGACCTCGACCGGACTCCCGGCCGGGCGCCTGGCCTTCGAGATCACCGAGACGACGGTGGTGAGGGACATCGTCGTCGCTCGCGAGTGGATGCGCCGGCTGAAGGAACGCGGGTGCCGGTTCGCGCTCGACGACTTCGGAGTCGGCTTCTCTTCCTTCTCTTACCTTCAGAGCCTGCCGGCTGATTACGTGAAGATCGACGGTTCCTTCATCCGGGGAGTGGAGACCGACCCGGCCGCCCGTGCAATCGTGAGGGCGATCGACACGGTGGCCCACACCCTGGGAAAAGAGACGATCGCCGAGTGCGTGGAGAATCTGGATTCCGTGAGGACCCTCGTGGAGCTCGGCATCGAGTACGGCCAGGGATACGCGCTGGGAATGCCGGCCCCGGAACTCTTGCCCGGTGCTGGGCCGGCGCTCCTCCTGCCGAAGGTCAGCGGGTGACGGAGGGCGGCTGACGGGAGGCGGGGTGCTTCGAGAAGACCAGGGCGGTAGCGGAGCGACCAGTTGACACCCGGGCTCCTTCTCGGATCTGATCCCTCGATGGCGACCGCGAAGGACATCCTGGCGTTGAAGAAGTCTGTCGAGGTCATCACCGTCTCCCCGTCCGCGTGCGTGCGGGACGCGTGCAAGCTCATGCGGGAGCGTCGGATCGGCGCGGTCCTGGTCTCGGAGAGGGAGACGCTCCACGGAATCTTCACCGAACGCGACGTCGTGAACCTCGTTGTCGCNNGTCCAATCCGACCGCTCGGTCGAGGATATCGAGGCGATCATGCGCCAGGAGCGCGTGCGTCACGTCCCCGTGGTGGACGGGAAGGCCCTCATCGGGATGATCTCGATCGGAGACGTCAACGCCTACAACGCGGCCGAGGACCATCAGAACGTCGAGTACCTGACCCAGTACATCTACGGTCGGGCCTGACGGCCGACGTCGTGACCGACACCGTGAAGAAAGCTCTCCGTGTCGTCCGGGTTCCCGCCCTGACCCTCATCGCGCTCGTGCTTCTGGGCTGCTCCCGGAAGGAGATCGAGCAGCTCAAGGCCGAGAACAAGACGCTCAGTGACGAGAAGCAGCGTTCCCAGAGGGAGCTGGGCGCCGCGGGAGCGGCGACCGCCGAGATGCAGGCCACGCTCGACGACGTGCAGAAAAACCTCGAGGAGCTGCGCGTCAAGGAGCTCAAGGCCATCAGGACCTCGATCGCCGTCGCCCAGGAGGGCAAGACCGCTCCCGGGCGGCGCGACGAGCTGAAGGCCGAGATCGACGAGATCCGCAATGCCGTCAAGGCGAACCTCGCGAAGCTCTCGGCCCTGCAGAAGCAGAAGCGCGCCTCGGACGTAAAAGTCACGACGCTCGAGCGTCTCGTCAGCGAGCTGCGCCTTTCCCTCGAAGAGAAGGAAGTCACGATCGCCGCGCTCGAGGCGCAGACGCAGGAGCTCACGAAAACGGCGGAAGAGCTGCGGGGCACCGTGAAGGAGAAAGAGGCGACGGTGAAGGAGAAGGAGGCCGCCATCGCGGACCGTGAGACGCAGATGTCGACCGCCTATCTCCTCATCGCCTCGCAGAGCGCGCTGAAGAAGGCCGGCCTCGTCGAGAAGAAAGGCACCGTGCTGGGCCTCGGAGGAAACTGGCGGCGGACGGGCCAGTTCGACGAAACGCTCTTCAAAAAGATCGACACCCGAAAAGAGACGGAGTTCGCCGTGGGCGCCGCGCCCGAAAAGGCTCGGGTCTTGTCGGATCACCCGAAGGACAGCTACACGCTCTCGGGGACGGGCCCGAAGGCGAGCACGTTGACGGTGACCGATGCCGCGCGCTTCTGGAAGGGCAGCAAGTACCTCGTCGTCATGCTGCCGGACTGAGAAGCGTCAGCCCTGGGACGTTCGCGCTTTTTGGAGAGTGAGGCGGGCGCTTCCATCACGATCCAAGCGGCTCGAACCGCGCCGTGAAGTGGCGGAGGGCGCGCGGGGCCTCGGTGATGCGATAGCCGGCCAGCCCCGCAGCGTTTTTTGCGACCTCGATGACGGCCTCGGCCACGTAATCGACGTGTGACTGCGTGTAGACGCGGCGCGGGAACGCGAGGCGGACGAGGTCCATCGGGCCGGGCTGCTCGGTGCCATCGGGCTTGAGCCCGAACATCACGGTCCCGATCTCGACGCCGCGCACGCCCGCAACCTCGTAGAGCGCGTTCACGAGCGCGATGCCCGGGTACTTGAGCGGCGGGATATGCGGGAGCAGCCCGCGCGCGTCGAGGTACACCGCGTGCCCGCCCGGCGGCCGGATCATCGGCACGCCCGCCGACTCGAGCTTCTCGGCGAGGTACTCGATCGAGCGGATGCGGTAGTGCAGGTACGGCTCCTCGACGACTTCTTCGAG
>PLZI01000014.1 GCA_003152095.1 Acidobacteriota bacterium | reverse complement strand
CCTCTCCGGCCCCGCGACCGCCCAGGACGCCACGATCCGGATCGGAGCCGTCCTGCCCGTCACGGGCAAGGAATCGAAGATCGGGGGCGCCTTCAAGGCGGCGACGGAGTACGCGGTCAAGGAGGTCAACGACGCCGGCGGGCTCGACGTGGGTGGCAAGAAGATGAAGATCGACCTCGCCCTCCTCGACGACACCTCGGACGCGGCCCGCAGCGAGCAGCTCGTCGAGCAGCTCATGGCGCAGCAGAAGGTCCACGCGGTGATCGGCGGCTACGGCTCGCAGCTCGTGCAGGCACAGAGCGTCGTCCCCGACCGCTATGGCATCCCCTTCGTGTCGGGCGGAGCGGGAGCGACGAGCATCTACGGGCGCAGCAAGTGGGTCTTCGGCGTCCTCTCGCCCGTCGAAAACCTCGCGTCCACGCAGATGGACTTCCTCTCGGACCTCGTCGCGCAGGGCAAGCTCAAGAAGCCGCTGAAGATCGCCCTCCTCGTCGAGAACACCGAGCACGGGAAGGACTTTCAGAAAGGCGTCAAGGACTACGCGAAGGCGCATCCCGAGTTCTCGGTCGTCCTCGACGAGAGCTTCGAGCTCTACGCGCCCGACTTCAAGCCGCTCCTCGGCCGCGTCGCGGCCGCGAAGGCCGACCTCTTCATGTGCGACGCGCACCTCGAGGACTTCATCTCGATGCAGCGCACGTACACGCAGATGGGCCTATACCACCAGATGGTCACATACGGCGCCCGCGGCGCGGACGAGGCCGGCCGGAAGGGTCTCGGCGCCGCGACGGATTACATCTTCGCGAGCGGCTGGTGGTCGGACCTCCTGCCGTATCCGCAGGTGAAGGCGTTCACGGCGAAGTGGAAGGCGGCCGCCGGCTCCGCGCCGCAGTGGTACCACGCGACCGCATACGAGGCCGTGCGTGCGCTCTTCGCGGCGATCCAGAAAGCCGGCTCGCTGAAGCCCGAGGCCATCCGCGCGGCGCTCGCCGGAATCGAGCTGAAAGACTCGATCTTGCCCGGCGGAGTCCTGAAGTTCACGAAGACCGGCCAGGCCGTTCTCCCCTTCGTCGTGACGCAGAACAAGCCTGACGGAAAGGTCGACATCGTGTGGCCGAAGGAGGCGCGCACGGGCGAACCCGTCGCTCCGATGCCGAAGGGGTAGGCTCCCACGGCAGGACCGTGCAGCAGGCTCTGGACGTCGTCGTCAACTCCTTCCTCGCCGCGGGTCTGTATGCCACGATGGCGTACGGCCTCGCGGTGATCTACGGGGTCATGCGCATCATCAACCTCGCGCACGCGGGGATCATGATGCTCGGGGCCTACGCGACGTTTACGCTCTTCACGCGCTTCTCGCTCGACCCCTTTCTTTCGTCCCTCGTCGTCGTGCCCGTGTTCTTCGCGGGCGGCGTCCTCCTCTACCAGACCGTGGTGCGGCGCCTCCCGCGTTCGGGCTCGACGCCTTCGATGGAGAGCCTCCTCCTTCTCTTCGGCGTCTGGCTCGTCCTCCAGAACTTCGCCTACGTCGTCTGGAGCGGCGACACGCAGTCGATCCTCACGTCCTACACTCTCAAGTCGGTCTCCCTCCTCGGCGTGCGCGTCGGCGTGCCCGCGCTTCTCGTCTTCGGGATGTCCGGGCTCTCGCTGCTCGTCCTCGAGTTCGTCCTCCACCGGACCTACCTCGGCAAAGCGATCCGGGCCGTCACCCAGAACCGCGACGCCGCGCTCCTCTCGGGCGTGGATGCGGACCGCATCTCCGCCGTCGCGTTCGGCATCGGCACGGCGTTCGCCGGGCTTGCCGGAACGCTTCTCTCGACGCTCTATGCCTTCACGCCTGATTTCGGCCGCACGTTTCTCCTCAAGGCGTTCTGCATCATCGTGCTCGGCGGCCTCGAGAGCGTGACGGGCGTCGCCGCCGGGGCTCTCGTCCTCGCGCTCCTGGAGAACGGAACCGCGGCATGGTCGACCGTCTCGACGTCGCTCCAGGACGCGCTCAGCTTCACGCTCCTCGTCCTCACGCTCGTCGTGCTTCCGCAGGGGCTTCCGGGCCTCGCCCGGTTCGTGCGCGCAAAGAGGCGCCGATGACCCGGACGCGGCCGCTCGAGGTCGCGGGCATGCTGGCTGCGGCGGGCGCGCTCTGCCTCGCCCCCTCGTATCTCGAGCGAGGCACGCTCAACGACCTCTGGAGCGTGGCGCTCGCGGTCGTGCTGGCCTCCTCGTGGAACCTTCTCGGCGGCCTCGCCGGGCAGGTTTCGATCGGCTACTCGGCATTTCTCGGAATCGGCGCCTACACGACGGTGCTTCTCGCGCCGAACGGCTGGTCACCCGTTCTCACGCTGCCGCTCGGCGCGCTCCTCGCCTCGGTTTTCTCGGTGCTCATCGGCTTCCCGACGTTCCGGCTGCGCGGGCCCTACTTCACGATCGCGACGATCGGCGTCGGGGAGGCCGTGCGCGTCGTGGCCTCGGGTGTCTCCTTCACGGGCGGCGCGAGCGGCCTCAGGATGCCCGCCGGCTCATTCGATTTCGAGTCGAACTTTCGCGCGATGACGCTCCTCGCCGTGGCGGTCGTCTGGATTTCCGCGCTCGTTTCGCGGAGCGCCTTCGGGTCGGCGCTCGCCGCCGTGAAGCAAGACATCGACGCCGCCGAAGCGCTCGGCGTCAACTCCACGCGGTTGAAGGTCGCCGTCCATGCCCTCTCGGCCGCGCTCGTGGGCCTCGCGGGCGGGCTCTTCGCGATCAATTTCCAGTACGTTTCGCCCGGATCGGTATTCGACTTCCGCCTGAGCCTCACGATCGTGCTGATGCCCATCGTGGGCGGAGTCGGTACGGTGGCGGGGCCGGTTCTCGGGGCGATCCTCTTCGGTTGGCTCCAGCTCAAGCTGCTGTCGACTCCGGCTCTCCTCGACTCCTCGCTGTTCATCTACGGCGCGCTCCTCATCGCGGTGATGCTTTTCGAACCGAAGGGCCTCCTCGGCCTCGTGAAGAGGCTCCTCGCGCGACGACCCCGGCGCATCCACGTCGATGCCTGACCCCGTTCTTTCCGTCCGCGCGCTCACGAAGCGCTTTGGCGGCCTCGTCGCCGTCAAGGGGGTGTCCTTCGACGTCGCGCCCGGCGAGATCTTCGGTGTCATCGGGCCGAACGGGGCCGGGAAAACGACGCTGTTCTCGTGCCTCTCGGGCTCGCAGCGGCCGACATCCGGCTCGGTGCACCT
>PLZI01000149.1:13568-18660 GCA_003152095.1 Acidobacteriota bacterium | reverse complement strand
TACCGCCACCCACCGGGTACCACCAATGAGGCTGTATATATCCCTGTGTATCCGTCTCCGTGGGGTCGGGTGTGAACATGATCGCCTGGTAGCCTCCGACCGCACTCCCGTTCGTCGATGAGACGTTGTGGCCATAAGTGTTCTTCAGTGCCGTTCCAACGAGGCTGAAGAGGTTCGACTCCAGTTGCAGCGTGTTCGGCACCTCGTTGTGGTAGAAGCGGGCCATGTCGGTCGATGCCTGAAGGTTCGCGCCGAGGTCGAGGATATTCACCAGCATCTGCGCGTGCCCCTGCACTTGCATGTCGCCGCCCATCAGACCGAGCGTCATGACAGGCTTGCCGTCTTTCATCACGAACCCGGCGGAGATCGTGTCATAGGGGCGCTTGTGCGGCGCAATGGCGTTTGGATGGTTCGGATTCAAAGTGAACTGAGAGAGGCGGCTATTGATCACAAAGCCATAGCCGGGGATTGCCACACCGCTCCCGAAGCCGGTGTAGTTGCTATTGACCCAGGACACCATGTTTCCCCACTTATCGGCCGTGGTGAGATAGATCGTGTCACTCGAGGCGTCGGCGGCAGCCGTCGGGCCCGGCGTGAACGCCGGTCCATTCGGGTTGACCTTCCCGCACAACGTAGCCGCGTACGGCTTCGAGATCAACTTCGTGAAGAGCTGCTGCTGGGCCGCGGTCCAGAAACGCGGGTCGGAGTTGTAGTTATAGAGGTCGATGGTCGCGAGCTTCTTCGCCTCCACGAGCAAATGCCAGTACTGGGGGTTCGTCGGCCCGAGATCTGACAGAGTTTTCGGGCCAATCCACGTCGGCACGCACGCTTCGAGAATGTTCATCAGCTCGAGGACGTTCCACGCCTGGGAGGGCGCCATCGTCTCGTAGATGTCGTAGCCGTGGTAGTTGGTGGTCGGTGCCTCCACCCATTCGCCATAGTAATTCGCGAGATCAGCCATCGTCATCGTCCCACCGACCTTCTTCATCTTCGCGACGATGGCCTGGGCGATCTCTCCCTGGTAGAACACTTTGCGGCCTTGTTCCCCGAGGAGGCGGAGCGTATGCGCGAGGTCCGGGTTCGTGAAGATCTGCCCCGTCTTCGGCTTCTGTCCGTTGATGTACCAGGCGGCGACGGCGTCCGGATCCGGTGTATCACAGGCGCCCTTGGCCGGGGAGCATGGGATTCCCCCAGCAGAGTTCACGGCATTGGGGAGGCTCCAACCAGATGCCCCGCTTCCAATGATTTCCGAAATCGGGAAGCCCTTCTCGGCGTATTCGATGGCGGGCTGCAAGTCTTCTTTCAACTCTAGGAGCCCGAATTTCCTGACCGCATCATCCCAGCCCCACGCCGCGCTGGGAACGGGTGCGGCCAGGACTCCGTTCGACGACATGCCGGAGCCGAAGCCCCAGTTCGTCGGATCGTAGACGCGGCCAAGGCTGTTGTAGTAGGCGACTGTCGCACCCGTGGGGGCCATGCCGCCGGCGTTGAGCTGATACACCTTATTCTCGCTCGCGATGTAGATGATCGCGAAGAGGTCGCCGCCGATCCCCACGTTCATGGGTTCCATCAGGTTGAGGACCGCCGCCGTTGCGACCGCGGCATCGATGGCATTACCACCCGACATCAGGATCCGCAGCCCGGCCTGCGCGGCGAGCGGCTGACTGGTGGCCACGATGCCGTTGCGTGCCATGACCTCCGAGCGGCCCTGCGGCATCCACCCGCTCGGCCGATCTCCCCGGACCGCACTGCACCAGGCCGGCGTGGGCGTTTGGTTGCAGTACTTTATCGGTGACTGTGCGAGTACGGGCGCGGATTGGATTACGAGCGTCGCCACGAATGCGAGACAGATCAAAAACAACCAGAACTTCCTCATCAGGTCCTCCTTGTACCCCTCTGGTACAAGCTGGGTCTGGAGGCGGGCGACTGTCATGATTCAGATGAACTAGACGAAATCAGCGGCTGTAGGGGCGCAATGAGAATTGCCGGGGGTATGTGGCGCGTGAAACGCGAGCCATTCTGTCTCCTTCTCGGCGCGGCCGAGGCATTTTGACCCCACCCCGTAGACGGGCATTCTGGCCGGACGAGGGCCTTTCATGCGCTCTTCTCAGCCGCCGCTTGGCGGGAGTCCTCCGGCGGCCCTTCCCGCCCTCCTGCGGGCCACGCACCTTCTCGGTCTCGCTCTCGGGTCGGCCTTCGGTCGGCTGCGAGAATCTGGGGCGACTGCGGCACGGCTATTCGAGAGGGCTGAAGAGAGCGCCCTGCTCCTCAGGATGACGCGCGAGGCTGCCGCGATCCTCGCGGCGCGCTGGGACAAGGTGCCCGCGCGCCACCGGCCGCACTACGTACCCGAGCAGCGCTTCCGGATCCTGCGGATCAGGAGTTTCCTCGGCCTGTCGCAACGCGAGACGGCAGAGATGTTCCGGGTGTCGGGACTGCGGGATCTTTCGAAGCGTGTGAGTCGTCCGCACTCGCTCCCTTCTTCGCGTTCTTGACCGCGTCCCTGAAGCCTCGGATTCCTTGCCCCAGATTCCTACCGAGCTCCGGAAGCTTCTTCGGTCCGAAAACGAGCGTGGCAATGATCAGGATGAGAAGAAGGTGCACCGGTTGAAACAGGCCTTCGATCATGAAACTCCTCGAAGCTCACGCGAGGCAGACCTAGAACGCACGGGCTGGTAACGTCGGAGGGTGCGGCGACGAGCGAGAGGGTCGGTTCGGGCTCTCGGCTGCGCTCTCGTCCTTCTCGCCACGGGGCGCGCCCCGGCGCAGGGCGGCCCCCCGCTCTTCACGGACGACCCCGGGACGCCGGGCCCCGGCAACTGGGAAGTGAACGTGGCGGCGACGCTGGACCGCACGTCGCTTGCGTCTTCGTGGGGGACGCCGCTGGTCGACGCCAACTACGGCTGGGGCGAGCGCGTCCAGCTCAAGCTCGAGATGCCGTTCGCCGTCGTGTCGGACGCGGACGGGACGCGCGGCGGGATCGGGAACCCGCTTTTCGGGGTGAAGTGGCGCTTCCTCGACGAGGAGACGGCGGGCGTCGCGGTCTCGACCTACCCGCAGTTCGGCTTCAACCTCGTGTCGTCCTCGGCGGACCGCGGCCTCGTCGAGCGGGAGACGAACTTCCTGCTGCCGGTCTCGGCGGTGAAGACGGTCGGCCCCGTGGCCGTGAACGTCGAGGTCGGCCGGGTCTTCGAGAGCGGCGGCGGGGGGGACTGGGTGTGGGGCGTCGCGCTCGGCCACTCCTTCGGCAGAGTCGAGGCGCTCGCGGAGGTCTTCGGCAAGCACGGCGACGACGCGGCCTCCCGGCAGTTGCTCGTGAATCTCGGCGGGCGCGTTCCCGTGTCCGCGAGCTCGGCCCTACTCGTGTCGGGCGGCTGGAGCCTCTCGGACGGCGAAGGCCCCCGGCACGCCTTGCTCTACCTCGGCCTCCAGCTCACCTCCGGCAGAAAGGGCACGCCATAAATTCCGCCGCCTGCTGTAGAGGTGCAATGGAAATTGCAGAGCGCTGTGGCGCGTAGATACCAGAGTCACGCCCTTGGTCTCTTTCTTGGCGCGCACACGTCAACCCGGCTCAAGGAGGCAGAGGTTCGGGGCGATCGGGAAGAAGGGGTCGATCGCACTGATCGAGAGGCTGTGGAGGACTCTGAAGGACACCCTCGGCCTACGCCTGCTGCGGCCGTTGGCGGCGGAAGGCCTGATGGAGGAGGTCGAGCTTGGCCTGGTCCACTACGCGCATTTCCGCCCGCATCAGGGGGTCGCCGGAGCGACACCGGCAGAGGTCTACTTCGGACGGACGCCAGCGCATCTCTCCGCGATCCCACCCCCGCGCGGGAGGCCGGGCCAAGGCTCTGTCGATTCACCGTTTCGCATCGAGTACCTCGACGCGGAACGGCGGCTGCCCGTGCTCCTTCGAGAAGCTGCCTGAAGGACCGTCCCCCGGGGGGAAACGTCAGCCGACGTGTGCGCCGACAGAGGCATCGCAGTGGGCGAGGCGCTGGTCTGTACGCGCCAAGGCCCGCCGCAATTCCCATTGCACCCCTAAAGTCCGGGTCACGATCGGCGGCGGCTACGAAAGAGAGCGTCGGCGTCTCGAAGAAGACCGGGCCCGGAAGGCCCTCGACGGGAGGCACCGGGATCTTCGCAGCGGGTTCGCCGCCGGAGTCGGCCGGGGGGAGTCCGGCCCGGATTCCGCCCGGGACGGGAGCGCGCAGACGGCGGCGAGAATCAGGAGGGCGGTCAGAAGCGTGCGTCGAATCACACGCCTCCTCCAAGGACCTTGTAGAGGGTGACGAGGTTCGCCTGCTCCGCGAGGCGGACGTTCACTTCCCCCTGCTGCGCGGCGTAGAGAGCCTGCTGGGCCACGAGGACGCCGAGGTAGCCGTCGATGCCTCCCTGGTATCGGGCGTCGGAGAGACGCAGCGTCTCGTCCAGCGCGACGACGAGGGCCTCCTGGGCTTCGCGCTGGGCGACGAGCGTCGTTCGGAGCGTCAGGGCGTCGCTCACCTCGGCGAAGGCGACCTGGATCGCCTTCTCGTACTGCGCGACGGCGATGTCACGGTCGACCTTCGAGACCTTCAGGTTCGCGAAGAGGGATCCGCTGGCGAAGAGGGGCGCGACGATCTGCGGCACGAAGCTCCAGGCTCTCGTCCCCGCCGTGAAGAGGTCGGAGAGCTCGGGACCTTCGGTGCCAAAGGTCGCCGTGAGGGAGATCCGCGGGAAGAAGGCCGCCCGGGCCGCCCCGATGCTCGCGTTCGCGGCGCGGAGCTGGTGTTCGGCCGCGAGGATGTCGGGACGGCGGAGGAGAACGTCGGACGGCAGCCCGGCGGAGACCCCTCTCGGGTCCGTCACGGTGCCGAACCGGTCGGGGAGGAGATCGGGACCGACGGGCGAGCCGACGAGGAGCTGGAGCGCGTTCCGGTCGACGGCGACGGCACCGGTGTATGCCGCGACGTTCACCCGCGCCGCCTCCATCTGGCTCTGTGACTGGCGGAGGTCGAGATCGGAGGCGAGGCCGGCGTCCCGGGTCTCCCGGATCAGCTCGTACGACGACTGCTGCGCCTCGAGCGTCACCCGGGCGAGCCGGAGGTTCTCG
>PLZI01000149.1:0-13526 GCA_003152095.1 Acidobacteriota bacterium | reverse complement strand
CGGGCCTTCTCGATGTTCAGGGTCGCAACGCGTAGGTCCCGGTTGTTCGCGAGCGCGAGGTCGATGAGCGACCTGAGGCGGGCTTCGGCGAAGAAGTCCTGCCAGCGGAGGTCGGCCGCGGCCGCCGGGGCCACGGCCGGAGCGGGAGCCGCCGCGGGTTCGGCCTTCGTCGGGGCTTCGTCCGCCCAGGCGTCGGGAACGGGCGGAGCGGGGCGCTCGTACTTCGGAATCATCGTGCAGCCGCCGAGAAGGAGCGCCGCGGGAAGGAGTGCGGCGAGGATGAGAACGATCGGCCCGCGGTTCATGGCTTTTTCTCCGCCGGGAGCGGCGCTTCGGGGGCGGGAGCGGCCGCGCGGGCCTTCTTCCCCTCGAAGAGCCGGACGACGAGGACGTACAGGAGCGGGATCAGGAGGACGGCGAGGAAGGTGCCGCTCAGCATGCCGCCGAGGACGCTCGTGCCGATCGCCATCTGCGCCCCGGCGCCCGCCCCCGAGGCGAGCGCGAGCGGGAGAACGCCGAAGCCGAACGCCATGGACGTCATGACGATCGGCCGGAGCCTCGTCTTCGCGGCCTCGAGCGTCGCCTCGACGAGGCCCATGCCCTTCGCGCGGTTCCCCATCGCGAACTGGACGATCAGGATCGCGTTCTTCGTCGTCAGGCCGAGGACGGTGAGGAGGCCGATCTGGAAGTAGACGTCGTTCGACATCCCCCGCGACGACGTGGCGATGACGCCTCCGATGACGCCGAGCGGGAGGGCGAGGACGATCGAGATCGGGACCGTCCAGCTCTCGTAGAGCGCCGCGAGAACGAGGAAGATCACGAGGACCGAGAAGGCATAGAGGAGGCCGGCCTGCGACTCCGACATCCGCTGCTGGTAGGAGAGGCCGGTCCACTCGAAGCCGACGTCGGAGGGGAGCTTGCGGATGAGCTCTTCCATTGCGTTCATCGCCTCGCCGGAGCTGCGGCCCGCCGCCGGCTCGCCCTGGATGTTCATCGCGGGGAACGCGTTGAAGCGCTCGAGACGCGGCGAGCCGTAGTCCCACCGGCCCGACGCGACGGCCGAGAGAGGGACGAGCCCGTTCTGCCTGTTACGGACGTACAGGCGCTTGAGGTCCTCCGGGAGCATCCGGAACGGTGCGTCCGCCTGCGCGTAGACGCGCTTGACCCGCCCGCCCTGGACGAAGTTGCCGACGTAGGCGCTGCCGAACGCCGTCGAGATGTAGCTCTGCACCGAGCTGACGGGGACGCCGAGCGTGCCCGCCTTCTCCCAGTCGATGTCGACGTTGTACTGGGGCACGTCGGTCATTCCGTTCAGCCGGACGCGGGCGAGGCGCGGGTCCTTCGCGGCGAGGCCCAGCAGCTGGTCGATCGCCTTCGAGAGCCCCTCGTGGCCGAGGGAGCCCCGGTCCTGCACCATCAGGTCGAACCCGGTCGCGGTGCCGAGCTCGACGACCGCGGGGGGTGGGAACGCGAAGATGATGGCGCCGCGCTGCGCCGAGAGAGCCCGCATCGCCTTCCCCGCGACGTCCTTGGCGCGGAGGCCGGGATGGTCGCGCAGCTTCCAGTCCTTCAGCTGGACGAAGACCATCCCCATGTTCTGGCCGCGGCCGCCGAAGCCCTGCCCAGCCACCGCTCCGCACGACTTCACGGCGTCCTTCTGGTCGACGAGGAAGTGCCGCTCCACGTCGGCCATGACGGTCTGCGTCTGCTCGAGCGTGGAGCCGACCGGGAGCTGGACCATCGCCATCAGGGTCCCCTGGTCCTCCTCCGGAAGGTAGCCGGTTGGCATCCGCTGGTAGAGGACCGCCATCACCGCGACGATGACGAGGAAGACGGCGGCGTAGCGGGCGCGCCTTCCGAGCACGTGCTCGACCACCGCTATGTACCGGTCGCGGATCCGATAGAAGGACCGGTCGAACCAAAGGAAGAACGGCCGGAAGAGCCGGGAGCCGGTCTCGGCCGCCTCGTGTCCCTTCGGGACGGGCTTCAGGAGCGAGGCGCAGAGGACGGGAGTCAGGATGAGGGCCACGGCGACCGAGAGGAGCATCGAGGCGATGACCGTGACGGAGAACTGCCGGTAGATGACGCCGGTGGACCCGGGGAAGAAGATCATCGGCCCGAAGACCGCCGAGAGGACGAGGCCGATTCCGACGAGGGCGCTCGTGATCTGGTCCATCGACTTCCGCGTCGCTTCGAACGGAGGAAGCCCCTCCTCGGTCATGATCCGCTCCACGTTTTCGACCACGACAATCGCGTCGTCGACGAGAAGGCCGATCGCGAGAACCATGCCGAACATTGTCAGCATGTTGATCGAGTAGCCGAGGGCGCCGAGGATGCCGAAGGTCCCGAGGAGGACGACCGGGACGGCGACCGTCGGGACGAGCGTCGCCCGGAAGTTCCCGAGGAAGAGGTACATGACGAGGAAGACGAGGAAGATCGCCTCGAGGAGCGTCTTGAAGACCTCGTCGATGGCGACCTTCACGAAGGGCGTCGTGTCGTACACGAAGATGACCTTCATCCCCGGAGGGAAGAACCTCGAGAGCTCCGCCATCTTCGCCTTGATCCGGTCGGCGGTCTCGAGGGCGTTCGCCCCCGCCTCCTGCCGGACCGCGAAGACCCCGGCCGGCTTCCCGTTGAACCGGAACTGGAGGTCGGGGATCTCGGTCCCGAGTTCTGTCCGGCCCACGTCCTTCACCTTCACGACCGACCCGTCCGGGTTCGTCCGGAGCGGGACCGATGCGAACTCCTCCGGGGTCTTCAGGAGCGACTGGACGAGGATCGAGGCGTTGAGGCGCTGCCCCGGCACCGCGGGAGCGCCACCGAGCTGGCCCGCCGAGACCTCGACGTTGTACGCGCGGAGCGCCAGCACGACGTCGTCCGACGTCATCCCGTACTTCGTGAGCTTGTCCGGATCGAGCCAGACCCGCATCGAGTAGGCGGTGCCGAAGACCTGGACCTCGCCGACCCCCGGGACCCGGCCGATGACCGACTCGACCTTCGAGACGATGTAGTCGTTCAGGTCGGCGTTGTCCATGCTGCCGTCCTCGGAGACGACGCCGGCGATCACGAGGTAGTTGCGGGTCGACTTGCTCACCGTGACGCCGGTCTGCTGGACAACGTCGGGGAGGGCGGGCATCGCGAGCTGGAGCTTGTTCTGGACCTTCGCCCAGGCGATGTCGGGGTCGGTCCCCGGCGCGAACGTCAGCGTGACCGCCGCGCTCCCCGAGGAGTCGGACGTGGAGTCCATGTAGAGCATCCGATCGAGGCCCGTCATCTTCTGCTCGATGATCTGGACGACCGAGTCCTCGACGGTCCTGGCGGAGGCGCCGGGATAGACGGCGCTGATCGAGATCGACGGCGGTGCGATCGGCGGGTACTGGGAGATCGGGAGCTTCACGATCGCCATGACGCCCGCCAGCATCATCGCGATCGCGATGACCCAGGCGAAGACGGGGCGCGCGAGGAAGAACCGGGACATGGGCGGCCCCCTTACTTCGCGGCCGCCGGCTGGCTGCTGGCAGCGGCTTCGGCATTCGGCCCGGCGGGGAACGGCACCGCCTTCACGTCGGCCCCGGGGCGGATCCGCTGCAGCCCGTCGACGATCACGCGGTCCCCCGCGGCGAGCCCCTTCGTGACGAGCCACCGGTCGCCAATCGTTCGGTCGAGCGTGAGCATCCGCTGTTCCACCTTGCCGTCCTTGCCGGCGATGAGGGCGTAGGGGAGTCCCTTCTGGTCGCGCGTGACGCCCTGCTGGGGGGCGAGGATCGCTTCCTCGTTCACGCCTTCCTCGACGATCGCCCGGACGAACATGCCGGGCAGGAGGACGTTATCCGGGTTCGGGAAGACCATCCGCAGGCTGACGGATCCGGTCGTCGGGTCGACCGTCACGTCGCGGAACTTCAGCTTTCCCGCGAGCGGGTAGGGCGTGCCGTCCTCGAGGAGAAGTTTTACCCGGCTCCACGACTCGCCGCTCCGCTTCAGGCGGCCGCTCTCAAGGCTCTGGCGGAGACGGAGCAGGTCCGCGGAGGACTGGGTCACGTCGACGTAAATCGGGTCGAGCTGCTGGACCACCGCGAGCGGGACCGGCTGGTAGGCGGTCACGAGCGCCCCGACGGTGACGGTCGACTTGCCGGTCCTCCCGGGGATCGGCGCACGGATCGGCGTGTACGAGAGGTTGATGCGGGCGCTCTCCACCGCCGCCTGGCTCGCCTCCACGCTCGCCTCGGCCTGCTGGAGGGCCGCCAGGGCGTCGTCGTAGTTCTGCCGGCCCGTCGCCCGGATCTCGACGAGCCCCTTGAGGCGCTCCGCGCGCAGGCGCGCTGCCGGAACGTTCGCCTCGGCCATCGCGAGCGCCGCCTTCGCCTGGTCGTACGCGGCCTTGTACGGAGCGGGGTCGATCTGGTAGAGGAGGTCCCCGGCCTTCACGTTCGAGCCTTCCTCGAACGTCCGCTCGCGGATCAGGCCGTTCACCTGCGGCCGGACCTCGGCCACGAGGTAAGGGGACGTCCTGCCCGGCAGCTCGGTCGTCAGGACGATTCTCTCGGGCTTCACCGTCACGACGGCGACCTCGACCGGCCTCGGGGGTGGACCGGACGGTCCCTTCCTGCAGGCCACCGTCATGGACGCGGCCACGGCGAGGCAGAACGAAATGACGGAAAAGAGACGCCAGTTGGGTTTCATCATTTCTCCATCAGGAAACGTCTAAACGTCGATCCGGCAGGTGACAACAACTTCGCCGGGACGATTCGTCATGGCAGTGAGCGACGTGCGGGCGGCCCCGGGTGGAGCGAGGCCCTTGAAGACCACCGAGAGCGTTCGATCGAGGACGTCTCCTTCCAGACCACGGCGTTGCTCTTTCGGGACCGCCGCGGCCGCTTCCGCCGCCCCGACGAGAACAAGGGCAGCCGTTGCCGGGTCGCAGGCATCGGAGGCCCCGGTCGCGATCCCCTCGGAGACGAGGGTGCCAACGACGCCGAGGATCCGAGATTGCTCGCGCCGGAACGATGCGTCCGTCCGGCAGGCGCGGTGGATCCGTTCGGCGACGGGGGCGGCGGCGGCGACCGACAGGCGGAGGGCCGCCTCGTACTCCGCGGAGTTGCTCCGCTCTGCCTCGAGAAAGAGGCCTTCCTTGCTCCCGAAGTGATAGCGCGGTCGTCCCGCCACGCTCCACCAGGCGCATCCAGTTTCGAACGACGCTCGGCGAAATGCCGAGCTCTCGCGAGAGCTCGGCAAGGGTCTTCTCACCCGAGGTGATCCGCCCAACCGTCTCCCGCTTGAACGCCACCGAAAAAACCCGCCGACCATCCGCCTTCCGAGGAAACTCCACCATGACAGCCAACCTTTCTGAGCCTATTCTGGGCTCGAAAAGTGTCTAGCCGAAATGGGGGGCAGTGTAGGGGCGCAATGGGAATTGCCGGGGGTCTGCGGCTCGTAGAAACCGGGGTCATGCCCTGGTTTTCCTTCTCGATCCCGCCACGTAGACGGGCATTCTGTTCGGGCGGCGATTTAGGTTCGAGTAATCGACCTTTTCCGTGAAGGATCCCCGGAGTAATGGCTCAGCGCGCGAGCCTTCGCGACCACGCCTCGCTCGCCGTCGAGAAACGGCGCTCCAACCGAACCGTGTACATCCCTCCGGGGCGGGTCCTGAGCAGCTTAGAGGGGCCCAGCCCCCCCGGCTGGATGGCTCAGAGCGCGGTGGTCCGGTGGGAGACCCGGCTGACTTTCGGGAAGGGAGTGATCGAGGCGGACTCCTCGATGCCGAAAGCGTTCAGGACCCTTCTTCGCGCGCCGGATCGGGACTTGGCGGAGCGCTGTGCCGGCGGCAGGATGCGCGGCCTTAGCCAACCGTGCGGGCCGGACCTTCTGGGTTCGGCCCGGCCGTTCTATCCTCCCCAACGGTGAGTTCCCGCCCCTCGCGCCTGAAGACAGCCCCTCTCACGTCGGCCGTTCTTGCTGGCCTCTTCGTCGCCTCACCCGGCTGCTCGATCAGGAAGGCCGCGGTGGACACGATCGGCACGGCCATCGCCGAAGGTGGTACGACCTACGCGCGAGACGACGACCCGGAGCTTGTCGCCGCTGCGGCCCCGTTTGGGCTCAAGATGGTGGAGGGCCTCCTGGAGACGTCACCGCAAAACGCGACGCTACTCCTGTCGGCCGCGAGCGGCTTCACGGAGTACGCCTTCGCGTTCGTCCAGTGCGAGGCCGACTTCGTCGAGGCGAAGGACCTCTCCCGCGCCACGGAGCTCCGGGAACGGGCGAAGCGGCTCTACCGGCGTGCCCGCGCCTACGGCCTGAGAGGCCTGGAGGAACGGCATCGCGAATTCCAGAAGCGCCTTCGGACGGACACCGCCTCAGCCCTCGCCGAGACGGAGACGCGGGACGTTCCGCTTCTCTACTGGACCGCGGTCGCGTGGGGGGCGCAGATCTCGCTTTCCAAGGGCGATGCGGAACTGACGGCCGACCAGGGGCTCGTCGAAGCGCTGGCCCGGCGCGCTCTCGCTCTCGATGAGACGTTCAACGCCGGTGCCATTCACGATTTCTTCATCGCCTGGGACGGAAGTCGTCCACCGTCCGCCGGCGGATCGCCTCAGCGGGCGAGAGAGCACCTGGATCGGTCCCTGGCGCTCTCCCGCGGCCAGCGCGCCGCGCCCCTCGTCTCGTATGCCGAATCGGTTCTCGTCGCGTCCCAGGACCGCGCCGCGTTCGAGGAAACCCTGAAGAAGGCCCTCGAAATCGACCCTGACCACGATCCCCGCTTTCGCCTCGAAAACCTCGTCGCCCAGAAGAGGGCGCGCTGGCTGCTGTCACGGACCAGCGAGCTCTTTCTCGAGTGACGCCCCGGAAGGAGACCGGTCCGTTGAACACGATGCCACTTCGGGCCACGCTGGCCCTCCCCCTCCTCCTCCTCGCAACCCGGCCCGCAGCGGGCGAGCCGGTCGTCGTCAAGATGGCGACCATCGTCCCCGAGGGATCGCAATACCATCTGATCCTCCGGGAAATGGCCGAGAAGTGGAAAAGCGCCTCGGGCGGCGCGGTCGAGGTCCGCCTATACCCCGGAAGCGTGGCGGGCGACGACATCGACGTGATTCGCAAGATGCGCCTTGGAACGCTGAACGCCGCCCTCCTCACGAGCACCGGCGTCGCCTCCGTCGACAAGTCCGTCTACGCGTTGCAGGTTCCGATGCTCTACGGTTCGTACGAGGAGGTCGACTACGTTCTCGAGAAGATGGCCCCGAATCTCGAGGCCGCGCTCGAGGCGAAAGGATTCGTCGTCCTCAACTGGGTCGACGCCGGCTGGGTCCGCTTCTTCACGAAGACGCCCGTGGCACGGCCGGACGAGCTGAAACCCCTGAAGCTCTTCGCGTGGGCGGGCGACCCGGAGGCGCTCGAGATCTGGAAAGGGGCGGGCTTCAACCCGGTCCCGCTCCCCTCGACCGAGATCTCGACCGCCCTGCAGACGGGGCTCGTCTCGGCCTTGCCGACGACGCCGCAGGCCGCGGTCCTCCTGCAGTGGTACACCCACGCGAGGAACATGACGGACGTGAAATGGGCGCTTCTCCTCGGAGCGATGCTCGTGAACAAGGCGACGTGGGAGAAGATTCCGGCGGCGTCGCGCCCGGCACTGCGGGCCGCCGCGCGAGAGGCGGGGCTGCGCTTGCGCGCGGAGACGCGGACGGCGGGTCCCCGGGACGTTCAGGCGATGCAGAAGCGGGGACTCAACGTGGTCGCCGTCGATGCGAAGGGCGAAGCCCTCTGGCGAGCCACCGCGGAAAGCGCCTACGACCGGATCCGCGGGAAGATCATCCCCGCCGAGGCGTTCGACGAAGCGAAGCGCCACCTGGCCGACTTCCGAAAGCTCAAGCAGGCCGTGAGCCCGCGTTGAAGCCCGGCGCCCTCCTCGACCGGGTCGAAGGAGGACTCTTCCTCCTGGCCCTGGCTGTCGCCACCCTCCTGCCGCTCCTCGACGCCGTGGGCCGCCCGCTCGGCGGCCTCCACGTTCCCGGTTCGGCCGAGTGGGTGAGTCAGGCGACGCTCTTCATGGCGTTTCTCGGCGCGCTTCTCGCGGCCCGCGCCACGCAGCATCTCACCCTCTCGACGGCCGAACTGCTCGGCAGCGGCCGCGCTCGCCGCCTGGCGGGTCTCCTTTCGAACTCCGTGGCCGCTTCGGTCACCGCGGTCCTGGCCCGTGCCTCCGTCGATCTCGTCCGGGTCGGCCGCCAGGAGGGCAAGCTCCTGCCGGGCGGCGTCCCCGAGTGGATCCTCACGATGGTGATGCCGCTGGGACTCGCGTTCCTCGCCCTGCACTTCGCGTGGGCGGCCTCGGAGAGGCTTGCCGGCCGGCTCGTCGCTCTGGCGACGGTCGCGACGGTCTTCGGGCTCGGGCTCGTCCCCCAGCTCGCAGCCCACGTGGTCGTCCCGCTCGCCCTCGTCATACTCCTCGCGGCGCTCCTGGGCGCCCCCGTCTTCGTCGCGATGGGCGGGATCGCGCTTCTCCTGTTCTTCTGCGACGGCACGCCGGTTTCCGCGGTCCCGGCCGAGATCTACCGCCTCGTGGCCTCGCCCACGCTCCCGGCCATACCCCTCCTCACCGCGGCGGGCTACGTCCTGGCCGAGGGCAAGGCGTCCGTGCGTCTCGTCCGCTTCTTCCGCGCGCTCTTTGGTTGGATGCCGGGCGGCCTCGCGGTAATGGTGACGGCGGTCTGCGCCCTGTTCACGACGTTCACGGGCGGTTCGGGCGTGACCATCATCGCCCTCGGCGGTCTCGTCTACCCGATCCTCCGGGACGACGGCTACCCCGAGGGCTTCTCGCTCGGCCTCGTCACCGCCGCAGGAAGCCTTGGCCTCCTGTTCCCTCCCAGCCTTCCGGTCATTCTCTACTCCGTCGTGGCGCAGGTCCCGGCCGACGCGCTGTACCTCGCCGGACTCGTGCCCGGCGCGCTCCTCGTCACCCTCACGGCCGCCTACGGAATCTGGCAGGGGAAGCTCTTGGCGAGGGCCGGCGCCCCGCTTTCGCAATTCTCTCTCCGGGAAGTTGCCCGTGCGGGCTGGGCGGCGAAGTGGGAGCTTCTTCTCCCCGTCCTCGTCGTCGTCCTTTTCGCGAGCGGCGTGACCTCGATGGTCGAGGCCGCGGCGGCCGCCTGCGCGTATGCCGTCGTGGTGAGCTGCGTCGTGCAGGGAGACATTCCCTTCGGCCGGCCGCTCGCGCGGGTCCTCCTCAAGGCGGGTGCGCTCATGGGCGCCGTGCTCATCCTCCTCAGCATGGCGATGGGGCTGACCAGCTGGCTCGTGGACGCGCAGGTTCCCGCGCACCTCCTCGACGTTGTGCGGAGCAACCTCCACTCGCCCGTTGTCTTCCTGATCGTCCTCAACGGCGTTCTTCTCGTCCTCGGGAGCGTCCTCGAGATCTACTCGGCGATTGTCATCCTGGCGCCGCTCGTCGCACCGATGGGAACCGCCTTCGGGATCGACCCGGTCCACCTCGGCGTCGTCTTCCTGGCCAACCTCGAACTCGGCTTCCTCTTCCCGCCCGTGGGTTTGAACCTGCTTCTCGCGTCGTCGCGGTTCGGCAAACCCCTCACGGCCCTGTACCGGCACGTGCTGCCGTTCCTCCTCATTCTCGGGGTCGGCGTCCTCCTGATCACCTACCTCACCCCCCTGTCGCTCGCTCTCCCGAAGCTCCTCGGAAAAGCGCCCTGAGGCGTCGAGGAAGAGCCGGTGGGGTGTGGGGCGGCAATGGAAATTGCCGGGGGGCTGTCGCGCGTAGAGTCAAGTCATGCCCTCGGTTTCCTTCTCAATCTCGGCCCGTAGACGGGCATTCTGGCCGGACGGCGACGCCAGCGGGCATCGCAATTCCCATTGCGTCGCCAGAAGTCCGTTGGGGTTCCGAATGGAGGCATAGGTGCGTCAGCTGATTGAGGTTTCCCCGTTCGCCGGGCCAGCGCCTTCTGGCTCTTTCTCGGCTATAGGGGAAGGATGTCGGCTGGTCCTGTCCCGACTCTGGCGGACGGTGCGATTCGTCATCCGGAGTGCTGAGCGCGAAGGTCGGCGAGTTCTTTCTGTAAATCGAGAATCTGGCGGTTCATAGAAGAGGTGGCCATGCCAGAGAAGAGGAAGCACATGGGGAGGAACGCGAAGAACACTGGCGTCCACCGATCCGTGCCGGAGGCGGCCCAGAGCCAGAGCGCTAGNNCTAGAACGGAAAGAAAGGCGCAGAACAGGGCTGGGAGCCAGTTACGAATGTGCTGCATCTTCAATACTCCTTCGGGATCGGGAAGGTGGATAGACCAACGACACGTTACGCTTTAGGGGAAGAAGTCCCTTATCGGACCGGACCTCCGAGCGCCCGTATGAACGCATCAGTGGACAGGACCGTAGCCTGCCCTGGGAACACCTTCTCGGTTAGCACGCGATGGACCTCATCGTCGAAATCGGCGCACGCATCAGATACGACGATCATCTGGTAGTCCATATCCGCCGCCCAGCGCACTGTTGAAAGGACGACACCGCTGGTCGAGATGCCGAACATCACGAGAGTCGAGATGTTGTTGGCGCGGAGAATGGACTCCAGGTCGGTAGTGGAAAACGCCCCTACCCGACGCTTCGTGACGACGATATCGCCCGGCTGAGGAGAGACCCGGATGTGGATCTCGGCTCCCGGAGTGCCCTCCTTCAATCGCCCGGAGTCCTTGAGGGCGTTGAAGCGTTTGTTCTGGCGATTGACCTCGGGGTAGCCGTTCCGAAAGCGGACGACCACGTAGATGACCGGCAGATGGGCCTCACGGGCTCCTTTGAGGATTGTGGCGGCTCGGTCCAGGAGGCGTGCCTGCACCTTCTCCGGGAGCATGTTCACGATGTCGTTCTGGTAGTCCATGACCAAGACTGAGGTCCGCCCGTGGTCGACAGCGAGTTCCGCCGTTACCTGGGGCTTGGGGACCGTCGGCGCCTCGGCGGCAGTGGCCGGGATTCCGATCAGACGAATGAGGGGTACCGATGCGATGAAGAGGAGGGCGGATCTCGATGATGTATTCATGACGTAGCTCCTGAGGTCCGGGAGGCGCTTTCTTGAGGCCACGCTTCTCGATGCCGTGCCGACTTTCGACTACGCGGATCTCTCCTACCAGTGGAGCAAGAATACCGGCCCCATTGCCGCCAATGCAGCTCCAACTTGTAGGGCCAGAATGCACGCAGCCAGCCTTGGTGACTGCGGCACCCACTTGATCGCGAAGAACAACACGACAGGTACCTGGACAGCCATTAGGAGCTGCCAGATGTGGGCAGCGGCACGTTCATCTGCCTCGGGCGCGGGACCGTGCAAGGCGAGGTGGATCAAGACGGTGGCGAGGGCACCGAAGGACATCGTCAAGGGAAAGAAGGCGCTCGGGCGCTTCAGTATGGTTAACGGGCTCAAGTCGCCACCTGATGTTCTCGCCATTCGGAGGAACACGTCCCTGTGCCTCGCCAGAACCCCATAAGGTGTCCGAATGGGGGCACAGGTGCCTCAGCCGATTGAGGTTCCTGCGCCCCAAGGGCCGACCTCCTCTGATTCATTCTCGCCCCGTATCCCCTCAGCATGCTCGGCTTGATTCGACTCTTTCTGGGGTCTCTCGTCACCCTGTTCCGCTCTCGGGCTGGGATGGCGGCCGAGAACCTCGCCCTGCGGCATCAACTCGGCATCTTCCTGCGATCGAGGCCCGCCCGTCTTCCCCTCACTTCGTGGGACCGAGCCCTGGGCCTTTGTCCTTCACCGCTTTCCCGCGTGGTGTAGGGGTGCAATGGGAATTGCGGGACGCTGTGGCGCGTGGCCGAGGCACTCTTATCGCCGCCGGAGACGGGCAGTCGCCCGCCTCCCCGCGACAGGCCGGGCGAAGACCCGATGGATTCACTGTTTCGCGTCGAGTCTCGACGCCGAGCGGCTGCCGCCCGTGTTAATTCGAAAAGCTGCCTGACGGGCGGTCACCTGGGGAGAAACGTCGGTCGACGTGTGCGCGCACGGAGCATCCTAGGGGCGGAGGCGCTGGTCTGTGCGCGCCACGCCCGCCGCAATTCCCATTGCGGCCCTACGGAAGCCGACTCACAACCATGTGAGGGGAATGATTCCGAGCAAGGCCAGCGCGAGAAGCAGGGCGAGGCTCCTTCGTCCCGTCGCCCTGTCGGCGAAGGCGTACGCGTAGATCGCCTTGATGACGTTGTTGCTCGCGGCAGAGATCACGATCGCCGGGGCGGCGATCCGGAGCGGCGTGGCCGCGGCACCGCTTTGTGCGAGCCCGAGGATGAACGGATCGACGTCGGTGACGCCCATGATTGCCGCCAGCGAGTAAAGCCCGGCCCGCCCCAGGTATTCGCGCGCCAGGCTCGTCAGGATCAGGATCAGAACGAAGACGCCGGCGAAGAGGAACGCCACTTCGAGCTCGAGCGGATTTTTCGGCTCGTGGTGCGACGGCGGTTCCGCCCCGGCTCCGTGCGGCCACCGCGAGACGGCCCATCCCGCGAGGCCCGCGAAGACCGCGAGAGCGCCAAACGCGGGTGCAAGTTCGGCCGCGAGTGCTCCGTTGAAGAACGCCACGAGCAGGACGAGCCTCACATACATCGTGCCCGAAGCTGTCAGGATGCTGCCCGCGAACAAGTTCGGGCGCGATCCCGAATCCTCCCGGGACTGCCGGGCCAGCACGACCGTGGTCAACGTCGACGAGTACGCACCGCCGAGGACCGCAGATAGCATCACGCCGCCGCGTTTCTTGAGGAGTCGCTGCAACACGTAGCTCGCGAAGGAGACCCCGCTCACCGCTACGACGACGAGCCACGTCTTGAACGGATTGATGTGAAAACGCGTCAACTCTTTGTTCGGGACGATCGGCAGGATGACCACTGCGAGGACCAGGAATTTTGCGACGGTGACAATCTCGTTCGACGCGACAAGCCTGGTGAGACCCTCCATGGCTTTCTTCAGCTCGAGAAGGAGCACGCTGAGCACGCCGATTGTTGCCGCCAACCAGTAGAGCTCATGCTGGATCAGGCCGCCGATGGCGTACGTGACGAGCGCGGAGACCTCGGTCGTGAGGCCCGCAGTTGGATCGTTGTCGAGCTTGTGAAAGTAAGAGAGAAGCATGAAGCCGCCGACGACGGCGAACCCGACCGCCCATGGCATCAGCTGGGTCGGCGAGATCAGCGCGAGCGCGTAGCTCACGAGCCCGATGAGCGGGAACGTCCTGACGCCTCCGAACCCGTACCCTGCTCCATGCTGCTTGTGCTCCTCGCGTTCGAGGCCGATGAAGAACGCCAGCGCGAGAACGAGCGCGATGTTGAGCGCGTCAAGAGGCACGACCCGAAGCAGGTCCTCGAACATTCCGAAATCCTATCCGGTGTAAGCGTGAAAGGGGAATTGCCGGGGGGCTGTGGAGCGTATAGACCAGGGTCAACCCCTCGGTTTCCTTCTCAATCCCGGCCCGTAAACTGGCATTCTGGCCGGACGGCGATTTAGGTTCGAGTAATCGGCCTTTTTCCATGAAGGCTCCCCGGAGTAATGGCTC
>PLZI01000105.1:8026-12071 GCA_003152095.1 Acidobacteriota bacterium | reverse complement strand
GACGGGCGCTGGCTCGTCCTGTCGATCTCACGCGGCTCGAGCGGAAAGAACCGGCTCTGGGTCAGGGACCTTTCCACGGAGGGCGCGCCTTTCCTCAAGCTCTTCGACGACTTCGAGTCCCGGTGGAGCTGGGTCGCGAGCGAGGGCATGACGGCGTATCTGCGCACGGACCGGGACGCCCCGCACGGGCGGCTCGTCTCCGTGGACCTCGCGGCTCCGGCACCCGCGCTCACGAACGTGATCCCTGAGGGGAACGCCGTGCTCCAGTCGGTCCACGCGATCGGCGACCGCTTCGTCGCCGTCATTATGCAGGATGGTTCCGAGCACGTGCGCCTCTACGCGCGAGACGGCAAGCCCGGCAAGGAGGTCGCCTTGCCGGCTCTCGGCTCCGTGAACGGCTTTACGGGCCGGCGCAACGACAAGGACACGTTCTTCTCGTTCACGTCCTTTACGTACCCCTCGACCGTCTTCCGGCTCGACCCCGCGACGGCCACCGCGACGGTCTTCAAGAAGCCCAGCGTGGACTTCGACCCGGCCTCGTTCGAGACGAAGCGGGTCTTCTATCCGAGCAAGGACGGCACGAAGGTGCCGATGTTCCTCGTCGCGAAGAAGGGCACGAAGTGGGACGGAACGAATCCCACGATGCTCTTTGCATATGGCGGCTTCAACATCCCCATGCTGCCGTCCTTCTCCGTGAAGAACCTCGCCTTCGTCGAGCGGGGCGGCGTCTACGCGCAAGCGTGCCTGCGCGGCGGCTCGGAATACGGCGAGGAGTGGCACAAGGCCGGAATGCTGGAGAAGAAGCAGAACGTCTTCGACGACTTCGCGGCTGCGGCCGAATGGCTCATCGCGAACAAGGTCACATCGGCGAAAAAGCTCGCCATCGCGGGCGGCTCGAACGGGGGCCTCCTCGTGGGAGCCACGCTGAACCAGCATCCGGAACTGTTCGGCGCGGCGCTGCCGGCGGTGGGTGTCATGGACATGCTCCGCTTCCAGAAGTTCACGATCGGCTGGGCGTGGACGAGCGAGTACGGATCCGCGGACAACCCCGACCAGTTCAAATTCATCTATCCGTACTCCCCGCTCCACAACATCCGGAAAGGCTTCGCCTATCCGCCCGTCCTCGTCACGACCGCCGATCACGATGACCGCGTCGTCCCGGCGCACTCCTTCAAGTACGCGGCGACGCTCCAGGAGGCTCAGGCCGGCGACGCGCCGGTTTTGATCCGCATCGAGACGCGCGCGGGCCACGGCGCCGGAAAGCCGACGACGAAGCTCATCGAGGAGGCCACGGACCAGCTCGCGTTCCTCGCCAAGAGCCTCGGCGGAGGGCCGAAGTGACACGGGCGGGCTTCACGTGCGTCTACACGCGGACGTTCTGAGGGTTGTATGATGGCGCTCTGGATGGCTATCTGGAGGTCACGTGCCAAAAAGCCTGTCTATCGCGGACGCGCGAAATCGCCTCGCGAAGGTCGTTCATGACGTCGAAACCGGGCCGCCCGTGGAGCTGACGCGACGGGGAAGGCCCGTCGCCATGATCGTTTCGGTTCGCGAGTTCGAGATGCTCGCGGGAGCCCGGGGTTCCTTCGCCTCGGCCCTGAGAAGGTTTCGAAAGGCGAACGGTCTCAAAAAGGCCGGTATCGACCCGCGGCTCTTCCGGAAGCTCCGTGACGCCTCGCCGGGCCGCGAGGTGAAGATCTGAACCCGCGTCTTCTCCTGGACACCGACATCCTCTCGGAACCCCTCCGGCCCGTGCCCGACCCGATGATTCTCAATCGTCTCGAGAAGCATCAGGGCGAGATCGCAACCTCCAGTGTGACGTGGCACGAAATCCTCTACGGCGCGGGCATCGCGAAAAGCGCGAGGAAGCGCGACCTGATCGAAAAGTACCTTCGCGAGGTCGTCGGACCGACGATCCCCGTCCTCCCGTATGACACTCGGGCCGCCGAGGCGCACGCAGCCGAGCGGGCACGTCTGTCGCGCCTCGGAAAGACACCCCCGTTCGCGGACGGCCAGATTGCGGCCATCGCCCGCGTCAACGGCCTTGTCCTGGTCACGCGCAACGTATCGGACTTCAACGCGTTCGAGGGGCTCGACATCCAGGACTGGCGCCGTTGATCGCGGACGACTCCCTCGGGCAGAACCCGAAAGGGCCCGGTCTACTCCTCGCCGCGCGCGTCAAGCCTTCTTCAACATGCGAGGCTGCGGCGCGCTTCCCGTAAACTCCGCGACCGATGCCGAAGCGCACCGACATCAAGTCTGTCCTCGTCCTCGGGTCCGGGCCCATCGTGATCGGCCAGGGCTGCGAGTTCGACTATTCCGGCACGCAGGCCTGCCGGGTGCTCCGCCGTGAGGGCTACCGCGTCGTCCTCGTGAACTCGAATCCGGCGACGATCATGACGGACCCGGAATTCGCGGACGCGACCTACATCGAGCCGCTCGACCGCGACACCGTTGCCGCGATCATCGCGCAGGAGAAGCCGGACGCGCTCCTGCCGACCGTCGGCGGCCAGACGGCGCTCAACCTTGCGGTGGCCCTCGACGAGGCCGGCGTCCTCGCGAAGCACAACGTCGAGACGCTCGGGGCTTCCGTCCGCTCCGTCAGGCTCGGCGAGGACCGCCTCCTCTTCAAGCAGGCCATGCAGGAGATCGGCGTCGAAGTTCTGCGCTCGGGGATCGCCAGAACCCTCGACGAGGCACGCGCCGTCGCGGTGCCGTTCGGCTATCCGGTCGTCGTCCGCCCGTCGTTCACGCTCGGCGGCACGGGCGGCGGTATCGCCTTCAACAAGGATGACTTCGACGCCATCGTCAGGCGCGGGCTCACGCTCTCTCCCGTGCACGAGATCCTCATCGAGGAGTCGGTTCTCGGATGGAAGGAGTTCGAGCTCGAGGTCATGCGCGACGCGGCCGACACGTTCGTCGTCGTGTGCTCCATCGAGAACCTCGATCCGATGGGCGTCCACACGGGCGATTCCATCACGGTCGCGCCGCAGATGACGCTCTCGGACGTCGAGTATCAGGCGATGCGCGACGATGCAAAAAAGGTCATTCGCGCCGTCGGCGTCGCGACGGGCGGCTCGAACATCCAGTTCGCCGTGCACCCAGAGACGGGGCGCCGGATCGTGATCGAGATGAATCCACGCGTCTCGCGCTCGTCCGCGCTCGCCTCGAAAGCGACGGGGTTCCCGATCGCGAAGATCGCCGCGCTTCTCGCCGTGGGGTATCGGCTCGACGAGATCCCGAACGACATCACGAAGAAGACGCCGGCCTCCTTCGAGCCCACGCTCGACTATGTCGTCGTGAAGATCCCGCGATTCGCGTTCGAGAAGTTTCCCGGCGCCGACTCCACGCTCGGCGTCCAGATGAAGTCCGTGGGCGAGGTCATGGCCCTCGGCCGCACCTTCGCGGAGTCCTTCGGAAAAGCGATCCGGTCTCTCGAGACGGGGCGCACGGGATGGATCGACCCGCCCTCCGCCTTGCCACTGGCCCCGCCGAAGCCCGACGCACTCCGCGTCCCGCGACCGGAACGGATCTTCGCGGTCCTCGCGGCCCTCCGCGCCGGAATGCCTGCGGCCGCGGTCGCCTCGATCACGGGAATCGACCCGTGGTTTCTCGACCGCTTTCAGGAAGCAATCGCCGTCGAGCACGACATCCACGCGGCGGGCGCGAAGGCGCTCGACGACGCGCCGCTCCTCCGTCGCGCCAAGCGGCACGGCTTCTCGGACCCGGATCTCGCGCTGCTCACGGGATCGGCCGCCGCGGACGTGCGGGCGGCTCGCACGCGCCGCGGCGTAACGCCCGTCTTCAACCGGGTCGACACATGCGCGGCGGAATTCGAATCGCGGACCCCATACCTCTATTCCTGCTACGAGACCGAGGACGAGGCCGACCCGTCGGAAAAGGAGAAGGTCATCGTGCTCGGCTCCGGCCCGAACCGGATCGGGCAGGGCCTCGAGTTCGACTACTGCTGCGTGCACGCGGCCGAGACCGTCCGCGAGCTCGACCGCGACGCGGTGATGATCAACTGCAATCCCGAGACGGTCTC
>PLZI01000105.1:0-7976 GCA_003152095.1 Acidobacteriota bacterium | reverse complement strand
CGAGCTACGTGCTCGGTGGGCGCGCGATGCGCGTTGCCTACGACGAGGAGACCCTCGAGTCGGTCCTCAAAGAGGCCATCGCCGCCTTTCCCGACCGCCCCGTCCTCATCGATCGCTTCCTCGAGGACGCCTACGAGCTCGATGTCGACGCGCTCGGCGACGGNNCGGCGCGTGCCGCGCGCGGCTCTCGGCGAGATCCGCCAGGCTACGGTCAAGCTCGGACGGGCGCTCAAGGTCGTGGGCCTCATGAACGTCCAGTACGCGATTCAGGGGGGCGAGCTCTTCGTCCTCGAGGTGAACCCGCGAGCCTCGCGCACGGTGCCGTTCGTGGCGAAGTCCACGGGCGTGCCGTTCGCGCGCCTCGCCGCCCGCCTCTGCCTTGGCGAGACGCTTCCGGGCATCGGCCTCACCGAGGAGCCGCCCGTCCTCGGCTTCTCCATCAAGGCGCCCGTGTTTCCCTTCCGGCGCTTCGAAGGCGTGGACACGATCCTCGGCCCGGAGATGCGTTCCACCGGCGAGGTCATGGGACGCGACCGGAGCTTCGGCCTCGCGTTTCTGAAGGCCGCGCTCGGCGCCGGCATTCGCCTGCCCGAGAAAGGCAACGCGTTTCTCTCGGTTCACGACGGCGACAAAGACGCGCTGTTGCCGCTCGCGCGCGAGCTCGACGCGCTGGGCTTTCGGTTGCTCGCCACCGCCGGCACCGCCCGGGCGCTCGCGAAAGGCGGCCTCACGGCGGAAACGGTGCTCAAGGTGAACGAGGGCCGGCCGAACATCGTGGATCTCATGATCAACGGCAGCGTCGACCTCATCGTGAACACGCCGCTCGGCAAGGAGTCTTTCTACGACGAAGTCGCGATCCGCCGCGCGGCGCTCGACCGCGACGTGCCGTGCCTGACGACGCTCTCGGCCGCCTCGGCGGCGTTCGAAGCCATTCGCGCCCGCGCCGCGGGCGCGCTCACATACGCCCCCCTCCAGGAGGAGGTACGCGTCTGACTCCCGCGCGCCGCGGGGCCCTCGCCTTCGGCGCGACGATTGTCCTTTTGGCCCTGGCGTTTGGAACGTTTCCGACTTCGACCCCGCGTGCCACAGTTGGCGTCGTCCTTGGTCTGGCGGCGGCCGGATGTGCGTTCGGGTTCCTCCGGCCGCGGACCGCCACGTGCGTGCTCGCGTTTCTCGTGCCGCTCGGGCCGGGCCTCGTGCGCCTTTTCGGCGACCGGGCCGCGCCGCCCGTCCTGACCGCGGTGGCGCTCGCCGTGCTCGGAGGCGCGCTCGCGGGTTTCCTCACGCGCGACGAGCGGACGCTTCTTCCGCCCCGCCTCGTGCGATTCGCCGGCGCGTTTCTCGTGCTCGCCGCCGGCTCCGCCGCTGCGTCCATCGTGCGGGGCGAGACTCTCTACCTCCTCCTCCGCGGGCGGGTCGACCCTCTCCCCGTGAACGCCCTCGGCATGACGGCGGCCGAGAGGAGCCGCGACGCCGTCCTGACGTTTCTCGGGCTCGTGCTGCTGCTCCTCGCGCTCGAGGTCTTTTCGCGCCTCTCTCTCACGCCCGAGGGCCGCGGCCGTCTCCTCCTCGCGACGGCGGCGGGCGCGGCGGCGGCCTTCGTCGTCGCCGCCATCGGCCGCTTCCGGCCCCTCGACCCGTCCTTCCAGCCGTGGTCCGAAATGCACCGTCGCGCGGGAACGTTCACGGACCCGAACGCACTCGGGATCGGCATCGGCCTCCTCGTCCCCCTCCTGCTCGCGGCCCTGGCACGGCGCGGAACCTTCACGGACGGCGCCCGGCGAGGCGCCGCGCTCGTCGCGCTCGCCGCGGCGCCCCTGGCTCTCGAATCCTCGGGCTCGCGCACGGGCTTCCTCCTTGCCGCAGTGGCGGTCGCCGTGGGGGCGATCGGGCTCGCTCTCGCGCATCTCGTTTCCAAGAAGGCCCTCCTGACCGCGCTGGCGGCGGCCGTCATCACCGGCGCCGCGCTCGTTCCCGTCCTGCCGCGCGGCGGGGGCATCGCGGCGGGCGGTCTCTTCCAGCGGCTTGGCGCCGGCCTTTCCTCGCCGAGCTTCGCCGAGTTCGCGAACCATCGCACGATCTTCTGGCGGGCCGCGCTCGAGATGACCTGGGACGAGCCGCTCTCGGGAATCGGTCTCGCCGGCTTCCCATATGAGTTCCCGGGCGAATACGGCCGCCGTCACGGCGAGATCTCCGTGACGGACGGCGCGACGAACGCTCTTCTCGAGACGGCCGCCGAGTGCGGCCTCCCCGGGCTCGCTCTCGCGATCCTTGCCGTCGTTCCGCTTCTTGCCCGCGCGTGGGGGGCGGCCTTCACGAAGACGGCGCTCGATCCGACGGCGCGCGCCGCCGGCGCGGCGCTCCTCGCACTCGTCGTGGCCTGCCAGACCGGCTCACACCTGCGCTTCCCGGAGATCGGCCTCCTGACGAGCCTCATCGCCAGCTTCCTCTTCGTGCCGCCGGCGGAGGCACGCGCGCCGCGCCCCGAGGAAGCGCATGCGCCCGGCGATCACGTGCCGGCTCTTCTCGTAGCGGCGGGGATTCTGGGCGCCTTCGTCGCGGTTCTGCCCACCGCCCGCCCCTCGGCACCGTTCCAGCTCGGGCGTTGGATCGGTCTGTACCCGTCGGCCCCTTCGCCGAATCCGTTCCCCTGGAGCGGCCCGCGTGCCTGCCGAAAGATCCGGCCGGGTGAGACCTCCGTTTCCTTCCGCGTCGAGAATGCGAGACCGGACGGACGCCCCGTGAGGCTGACGATCGACGTGGACGGCCGCAGCGAGCCTCCTCTCGAGCTTCCCGGCGGCTCCAAGCGGGATCTCACGGTGCCCGTACCCCAGGGAGCGCAGGTGCTCCGCGTGAGCGCGCGGCCGACGTTCGTCCCCCGCGAGCTGACCGACAGCTCCGATTCCCGCGAGCTCTCCGTTCGGCTCGCGCCCGAGGACCCGCGATGAGCCGCACGGCGGCCGCGCTCCTGTCGAGTCTCGGCTGGGCAGTTCTCCTCGCGTTCGCCTTCCCGCTCGTGCTGCCGCCGTCCCCCGGCTATCGAACGGCCGCGGCCCTCGCAGCGCTCCTCCTCTTCGGCGCGGCGCTCGCGGCGCCGCAGTCCTCGTTCGTGCTCGCGCTCTCTTCCGCGACGATCGGCGGCGTCTCCGCGCTCGCCTTCGGCGAGACCGAGCCTCTGGCCGCCGCGCCGCTCGTCCTTTTCGCGTATTTTGCCGGCGCGAGCCTGAAAGACCTCTACGACGTCCACCCTCACGCGTCGCGCCCGCCGCTTCTCGTGCCCCTTCGCGCCTTTGCAGCCGTCTCGGCGGTGTCCGGCGCGGCGGCCTTCGTGGGGCTCCGGACGAGCTATCTCCTCGCGCGCGGCGTCGGGCCGCCCTACGCCGTCAACGTCCTCGGCGAGGACGCGAGTCTGATCTTGCCGGGCGTCCTCGGCGCGCTGCTTCCCCTGTTCGTCGCGGCGGGCCTGCACCGGATCGCCGCGCGGTTCGTGGCCGAAGGCCACGCGGCCGTGCTGGACCGGGCGCTCCTCGCGAGCGCCCTTCTCGCCGGCGGCGTGGCGCTGCTTCAGAAGACCGGCGCGCTACCGCTCCTGCGCTCTCAGCGGTGGGCGGATTGGCATCGGGCGCAAAGTACCTTCACCGACCCGTCGGCGGCCGGCGTCGCCGTCGCGCTCCTCGTCGTCCCGATGCTCGCCCTCGCGGCCACGGGGAGCGTTGCCCAGAGGCTTCTCGCGTCCGCGGCCGGGGCCTCGCTTCTCGTCGTGCTCGCGGATGCGGGCTCCCGAGCGGGGCTCATCGGCACCGTCACGGCGGTGATCGTCTTCGTGCTGTGGGGTCTGACGCGCCTCGCGGCGGGCGAAGGCGGCGGCGCGCGCCGACGCGTCGCGGGAACGATCGGGGCCCTCGCCATCCTCGCAGCGCTCATCCTCGCGGCGGCGCTTTCGTGGCCGAATCGCGGGGCCGTCCGCTCGGCGCTCCTCGCGCGGCTCGAGGCGCCTTTTCGCACGCAGCCGACGCCGTCCGAGGAGACCCAGGGCCGCCTCCTCCTCTACGAGGGCGCGTGGGAGGCGTTTCGCACGCATCCGGTCGCGGGCATCGGCCTCGGTTCGTTCCGGATCATGTTTCCCGATCTCGCGTCGAAGGCGCTCGGCCGCGCGGTGCGCACGTCCGACCATCCGCCCTCCCTCTACCTCGGAACGCTCGCGGAGTCGGGCCTCGCGGGCGCGTCGCTGCTCGTCCTGCTCCTGCTCGGCGTGACGCGCTCCGCGGGCCGCGCCCTCACNNCGGCTGCCGCTCCGCGAGGACGGCCGCACGGGACGATTTCTCGCCGCCGTCGTGCCGGTGGTTCTCGCGGGCGCGCTCGTCTGTGCGATCGGAGGCGCCATCGCGCGGGCCAGGGAGACGCGGACAGGAAAGGCCGCGTTCCAAAACGCCGCGAGCGCCGGTGTCTACGACGTCGAGCGCGAGCCCGGCGGGCGGCCCTTCCAATGGACCGGCGAGTCGGCCGCGTGGCCCGTCGCCCTTCCGACGCTCCTGCCGGGATCGGGATCCACCGTGCTCGCCCTACCGGTCAAGAACGGGCGGCCTGACGGGCGTCCCGCGATGGTCGACGTCTTTTTCGACGACACCCTGCGCGGCCGCGTGACGCTGCCGTCGGGCCAATGGAAGAGGCTCGAGCTCGCCGTTCCTGAAGGAGCGCAAGGCGTCCTCCGGATCCGTGTCGTGGAGCCGTTCCGGCCCGTCTCGCACCGCGATCGTCGTCTCCTCGGCATCCAGGTCGGATCCGGCCCCGCGACGTTTCCAGCCGCGCCATGAGTCTCCTGCGCATACATCCCGGCGACCCGGGCCGCAAGAGCATCTCGATCGAGATCGGGCCGCGTGGCGGCGCCGCCCTTGCAGGAGTCCTCCTCGCATGCGGGGCGTCCGTCGTGCTCGGTCTCGCGGGCGCGCCTCACGTCATTTCCGACGCCGTCGACGCCGCCGACCGCCGCGCAATTCGCGAGACGGCGCAGCGCGGCGCCGAGTCATTCGCGTCGGTCGGACGGCGTGCGCTCGCCCTCGGCAACCGCCTCGCGGCGGACGAGCTGTTTCTCGCACGCGTCGGGACGATCCTCGAGATCGTGCCGCCGGACGGATTTCCCGCCGACCCCGGCGATGCCGCGCCGCCGACTCCCGCGGCGATGGAACGGGAGGCCGCGAACCTCGCGCGGCGCGCCCGCGTCTTCGAGCTGTTCCGGCGGCATCTCGCGGCCCTGCCGGGCCCCCTGCAAGCCGGCTTCGACCCCGTTTCCGTGCCTTCCCGGGCGCCCGTGGAGCCCTCGTCCTCCGTCCCTATCGAACTGTTCGGCTGGCACGCGTCCGAGGTCACGCGCCGGGACGAATTCTGCGCGGGGCTGACGCTCGCCTCCCCCGCCGGAACGCTCGTGATGGCGCCCGCCGCCGGCCTCGTGCTCTACGCGGGCCCCGTTTCGCGCCACGCGGACGCGACGTGGCGCCGCCTCGGCACGATCGTCGTCCTGGCCCACGACGCCCGCACGCGCACGATCTACGGCCACCTCGCCGCGCCCCTCGTGAGGAAGGGCCAGCGGGTGGCGCGCGGGGGGCCGATCGGCCGCGTGGGCACGACGGGATTCGCCGTCACGCCCCGGCTGTATTACGAGGTTCTCCGGCTCGCGAACGAGCGCTGGGTGCCCCGCGACCCGCGGATCTTCGTGCTCGACGTGGATTGGATCGGCGCCGCCGGGCTCCGCGGAGAACCGACGCCTCCCGAACTGCCCTCGTTACCGATCTTCGCGCGCTGACGGCGGAGGCTCGAAGAGCACGTTTCCCGTTCCCGGGTAGCGTGCCAGGACGCGATAGCCGCGACGGGCCGCCTCCACCTCGTCCTGACCGAAGACGAACGTGTAGTCCGCGGCCCGGAACGGACCGTCATGCGACACCGGGGCGAGGAACGAGAACTCTTCCGTCCGCCGGTACCAGTTAAGCGACGGCTCCAGGGAATCGGTGACGGAAAGGCGCACGGAATGGAACGCGCCGGGACGGCTCACCCGCAGCCGGTCGAGGTCCTCGAGCATGTGCACGTTGTCCGCGTCGAACCACCAAAGATCCGAGCGCGTCAGATTCGCGCGCCGCGCGAACAGGGCGAGAGCCAAGAGTCCCACGGCCCCAAACACCGATCTGGCGGCGCGATCGAATGGAGCGGGAGTCGACCCGCAGGCGGCGGCAAGGGCGAAAACGACGAACGGCAGGAATACCGTCGCGATCCGGTTCTCGGGAAATCTCGCACCGAAGAAGACGTGCTGTGCCTGGACGGCCGCGCACAGGCTGACGAGGATCGAAAAAAGTGCGAGAAAAACGCGTCCGCCGGCCTTCGGCCGCACGAGCCTGTAAGCCGCGAGGGCCGTGAGCGCGGCAAGAGCGGTCCCCAACGCGGCCAGCGTCGCTCGGACGAACGAGGGAGAGAGGTTGAGCAGCGAGATCCGGACGACGGAGCCGACCGTGTCGTACCAGAGCCCGACGGTTCCTCCGAAGTCAAGGGCGCCGGAGCGCCGCAGGCACACGATGATGGGCATAGCCGTCGCGAGGAGAAAGAGCGAGGCTGCAACGACCGGGATGCTCTCCCGCGCGGCCCGACGCAGCCGCCCCTCCGCCCGAGACCGGGTGAGTCCGACGAACCGCGACACGGCGAACGTCGCGGCGACGGCCGCGAACATGTCCAGGACGATGAGTTGTGCGAGGACACCGCAGACGAGAAGCCCGTAACACGCGGCCTCTTCCCGCAGTCGGATCTCCGCGGCCTCGAGAGCGCGCACGGCGAACAGAAGGGCGAGGGCCACGAAACCGAGGGCGAGCCCATATCCGCGCGCGAGGCCGAAAAGCTCGAGAAGAAGGGGGTTTCCGTTCAGAAGGGCGAACCCGGCGAGGGCCACGCCCCTTCCCGCGACGCGCGACAGAAGACGCCAGGACGCGATGAGAAACACCGCATGCGCGATCAGGTTCGGAAGACGCAGCGCGAACGGGGTCCGCCCAAAGACCGCCTGGGACGCCCCCGCGAGGAGCGAATTGAGCAGATGGTTGTTAGCCCGCTCGGGACCATCGAACGTCAGGGCCGCGAGCGGACCCCGGTCCACCCAGTAGTTCCCCGTGAAAGCTTCGTCACAGGTGAGCGGCACGCGCACCGCACGGATCACGGTGTAGGCAAAAAACAGGGCTCCGAGCGCAACCGCCGCGAGCCCCGGTCCGGAAGGCCGCCTCACTCTTGTCTATTTCTGCTTCATCTTCAGCTTCGCAATCGCGGTTCTCGCGTCTTCCTGCACTTTCTTGTTCGCGTCGCTCTGCAGGGGCTCGATCTTCGAGATGACAGAAGGGTCCGCGATCTCGGCAAGCGTGCGGCAGGCGTCGCGCTTGATGTTCTCGTCGGGACTCGACAGGAGCGGCAGGATCTGCGGAACGGTGGAGGCCGCGTCGAGGCCGCGGAGGGCCTTGAGCCCGTCGACGACCGCGTCCTTGTTCGTCGATCTCAGGAGCGGTGTGATGTCTGCGAACACCTTCGCGTCGACCTTCGCGTTGATCGCTCCGAGGACGCGTGCCGCCTTGCGCTGCACCTTCTCGCGCGGGTCCTTGAGCATCGAGATGATTTTCGCGCGTGCCGTGGGCGAGTCCGGGTACTCCTTCTCGAGGCCCTGGAGCGCGCCCGTGACCTTGCCTTCGTCGCTCGAGGGAAGCAGGCTGATCCACTCTTCCTCGGACTTCTTCGAAGCGAGAGCGGTCGAGGCGGCAAAGAACGCGACGACGGTGAACAGAAGCGCGCGACGGATCATATGGCTTTCTCCTCGGCGGTTATTTCTTCGAATGAGAATAACAGCTAGCGTAGCTCGGGGGGGCCGCCGCGCCCGGTGGCCCCATTCACATTCTAAGGAACTTTGCAGACCGCCACCCGATGCGCTGGCGCTTGCACGAAGCGCACGGGTCCGAAGC
>PLZI01000181.1 GCA_003152095.1 Acidobacteriota bacterium | reverse complement strand
GCGCCCGAGAATGGCGTCGGCCTTGTCGCGGGCCCCGCGCTCGACGCCGTCGCAGACGATTGAACAGATCTTCAGAAGGGTCGGGTCGGCGATCGAGTAGACGGTCCGCGTGCCGTCTTTGCGCCGGTCCACGAGGGCGGAGCCGTGGAGGATCGCGAGGTGCTTGCTCACGTTCGCCTGCGTGCCGCCCACCTCGTCGAGGATCTCGCCGACGGACGCCTCGCTNNTCGTCGCAGGCTGCGTCCGTGAGTGGGAGGTGCGCCTTCATCGCCATATGGCGATCATCGCGCCCACAGCAGGGGAGGTCAATGATGCCAATGGAGGGCCGGGCGGACCCCCACGGTCAACCCTCCGGTCTGTCATGGACCGCATATTGGACCGTGTTCTTCCCCTCGCGCTTCCCCTTCAGGAGCAGGCCATCGGCGAGGGCGATCATGTGTGCCACGTCGCGAGGCGGGGCGATGCACACGAGAGCGCCCATCGTGAGCGTCACGGTGCGGCCCTCCGCCGCCGGCTCCGCCTGCAGCGCCTGGCGAAGCTTCTCGAGCGTGGCACGAGCGGATTCGAGATCGGTTTCCGGCAGCAGGAGGCCGAACTCGTCTCCACCCATTCGCGCCACGCGGTCGAAGCTTCGAAGCGTCTGCCTCAACGTGCTTGCGATGTTCCGTAAGACCGCATCGCCCTGGTCGTGGCCGAGCCGGTCGTTGATGCTCTTGAAATCGTCGACGTCCGTATAGACAACCGTGAACGGGCGGCCGTGCCGCGATGCGCGGGCGATTTCGAGACTGGCTTCCTCGTAGAACGAACGTGCGTTCCCAATTCCGGTCAGGAAGTCGGTTCGCGCCGAGAGCGCTTCCTGGTCAAGGCGCGTCTTCAGGCGTGTTAGGAGATAAGCCCCAATGACGAGTTCCGCGACCCGTCGCGTCGTGTTGAACGCGGCGATCACCGGCCGGGGAGCGCTCCCTTGAAGCGCCTCGACTGCGGACCAGACGAAGACGCTCGCGACGGCGACGCCCGCAGCTCTCCGGAACCCAGCGAACCAGGCCGCCGCCGCCACCGGGAGCGCATAGACCAAGGAGAGCCCGAGCTCGGGTCCCGCGAGGTAGTCGAGGGCGCCGAGCCCGAGTGCGAGGCCGAGTGTCGCCAGCGTCCAGAAACCGGGCCGCCGGGAACGCGACGCGACCGCAGCGAGATCGGAACCATGACGAGGGCTCGGCGGAGTCAGCATGCTCGGGAGCCCTCCTTTCCGGCGGTTCGCCGAGCCATGCCCGATTGTTCGACGAGAAGTCCTCGACGTCCAACGAAATCAGTCCGAAGAGGGCAAGCCGGACCTTCGCGCCGGCCGAAGCCTAGGGGCGTAGCGCGCCGTGCCCAGAATCGCATCGGCTTTGTCGCGCGCCCCACGCTCGACACCCTCACAGACGATCGAGCAGATCCTGAGGAGCGCCGGGTCCGCGATCGAGTAGACGGTCCGTGTACCGTCCTTCCGCCGGTCCAACAGAGCGGAGTCGTGCAGGATCGCCAGGTGCTTGCTCACGTTCGCTTGTGTCCCGCCCACGTCGGCCAGGATTTCGCCGACCGAGGCCTCACCGCGCGCGAGGCGCCGCAGGATCTTGAGCCGCATCGGCTCGGAGAGCGCGCGAAAGCGGGTCGCGATCTCCTCACACCCCGCGTCGGTCGCGGGCAGGAAGGTCGCGCCGCAGCCGGCGCCCGCCGCGGGCTCAGCCGCCGGCCGCATGCGCGAGCACCCGCGCGAGACGTCCGGAGACGTCGGTTCCGACCTCCGCGAGCTCCGACGCGGCGATGAGGCCGAGGACCGAGAGCGGGTCCATCGCCCGGACGACGGTCTTTCCCTTTTCGACGGACACCGTGACGTTGCAGGGCAGCAGGACGCCGACCTCGGGCGCGGCTGAGAAGGCCTTGAACGCCGAGGGCGGATGGCAGGCGCCGAGGATCAGGTAGGGTGGAACATCCTTGTCGAGCTTCTTCTTCATCGTAGCGGCGAAGTCGATCTCCGTGAGAACGCCGAAGCCTTCGGCCGCGAGAGCCTCGCGCGTGCGGGCGACGGCGTCGTCGAACGTGCGGGTCGTTTCGGCTACGAGAGCGACGGAAGTCTTCGAGGGCTGCTGGGTCATGGAAACCTCCTTGGGGGAATGATCGCAGGGGGCCCGCCGGGCCCCGGGGTCACCCTCACGTGAAGCGGCCGGAGCCCGGCGCACACGATCCGCTGCCACCGCGTCCGGCGGACGGTCCGCCGGACGCGAAGCGCGAGACGAGCTTCTCGACCTCCTCGCTCCCGCACTCGGGGCACGTCACGCCAAGGCCGTCGAGGCCGGCGGCGACGAGCTCTTCGAATGTTGCACCGCATTGTTCGCAGGTGAACTCGTAGAGGGGCATCGTTTTCCTCCTCAGGCGTCCCAGGACTCGAGCGTCCAGGTGACGACGTGCGGGCGCGGCGCGGCGCCCGGCAGAGCCTTGAGAGCCGCGCGCAGCTTCGGGACCTCCTCGTCCGCGACGAAAGACATGATGATCGTCGACGTCTTCGGGAACGCCGCCGAGCCGAGGTGGCGGCCCGACGAGCCGACGCCCCGGGCGTCGACCTCCGTGTAGCCGGTCACCCCGGCGCGTTCGAGAGCGATCTCGACATTCTCGCGCGAGGCGGTGCCGGCGAGGACCAGGAGCATCTTCACGCTGCTTCCTCCTCCGCCGGCGGGACGCCGGCGGTCTTGAGGTACATGAAATAGAGGAGAGGGATCACGACGAGGGTCAGGGCGGTCGCGACGACGACGCCCGAGATGAGCGCGACGGCGAGGCCCTGGAAGATCGGGTCGAGGAGAATGACGGCGCCGCCCGCGACGAGCGCGAGGGCCGTCAGGACGATCGGCCGGAAGCGGACCGCGCCCGCCTTCACGACGGCCTCCTCGAGGGGCTCGCCGGCCGCGAGCTCGAGGTTCACGAAGTCCACGAGGAGGATCGAGTTCCTCACGATGATCCCCGCGAGCGCGATGAAGCCGATCATNNCCATGATGATGAGCGGCGTCACGAACGAGCGGAACCACCCGACGACGAGGACGTAGATGAGGACGAGGACGGCCGCGAAGGCGATCCCCATGTCCCGGAAGACCTCGTACGTGATGTGCCACTCGCCGTCCCACTTCATCGCGTAGCGGTTCGAGTCGGTCGGAAGCGTCGTCGAGAGGACCTCGAGGGGTCTCCCGTCCGGCGCCTTGAGCGCCGCGATGCGGCTCTTCATGTCGAGGATTCCGTAGACGGGCGCCTCCGCGACTCCCGCCATCTCGGCGAGAACGTACGTCACGGGCTGGAGGTTCTTGTGGTAGACGAAGGGCTCGCGGAAGCCGTTCACGACGGTCACGAGCTCGCGGATCGGGACGAGCTTGCCCGTCATCGACGGGACCGACGTCGCGAGGAGGCCCTCGAGGCCGGAGCGCTGGGCGCGGTCGAGCCTGAGGACGATGGGAACCGCCTCGCGGGCGGCGTCCACGTGGAGGAGGCCGGCGTCCATCCCGCTGAGCGCGATCCGAAGCGTCTTGACGACGACCTCGGGCGTCACGCTGCTCCGCATCGCCTTTTCGCGGTCCACGACGAGCTCCACCTTCGGGGCCGGAGCCTCGACGAGCCAGTCCGTGTCGACGACGCCGGGCGTGGACTCGAAGATGTCCCGGACCTGCTTCGCGAGCGCGATGCGGCGAACCGGGTCCGGCCCGTAGATCTCGGCGACCATCGTCGAGAGGACCGGCGGGCCCGGGGGCACCTCGGTGACCTTGACGTTCGCGCCGAGGCGCTTCGCGGCCGGCGCGATCAGGTTCCGGATCTCCTTGGCGATCGTGTGGCTATCGCGCGAGCGGTCGTGCTTGGTCGCGAGGTTGACCTGCATGTCCGCGACGAGCGGGCCGGATCTCAGGAAGTAGTGCCGGACGAGGCCGTTGAAGTTGAACGGGGCCGACGTGCCGGCGTAAACCTCGACGTCCACGACCTCGGGCCGCGTTTTCACGAGGACCGCCAGCTCGCGCGCGGCCGCGGCCGTCGCCTCGAGCGTCGTCCCCTCGGGCATGTCGAGGACGACCTGCAGCTCGCTCTTGTTGTCGTACGGGAGCATCTTGACCTTGACGGCGCGGACGACGAAGAGGCCGCAAGAAATGAGAAGCAGGAGCACAACGGCACCGAGAAGGGCCCAGCGGCGGGCCGCGTGCCTCAGGAGTGGCGTGAAGAGCTTCCGGTAGAAGCGGACGAGGCGGTCCTCGGCGGGAGGTTCGACGCCAAGGGTGCCGGGGGCGAA
The DNA here is from genome assembly GCA_003152095.1 of Acidobacteriota bacterium. Lineage (GTDB taxonomy): Bacteria > Acidobacteriota > Thermoanaerobaculia > UBA5066 > UBA5066 > Fen-183. The sequence goes on along the minus strand of PLZI01000181.1, from coordinate 6,548 downwards.
GTGCTCTTCACCGCGGAGGTGCGCCTCGGCAAACTTGCGGAAGAGCCGGAACGTGAGCCACGGCGAGACGACGAACGCGACGAGGAGGGAGAAGACCATCGCGGCCGAGGCGTTCACGGGGATCGGGCGCATGTATGGGCCCATGAGGCCCGACACGAACGCGAGCGGCAGGAGCGCCGCGACGACCGCGAACGTCGCGAGGATCGTCGGGTTGCCGACCTCGTCGACCGCGTAGACGGTCGCGAGGCGAGGCTCGCCCCAGCCCAGTTCGTAGTGGCGGTGCACGTTCTCGACGACGACGATCGCGTCGTCCACGAGGATGCCGATGGCGAAGATGAGGGCGAAGAGCGTGACGCGGTTCAGCGTGTATCCGAACAGGTAAGACGAGAAGAGCGTGAGGGCGAGCGTCGTGGGGACCGCGACGAGGACGACGACCGCCTCGCGACGCCCGAGGAAGAGCGCCATGAGGATGACGACGGAGAGCGTCGCGAGGCCCACGTGGAAGATCAGCTCCGACGACTTCTCGTCGGCCGTCTTGCCGTAGTCGCGCGTCTTCGTGACGGTCACGTTTGAGGGCACGACGGGGCCCTTGAGAGCCGCGAGGCGCGCGTCCAGCTCCTTCACGAGCTCGACGGCGTTCGTGCCGGGCTTCTTCGCGACGGCGAGCGTCACGGCGGGGGCGTCTTCCCCGGCCTTCGTGAGCATCCAGGCGTACTGGGTGGGCTCCTCGGGTCCGTCGGAGACGGACGCGACGTCCTTCAGCCAGACGGGCTTGCCGTTCACGACGCCGATTACCGCGGCGCCGACGTCCTCGGCGCGCCGGAACAGCGAGCCGACCTCGACCGGTACCTCCGCGTTGCCCGTCGAGAAGCTGCCGGCCGGGAGGCGCCAGTTGAGTCCCGACAAGGCCTGATGCGCCTGGACGAGCGACACGCCGTAGGAGGCGAGGCGGTCGCGGTCGAACGTGACGTTCACGACGCGGCGCTGCCCGCCGAGGACGGTCACCTGCGCGACGCGCGGATGCCGCACGAAGTCGGCCTTGACCTCGTCGGCGACCTGCCGGAGCTGCATCGGGGTCGCTTCCTTCGACCAGAGCGTGTACGCGACGACTGGCACGTCGTCGATCCCGCGGGGCACGACGACGGGCGGCAGGGCGCCCGGCGGGAGATTCGGCTGGAGCTCGGCGATCTTCGCGTGAACGCGGACGACGGCCTGGTCGGGGTCCGTCCCGACGAGGAAGCGCACGATCACGATTCCGCCCGAGGGCTGCGACGTCGAGTAGACGTATTCGACGTTCGGGATCTGGTAAAGGGCCTTCTCGACGGGGGAGACGACGCGGCGCTCGACTTCCCCGGCCGTCGCGCCGGGGAGCGCGACGAAGACGTCGATCATCGGGACCTTGATCTGGGGCTCCTCTTCGCGCGGCGTGATGAGGAGCGCGAATGCGCCGAGAAGGAGCGACGCGACGACGAGGAGGGGCGTGAGCTTGGATTCGAGGAACGCCTTCGCGATCCGGCCCGAGGCGCCGAGAGGCCGGCGCGTCATCTTGCGCCGGAGGTTTTCGCGTGCGCTCGTCGAGCGGAAGGCGTTCTCGCTCACCGGGCGCTTCCCTTCGCCTCCGCGACGGGCGCGCCGTCGGCGGGCGGCGCCGTGAGGCCGACGAGGACCGTCTCGCCGCCGGAGAGACCGGAGAGGATCTCGACCTTGCCGCCTTGCGAGGCGCCGGTCGTCACGACGCGGGTGCGGGCCTTCCCGGCGTCGTCCTTCAGAGCGACGAGGCTGACGCCGCCGCTCGCGAGAACGGCGCTCTCGGGAACGAGGACGGAAGATCGCACGGCGGCATCGAGGGTCGCGCGGCCCGTGAGGCCGGTCGCGACGGGCGCGCCGGCCAACTCGAGCGTCACCGTGTACGTGTGGGCCACGGCGTCGGCGCCGGGCGACATCTCGACGACGGTGCCCGTCAGGTCGGAGGTGGCGCCGTCGATCCTCACGGAGAGCTTCTGCCCAGCCTTGAGGCCCGACGCCGCGACCGTGCCGGCCGGGACCTGTACGACGAGGCGGCGGCCCGTCGCGGACTCGATCGTGACGAGCGGGCGACCCGGGGCCGCGAGGTCGCCGGCCTCGACGAGGCGCGCGGCCACACGGCCGGCGAACGGCGCCGTCACGCGGGACTCACGTGCGACGGAGGAGGCTGCTTCCACCGCGCCTTCGCCCTGCTGAACGGCGCCTTTCGCCTGCTCGTACTGCATCCGGTTCATGTCGAGCTCGAGCGGCGAGGCGGAGCCCGAGGCCGCAAGGGCCTTGTAGCGTTCGTAGTTGCGCTCGGCGAGAGAGAGCGCCGCGCGAGCCTGCGCGAGCGCGCCCCTGGCCTGTGCTTCTTGCCCTCTCGTCGTCTCGGCGTCGATCTCGACGAGGACGTCGCCGGCGGCGACGGACTGGCCGACGCGCGCAGGGACCGCGACGACGTTCGCCATGACGCGGCTCGAGACGGCGGCCGAGCGGTCTGCCGTGACGGTGCCGTAGAGCGTGAGGCGGTCCGGCAGCGTGACGCGCTCGGCCGTCGCCGTGGAGGCGGCAACCGGAGCGGGGTCGTTCTTCCCGGGAGCCTCCTTGGAACGGCCGCAGCCGACCGCGATGAGGATGAGCGCCAGCGGCGCGACGATTCCGATCTTCATTACTCCGTTCCTCCGTAGAGAACGCTCTCGGGGCGGCGCCCCGCCTTGACCGCGAGCCTCAGGGCTGCCGTGTGCGCGTCGGCGCGAGCGACGAGCTCGCGCGTTTCCGCCTCGCGGCGGGCCGTCGTGACGTCCAGAAGATCGAGCGTCTTCACGACGCCCGCCCGGAACCGGTCGTTGGTGATGCGCTCGGCCTCGCACGCGGCTTCGAGGGCCTTCTTCGCGGTCTCGTGCCGGGCCTCGGCCGTTTTCGCTTCCTCGAACGCCTTCCGAACCTCGAGGCGGACGCCCTCGGAGAACCGGGCGACGTCCTCGCGGCCAGCGCGGGCGTCTTCGCGCGCCGCGATGACCGCGGCGCGGTCGGCGCCGCCTTGGAAGACGTTCCAGGTCGCGACGGCCATGATCGAGCCCGACGTGCCTGTGGAACCGAACGGCTTGTCGCCGTAGAGCTCGCCCTTGGCGACGAGCGCGAGCTTCGGCCAGAAGGGCGCCTGCTTCACCTTCTCCTCGAGCTCGCCCGCCGCGAGGAGCTTCCTGGCCGAGCCGAGATCGGAGCGCTCGGCGGCGGTCGCGAGCCAGCCGTCCATGGGCGCCGCGACGGGGCGCGGGTCGGGCAGCGGGGCCAGTGCCCACGAGGAGCCGCCCGCGGCGCCCAGCCGGAACGCGAGGTTCGCGTTCGCGATCTTCACGCGGCCGTCGGCCTCGGTCACGAGGTCGTCCATCCGAGCGAGCTCGACCTCGGCCCTCAGGAGCTCCGAGCGGACGAGCATGCCCTGCGCGACGTAATCGCCTGCGAGCTTGACGTGCGCCGCGACCGTGTCGCGCGACTTGTGGAGGAGGGCCGCGTACTCCTCGGCCTGCGCGACCATCACGTACGCCTCGGCGGCCGAAAGGGCTGCGTTGTCGGCCACCCACGTCGACGTACTGGAGGCGGCCGCCGCGGCGAGCTGGGCCTGGTCGATCCGCCCCGAGAGCTCGCCGCCCGTGAAGAGGGGGAGGGCGATTTCGGCCCGAGTGATCCCCGTGTTGAGCGGTGCGGCGTCGTTCGGGTCGCTGGCGACGAAGTCGGGGAACGAGAACGTACCCTGGTTGAGCTTCATGGCAAACGCCTCGGCCGGGTTGTTCGTGCGCAGGAAGAGCGCCGTCAGGTTGAGCGACGGGAGGCGCATGGCCTTCGCCTGGGAGGCCCGGGCCTCGGCGGCTCCCTGGCGGGCCTGCGCGGCCGTGACTTCCCGGGCGCTCTCCCGGGCCTTCTGCATCGCGGCGGCGAGTGTCAGGGGGGGCGACGCGGCCCCGGGGGGCTGCTCAGCGGCGCGAGTGGGCCCGGCCATCGCCGCCGCAAGAAAGAGGAGGACGAGGGGGTTGCGTTTTCCATTCACGAGTACTAATATATAGCTATATGGTTATAAAAGTCAAGGGCGGGAAACCTCGCCCCCAAAGGAGAAACCCATGACCGTCAACGACAGCCTTCACTCCATCGCCGGGTTCTTTGTTCTTTGCTCGGCGGCCCTCGGATACTTCGTCCACCCCGGCTTCCTCCTCTTCACGGCCTTCGTGGGGGTGAACCTCCTCCAGAGCGGGTTCTCGAAGTGGTGCCCGATGATGACGATCCTGAGGAAGGCGGGCGTGAAAGACACCCTGCCCGAGGCNNCGCGCGAACTCGACGAGGCATAGGGCAACGCGGGCGAACGGCGTCGCAACGAGGAGCAAAACGCCGAGTTGCATGATCCCGCGCGGGTCGGCCTTGGCGGCGTCCGCGAGGGTGCCGGAAACGGTCCGGAACGCCGCCGGCTCGCCGCGAAACACGTGGTAATCGGCGTGCCGCGCGCCCTCCTGTGCGAGGAACGGGACGAGGCCGAGGACGATCACGGAGCTCGACAGGATGACGCCGAGCCGGAGGATCCCGCCCACCTCGCGCGCGAGGCGGCGCTCCTTGCGGCCCGCGATCACACGGCCCCCCGCAGCCCTTGGACGATCATCTGGATCCCCATGACGAGGACGACGGCCGTGAAGACGAGGCGGAGGACGTTCGAGCGGGCGGCCGTCAGGATCCGGGCGCCGAGCGCCGATCCCGCGAGGACACCGAGGACGGCGGGCGCGGCGAGCGCCGGGTCGATGTACCCGCGGCTCAGGTAGACGCCCGCGCTCGCGGCCGCCGTCACGCCGATCATGAAGTTGCTCGTCGTCGTCGAGACCTTGTAGGGGAGCCCGAGAACGTTGTCCATCGAAAGGACCTTGAGCGCGCCCGAGCCGATTCCGAGGAGGCCCGAGACCGCGCCCGCGACGACCATCAACAGCCATGCAAGCGGGACGCGCCGTGGAAAGTACGCCTGTTCGCCGCCGGCGAGGGAGGGAAAGGACCCGTTCAGGCCGAGACGCGTCGCGAGCGGGTCGGGGGATTGGATCTCCGCCGCCGCGGCGTGCCCCTTCCACGAGAACGCCGTCGAGCCGAGGAGGACGACGCCGAAGATCACGGCGATGGTGGACGTCGGGGTCCACGCCGCGAGAAACGCGCCGAGGAGAGCACCGAGGGTCGTCGCGATCTCGAAGAAGAGGCCGATCCGCACGTTCGAGAAACCCTCGCGCACGTACGCGGCCGCGGCGCCGCTCGACGTCGCGATCACGGCCACGAGGGCGGTCCCGATCGCGTACTTGATGTCGACCCCGAGGCCGAGCGTCAGGAGGGGGATGAGGACGACGCCGCCGCCGAGGCCCGTGAGCGCGCCGACGAAACCCGCAGCGGCCGCGCCGGAGAAGAGGAGCGCGGTGAATCCGAGGACGTTCACGTCGGCACTTTACCGGGGTTTCGGTCTCTGAATCGCGTCGCGCTAGGCTGGGTCCGTGGAAGGGTCGGTTCTCCGAGCGGCCGCATTCCTCGCTGGTCTGCTTGGTCTCCGGGCGGCCGAGACCCGCTGCTATCCTCTTTCGCGATGGAATTCCGCACGATCATCGAGCCCTTCCGCATCAAGTCCGTCGAGACGATCAAGACGACGACGACGGACGAGCGGCGCAAGGCGATCGCGAAGGCCGGATACAACGTCTTCCTCCTGCACGCGGCGGACGTCCTCATCGACCTTCTAACGGACTCGGGCACGGGCGCGATGTCGGCCGCGCAGTGGGGCGCGCTCATCCAGGGCGACGAGTCGTACGCAGGCAGCCGCTCGTTCTACCGCTTCCGCGACGCCGTGCAGGAGCTGACGGGTTTCAAGCACATCATCCCCACCCATCAGGGGCGCGCGGCCGAGCGCATCCTTTTCCACACGATTCTCGACAAGGGCGACGTCGTACCGAACAACAACCACTTCGACACGACGCGCGCGAACGTGGAGGTCGAGGGCGCCGAGGCACGCGACCTCGTGATCGCCGAAGGCCGAATCCCGAGCCTCGTCCACCCGTTCAAGGGCAACATCGACCTCGCCGCGCTCGAGAAGACTCTCGAAAAAGACGGCGACCGGATCCCCGTCGTCATGGTCACCGTGACGAACAACTCCGGCGGCGGGCAGCCCGTCTCCCTCGAGAACCTCCGCGGCGTGCGCGCCCTCTGCGACCGGTTCAGGAAGCCCTTCTTCCTCGACGCCTGCCGCTTCGCCGAGAACGCGTACTTCATCAAGCTTCGCGAGAAGGGACAATCCGGCCGCACGCCGAAGGAAATCGCGCAGGAGATGTTCTCTCTCGCCGACGGGTGCACGATGTCGGCGAAGAAGGACGGGCTCGCGAACATCGGCGGCTTCCTCGCGATGAACGACGACTCGTGGGCCGAGGAAGCGCGCAACCTCCTCATCCTCACGGAAGGCTTCCCGACGTACGGAGGCCTCGCCGGTTACGACCTCGAAGCCATCGCGCGCGGACTCGAAGAAGTCGTCGAGGAGCCGT
>PLZI01000067.1 GCA_003152095.1 Acidobacteriota bacterium | reverse complement strand
CTGACGGGAGTGTCGGGATCGGGAAAGTCCTCTCTCGCGTTCGACACGCTGTTCGCGGAAGGGCAGCGGCGGTACGTGGAATCCCTCTCGGCTTACGCCCGGCAGTTTCTCGAGCAGATGGAGAAGCCGGACGTGGACTCGATCGAGGGCCTGTCGCCCGCGATCTCGATCGAGCAGAGGACGACGTCGAAGAACCCGCGCTCGACGGTCGGCACGGTTACGGAGATCTACGACTACCTCCGGCTCCTCTACGCCTCGATCGGAAAGCCGCACTGTGCGAGCTGCGGCAAAGAAATCGCCGCCCAGACGGTCCAGCAGATGACGGACCGCATCCTCGCGATGCCCGAGGACACACGATTCCTGCTCCTCGCGCCGTTCGTGCGCGGCAAGAAGGGCGAGTACCGCAAGCAGATGGAGGAGATGGTCAAGCAGGGCTTCCTGCGCGCCCGTGTGAACGGGAAGATGGTGGACCTCGAGAGCCCGCCCGACCTCGACAAGCAGAAAAAGCACACGATCGAGGTCGTCGTGGACCGGCTCGTCGTGAAGCGCGACGACGACACGCGCCGGCGCCTCGCGGACTCGCTCGAGACGGCGACGCGTGTGGGGAAGGGTCTGGTGACCATCGCCACGATCGCGCAGGGGGCGAAGCCGGACGCGCCGACGTCCGACGAGACGCTCTCCACGAGCTACGCCTGCCCCGACTGCGGGACGTCGCTTACCGAGATCACGCCGCGCCTCTTCTCGTTCAACTCGCCGTTCGGCGCGTGCCCTTCGTGCAGCGGCCTCGGCACGGTGCAGAAGGTGGATCCGGAGCGGCTCATTCCCGACCCGTCGAAATCGATCCGCGAAGGGGCGATCGCGCTCTACAAGCCGGGCTCCGCGAACTGGCGGCTCCGCCAGATCGAGCACCTCGCGAAGGTGATGAAGTTCTCGCTCGACGTCCCGTTCAAGAAGCTGAGCAAGGACGTGCAGGACGTCATCCTCCACGGCTCGGGCGAACGCGAGATCAAGTGGAAGTGGAAGTCCGAGAAGGGCGAGTACAACTGGTCGTCTGCCTTCAAGGGCCTCGTGCCGCTCCTCGAGGGCAAGTACAAGGAAGTCGAGAGCGAGGATGCCCGCACCGAGCTGGAAAACTACATGTCGGCCTCGCCCTGCCCCGCCTGCAAGGGCCGCCGGCTGAAACCCGAGGCGCTCGCCGTTCTCGTGGACGGGCGCGCCATCGACACGCTCACGGCGCTCACGCTCGAGGACGCGAAGGCGTTCTTCGAGTCTCTTCGGCCTTCGCCCCGCGAGCTGGAGATCGCCGGGAAGATCCTGAAGGAGATCGGAGACCGTCTCGGCTTCCTGAACGACGTCGGGATCGGTTACCTCTCGCTCGCGCGCGCGTCCGCGACGCTCTCGGGTGGCGAGGCCCAGCGCATTCGCCTCGCAACGCAGATCGGCAGCAAGCTGATGGGCGTTCTCTACGTTCTGGACGAGCCGTCGATCGGCCTCCACGCGAAAGACAACCGGAAGCTCATCGACACGCTCATGGCGATGCGCGACCTCGGGAACACGGTCGTCGTCGTCGAGCACGACGAAGAGACGATTCGCCTCGCCGACCGTGTCGTGGACCTCGGCCCGGGCGCCGGCATCCACGGCGGCGAGATCGTGGGGGAGGGCCACGCCGACGAGCTCGTGAAGTTCCCGCGCTCGCTCACGGGCAAGTACCTGTCGGGCGAGCTGTCGATCGAGGTGCCGCCGAAGCGCCGCGCCGGCACGGGAAAGATCCTGACGGTGGCCGGCGCCGCCGAGAACAACCTCAAGAACGTCACGGTGAAGTTCCCGCTCGGCGTCTTCACGGCGGTGACGGGCGTTTCGGGCTCGGGTAAGTCGACGCTCGTGAACGACATCCTGTACCGGGCCGCGGCGCGCCTGTTCTACGAGTCGACGGACAAGCCGGGGGCGCACCGGAGAATCGAAGGCCTCGAGCATCTCGACAAGGTCATCGACATCGACCAGTCGCCGATCGGGCGGACGCCGCGCAGCAACCCGGCCACGTATACGAACGTCTTCAACCCGGTGCGCGAGCTGATGGCGCAGGTGCCCGATGCGCGCATGCGCGGCTACGGCCCGGGACGCTTTTCGTTCAACGTGAAGGGCGGGCGCTGCGAGAACTGCGGCGGCGGCGGGCAGATCGCGATCGAGATGCACTTCCTGCCGGATATCTACGTCACGTGCGACGTGTGCGGCGGCAAACGTTACAACCGCGAGACGCTCGAGGTGCGGTACAAGGGCCTCAACATCGCCGACATCCTCGCGCTCACGGCCGAGCAGGCCGCCGAGGTCTTCGCGAACGTGCCGGCGATCAAGATCATCGCGGACACGCTCAACGACGTGGGCCTCGGGTACATCCGGCTGGGACAGCCCGCCACGACGCTTTCGGGCGGCGAGGCCCAGCGCGTCAAGCTCGCGCGCGAGCTGGCGCGCCGCGCGACCGGGCGCACGCTCTACATTCTCGACGAGCCCACGACGGGCCTCCACTTCGACGACGTGAAAAAGCTCCTCAAGGTGCTGCACGCGCTCGTCGACCGCGGCAACACGGTGGTCGTCATCGAGCACAACCTCGACGTCGTGAAGACCGCCGACTACGTGATCGACCTCGGGCCGGAGGGCGGGGAGCGCGGCGGCGAGCTGGTCGCCTCCGGAACGCCCGAGGAGGTCGCGCGGGCGGCGGGGTCTGTGACGGGGCGTTTTCTCGCCCCGCTGCTTTCCCGCCGACGCGGAGCCCCGATCCGCTAGAATTTGACCCCACCTTGATCACGGGCTTCAATACGGACGTGAAACACGACACGAAGGTGTTTCACGTGCAGACGGAGGATCGCGGCCTCGCGAATCCCGTGGTGGAGTCGCTCGTCTACGTGGGCGGCGAGATCCTGCTCTCGAAGAAGAGCCCCTACAGCGACCTCATCAGCGGCGACCGCGTGGACGAGAAGGCGCTGCGCGAGATGATGGACTTGCAGCACCGCCGCGTCATCGAGGCCGTCCGCCGCGGCCGACTCGACAAGGGGAAGGTCGGCGATGCGCCTCCGGATTGGGCCGACGACACGCTGCCGCACCCGGACAAGGTCTCGCCGGCGGCGCTCGCGGCCGTGAGCGCGATCCTCTCGGCGCCGCCGGAGCCGCTTCCGGGCGATCTCCCGGTCCCCGGAAGATCCGGGCCGGTGACGACGGGCGCCGCGCCGCCCGCCGCCCCACCCCCGCCGGCGGCTCCCGCCACGGCGGCCCCCCCTCCCGCCCCCGCTCCTCAGCCCCCGAACCCGCCGAAGAGCGGCGCCGCGCTGCGGTCCCTCGACCAGGTCATCGTCGACTATCTCGCCTCGGAGGCCGCTTCGGAGCACCTCGAGATCGCGCTCACCGCGGACGCGGAGCTCGTCTCCGGCGAAACCCTGATGCTCACCGTGAGAGCCTCGACGTCTCTCACCGAGAAGCCGCTCGCCGGCGCTCACGTCTCGATGCGCGTCGTTTCCACCGTACGGCCCCCGCAGATTCTGTTCCGCGGAGTCACGGACGCCGACGGCATCGTGAAGTCCGTCTGCGTCCTGCCCGACATCGGCACCGGGAACGCGGCCTTGATCATCGCGGCTTCTTCCAGCCTCGGGAACAACGAGATCAAGCAGCTCATCCGGAAGAAGCCCCGGTAGGTCTGGCTTGTAGCTCCGGCGCCGAGAGGGTATATTTCGCGGCCGCTCCTGGGTTTACTCGGAGCCGCAAGGGCCGATAGCTCAATTGGCAGAGCAAGAGACTCTTAATCTCTGGGTTGTGGGTTCAAGTCCCTCTCGGCTCACCACACATTTCCAGGCCGGCCTTCCATAGGCCGGCCTTTTCGTCGAAAGGTGGAATCATGGCCAGGCTTCAGGTTCTCGCTCCGGCCGTCGCCGTGCTCGTCCTCACAGCCGCACCGGCCCGCGCGGGGCGCCCGATGTCCCTCGATGATCTCCTCACGGCCGTGCGGGTGGGAGACCCTCAGGTCTCACCGGACGGGAGGCAAGTCGCCTTCGTGCGCACGACGACCGATCTCGGAGCCGGAAAGCGCAACGCGGACGTCTGGATCGTGCCCGCCGACGGCTCGGCCCCGCCCCGCCCGCTGACGCGTCACGAGAAGACCGACAACGCGCCTCGCTTCTCGCCGGACGGAAAGATGCTCGCCTTCGTGTCGACGCGCTCCGGCGCGCCGCAGGTGTACCTGCTCGATCTCGAAGGCGGCGAACCCCGCAAGCTGACCGATCTCTCCGCGGGCGCCCAGGACCCGCTTGTCTTCTCGCCGGATGGAAAGAAGCTCGCGTTCGTTTCCGACGTGTTCCCGGACTGCGCCGACGAGGCCTGCAACAAGAAGCGGCGCGACGAAGCCGAAAAGAACCCCGTCAAGGTCCATCGCCTCACGCGCCTGATGTACCGCCACTGGGACGAGTGGCGCGAGAACACGCGGCACCACGTCTTGGTGGCCGACGTGGCGACGGGTGCCGTAACGGACGTGACGCCGGGCGACTTCGACTCCCCACCGGACCATTACGAGGACGGTGGCATCGCCTTCTCGCCCGACGGCCAGGAGATCGCGTTCGTCTCGAATCGCGACGGGAACGACAAAGAGGCGACCACGACGAACAAGGACGTCTTCCTCGTGCCTGTCGCCGGCGGCGCCGCCGTGAAACTGACGGTCGCGAACGCGGCGGCGGATTTCGACCCGGTGTTCACGCCGGACGGAGCCTCGATCCTCGTGCGTGCCCAGCGCCGCGCGGGCTTCGAGGCCGACCGCTGGTACCTCGACCTCTACGACCGGAAGACGAAGACGAAGCGGACGCTGTTCAAGGAGCCGGACCTGTCGGTCGACGAGTTCGTCCTGTCCAAGGACGGCAAGACCGTTTACTTCACGGCCGAGAGAGAGGGAAGAACAGATCTCTTCGAAGTGTCCCTCTCGGGGGGCACGCCTCGCGAGATCCGGAGAGGCGGGAACATCGGCGCCCTGAAGGCCGGCCAGAGCATTCTCGTCTTCACGGAGAGCACGCTGACGGCGCCGAGCGAGATCTTCCTTCTTCCACTCGAAGAAAAAGCGGGCTCACCCGCCGCGAAAAGTCGACAGGCGAAAGCGCTGACCGACGAGAACCGCGGGTGGCGGAAGGACGTCGCCTTCTCGACTCCCGAGAGCCTCTCGACGGCGGGCGCCGGCGGCGCGCGCGTGCAGTACTGGCTCGTGAAGCCGCCGATGTTCGATCCCGCGAAGAAGTATCCCGTCGTGTTCCTCATCCACGGCGGCCCGCAGGGCGCGTGGGAGGACGGCTGGTCGTTCCGCTGGTGCCCGAGCCTGTGGGCCGCGCAGGGTTGGGTCGTCGTCCTTCCGAACCCGCGCGGGTCGACGGGCTTCGGCCAGAAGTTCGTGGACGAGATCTCGGGCGACTGGGCCGGCAAGGTCATGGTCGACCTGAATGCCGTCTTCGACGCCGTCGTGAAGATGCCGTTCGTGGACGCCGCCAGGCAGGGCATCGCGGGCGCGAGCTACGGCGGCTACGCGGTGGACTGGATCCTCGGCCACACCGACCGGTTCAAGGCGGCCGTCACGCACGACGGCGTCTTCAACCTCGAGTCCATGACGACCGTGACCGAGGAGCTGTGGTTCCCCGACTGGGAGTTCCTGGGAGCGCCGTGGGACGCGAAGGCGAAGGAGCAGTTCGCGAAGTGGTCGCCGCACCTTTTCGCCGACAGGATCACGACGCCCACGCTCGTCATCACGAACGAGCTCGACTACCGCGTGCCCGTCGATCAGGGGCTGCAGCTCTTCACCGCGCTGCGCCGGCAGGGAGTGCCGTCCGAGGCGCTCGTCTTCCCGGACGAGGGCCACTGGGTGCTCAAGCCGCTCAACAGCAAGAGCTGGCACGAGGCCGTTTTCTCGTGGATGAAGAAATACCTCGAGAAATGAGAGACTTTGGTGCGGGAGGAGGGAGTTGAACCCTCACGGGTCGCCCCACGGGATCCTAAGTCCCGCGCGTCTGCCATTCCGCCACTCCCGCGGCTTCTTCACATTCTCTCCGAAAGGCTCCCGATGATCACCTCATTCGTCGACGAATCCCCCACGAAGAAAGTCTTCACCTTCGAGGTGCCGGCGGAAGACGTCCGCAAGGCGACCGAACGCACGGTGAAGGCCTTCGCCAAGCAGGTGCGCCTCCCGGGCTTCCGGCCCGGAAAGGTGCCTCCGGACATGATCCGAAAGCGTTTCGCCGAGGAAGTGAAGGGCGAGGTGCTCGAGCACCTCATTCAGGCCTCGGTCGGAGAAGCGCTGCGTGAGAAGAACCTCGTCCCGCTCGGCCAGCCGAAGATCGGCAACCTGAAATTCGCGTTCGAGGAGCCGCTCTCCTTCCGCGTGGACCTCGAGGTGCGGCCCGTCGTCGAGCCGAAGGACTACCGCGGCCTGAAGGTCCCCGCGGGCGACGCCGTTCCGACTGCCGAGGAGATCGACACCCTCGTCGGCCGGATTCGCGAAGGACACGCGGCGTACGAGCCGATCGAGGGCCGTGCCGCCAAGGACGGCGACTTTGCGCTCGTGGACATCAAGGGCTCGTTCCCGAAGGGGGATGGGAAGGACTTCGAAGCCGACAAGACGATGGTCGAAGTCGGCGGCGACCACACGATGCCGGAGCTTTCCGCGCACGTGCGCAACGCCGAGCCCGGGGTCACCGTGACGTTTCAGAAGGACTGGGCGGCCGACGTGCCGGACAAGGACTTCGCGGGGAAGACCGTCCTGTACACGGTGCACCTCGTGGCTCTCAAGACGCGCGTGCTGCCCGCGCTCGACGACGAGTTCGCGCGCCTTGCTCTGACGCCGCGCGAGGGCGAGGTCCCCGAAGGAGCGAACCTCGTGATGCTGCGCGAGAAGGTCGCCGAGTCGCTGAAACGCGAGAAGGAGCAGGCCATGAGGGAGACGCGGCGCCGCGCCGTCCTCGACGGCCTCCTCGCCCTCCACGAGGTGCCGGCACCCGAGACGATGGTCGAGTCGGAGGTCGATTCGGCGCTCAAGGAGTACGCCCGGCACCTGACGCGAGAGGGCGTCGACCTCAAGGACGCGCGGGTCGATTGGAACGAGCTGCGCAAGGAGGCCCGCCCCTCGGCGGAGCGCCGCGTGAAGGAATACCTGCTGCTCGACGCGATCGGCGACAAGGAGAACGTGACGGTCACGGACACCGAGCTCGACGCGGAGATGAAGCGCCGCGCGCAGGCGATGGGCCTGTCGTTCGGCGACCTCAAGAGCGCGCTCGTGAAGGCGAATCGGATCGAAGGGGTCCGCGAGGAGCTGCGGATCGACCGCGTCCTCGACTTTCTCCTCGCCGAGGCCGCCGTCGCTCTCTGAGCACGCGGGCTGGGTACACTACGGAGCGGAGGCGATCCCCATGCTGATTCCGATGGTCATCGAGCAGTCGAACCGGGGCGAACGCGCGTACGACATCTACTCGCGCCTGCTCAAGGACAACGTCATCTTTCTGGGCTCCGCCATCAACGACGACGTGGCGAACGTCATCATCGCGCAAATGCTGTTTCTCGAGGCCGAGAACCCCGAGAAGGACATCACGCTCTACATCAACACGCCGGGCGGCTCCGTCTCCGCCGGCCTCGCGATCTACGACACGATGCAATACGTCAAGCCGGACGTCGCGACGTACTGCCTCGGGCAGGCGGCTTCGATGGGCGCCATGCTCCTCGCCGGCGGCGCGAAGGGCAAACGGGCCGCTCTCCCGAACGCGCGCATCCTCATCCACCAGCCCCACGGCGGCGCCGAGGGGCAGGCCTCGGACATCGAGATCCAGGCCCGCGAGATGCTGCGTACGAAGCAGCGTCTCAACGAGATCCTCGCGCTCCATACGGGTCAGCCCGTCGAGAAGATCTCCCGCGACACGGACCGCGACAACATCTTCGAGCCCGACGCCGCGAAGGAATACGGCCTCATCGACCTCGTGATCCGCCGGCGCGAGGAGACGAAAGTCGCGGCTTAGCGGAAAATCCAGGAGACAAACGCGTGCCCCTGCATCGCGTCGACGCGGTACGTATCGAACGCGTCGTAGGTACTGATCCTCTTTCCCCAGGTCCACGAGCCGCCCAGAGAGAGCGGGCCGGTGACCGGGATGCGCGTCTCGGCCCGGAAGGACTGGATGCTGCTGTTGCGGGCGACGCCGTCCGAGGTGTGCGTCCAGAACAGCGAATACGTGAGGGTCAGGAGGTCCAGCTCCCGGCGCCGGAGGCGGATCGCCGTGAAGACGGCCGCGCCGGGGCCATAGTCGTACGCGCGTCCAACGAGAGTATTGCTCGCGTCGGGGTGATCGTTCTGGAGCGCGACGAGCGGCGCGGCCACGCCGAGGATCTCGGCTCTTAGGTCGACTCCCTTCCCGAGGGGGCGCATCGAGAGGAGCCCGAACCGGAAGCTCTGAGAGCTGAAGACGCGCGCGTCGTTGTTCGTGTAGTCGAAGTCCATGAAGAAGCCGAGGACGTGCCGGCCGCCCGCCGAGCCGGGATCGAGGTCCCATCCACCGAGGAGGCCGCGGATCTCGACGCGCGTGAGCCAGGCCGAGCTGGGCGCCGAGACATCCAGGCTCGCCTCGAAGGAGTCGAAGGGCCGCGAGACCGCGCGCTCGAAGGGATCTCCATAACGCATCGCGAGCGTGACGAGGGCCTGATCGGGGTTCGCGCTCGAGACGAAGTGACGCCAGCCGCCGTCCAGGTCGGCGACGAACTGCGATGGGAGGAGGGCGTCGCCGCGCTCGGTGCGAGCGGCCCAAAGTTCGCCCGTTGCGAGGCGCGTGACGAACTGCGTCGGATTCAGGAGCGCGGCGGCCGTCTCGCGCAGGACCCTCTCGCCGCCGCGCGCGCGGTCGTCGAGGAGCATCTGCGAGAGCCGGTACGCAGTCTCGCCGGAAACCATGCCGCCGAGCGTCGTGTTCACGAGGTCGTTGAGCGAGGGGCGCTGCGTCTCGAACACCATCTCCCAGACGTAGCTCCCCGCGAAGACGAAGGGCGCCGATTCCCAGAACGAATAGCCGTTCGTGCGCGCCGCGTTGAAGAAGAGGCCGCCGCTGACCGTATGCCCCATCTGGTTCGTGGTGAACTTATCGTCGTCGAACGAGAGTCCGCTCTGGAGATTGTCGCGGATGGACGTCCACGAGATGAGGGCGTAGTCCTCGTGGTTGAGGTACCGGTTCTGAGTGTACGGGAGGATCTCGAGGGAGAAAATCTCGGCCGAGGCGAGCCAGAAGCGCTTCTCGGGCTTCGGCGCGAGGGCCCCGTCGGGACGCTTAGGATCTGCTGGCGCGGTCTCCGGGAAGAGCCGGAATCGGGGAGGAGAGGCGGCGTCCTGGGCCCGGGCGCTCTGGGCCGCCAGCGCCGCGGCCACGAGCGCGACCGCGGCGAGGCGTCGGGCCGTCTGCATCATCTCGACGGGCCGGATCATAGGGTAGGCTCCCTGGTCGGGACGGCGGGAATGTCTCGGGTCCGCAGGTTGTTCGAGGATGAGGACCGGCGTTAAGATGCCTCCTGGAGTCTGAAAAAAGGCAGGTCAATTCCGGCATGACGAAGAAGACGGGTACGGGCGACGTTCTGCGCTGCAGCTTCTGCAACAAATCCCAGCGGGACGTGAAGAAGCTCATCGCGGGGCCGACGGTCTACATCTGCGACGAGTGCGTCGACATCTGCCTCGACATCATCGCCGAGGACCGGGTGCTCGACCAGGCCAAGCCGGAGACGAAGCTGCCGAAGCCGCGCGAGATCAAGGAGTTTCTCGACGAATACGTCGTCGGGCAGGAAACGGCCAAGCGCAAGCTCGCCGTCGCCGTCTACAACCACTACAAGCGGATCGACTACTTCGAGAAGAACCGCAAGCTCGAAGTCGAGCTCCAGAAGTCGAACATCCTCCTGATCGGCCCCACGGGTACCGGCAAGACGCTCCTCGCCCAGACGCTCGCCAGGATGCTCTCGGTGCCCTTCACGATCGCCGACGCGACGACGCTCACCGAGGCGGGCTACGTCGGCGAGGACGTCGAAAACATCATCCTGAAGCTCTACCAGGCCGCGGGCCAGGACAAGGAAAAGACCGAGCGCGGCATCGTCTACATCGACGAGATCGACAAGATCGCGAGGAAGGGCGAGAACCCCAGCATCACGCGCGACGTCTCGGGCGAAGGCGTCCAGCAAGCGCTCCTCAAGATCCTCGAAGGCACCGTCACGAACGTGCCTCCGCAGGGCGGCCGCAAGCATCCGCACCAGGAGTTCATCCAGATCGACACGACGAACATCCTGTTCATCTGCGGCGGCGCCTTCGTGGGCCTCGAGGACATCATCTCCCGCCGTCTGACGGAGAAGTCCATGGGCTTCGGCGCGAAGATCATCTCCAAGAAGGAGAAGCGCGCCGGCGACACGCTTGAAAAGGCGCATCCCGAGGACATGATCAAGTTTGGGATGATCCCGGAGTTCATCGGGCGCGTGCCGGTCGTCGCCACGCTGCACGATCTCGACCGCGCGGCTCTCGTCGCCATCCTCAAGGAGCCGAAGAACTCGCTCATCAAGCAGTATCAGGCGCTCCTCGACTTCGAGAACGTGAGCCTCCGCTTCACGGACGACTCCCTCGAGCAGATCGCCGAGGAGGCCATCGTCCGCAACGTGGGCGCGCGGGGCCTGAAGATCATCCTCGAGGAGCTCATGCTGGACGTCATGTACCGGGTTCCTTCCGAGGAAGAGATCGAGGAGTGCGTCGTCACGAAGGATGCCGTGCTCCGCCGCGCCGCCCCCATCCTCTCGCTCCGGAAGGCGGGCTGAAAATTGGGATTGGTGACATCCCGATGAGCGATCCGATTTCGATCGAGCCGTTCGCGCCCGCCGCCCGGACGCTTCCGCTCGTCCCCCTCCGCGACATGGTCGTTTTCCCGCGGATGATGGCGCCCTTCGTCGTGGGCCGCGTGTCGTCCATCGCCGCGCTGGAGTCCGCTCTCGCGTCGTCCGAGAAGAGCATCTTCCTGGCCGCGCAGAAGGACCCCAAGGTGGACGAGCCGGCCGCGGGCGACATCCACGAAACGGGCGTCATCGCGTCCGTCGTGCAGTCGCTGAAGCTCCCGAACGGCCACATCAAGGTCATGGTCGAGGGCGTCGTGCGCGGGCGCATCCGCGCCTTCGCGTCCGGCATCGGCCATCTGGCGGTGAGTGTCGAGCGCCTCGAGCCGAAGCCGCTCGGCGCGTCGGCGGAGGAGCTCGCGCCGTATCTGGCGAAGGTGCTCTCCGTGTTCGAGCAGTACGCGAAGCTCTCGCACAATCTCGCGTTCGAGGGGCTGCTCTCGTCGCTCAAGATGGACGACGCCGATGCTTTCTGCGACATGCTCTCAGGACATCTGCCGACGTCCATCGCCACGGCCGAAAAACAGGGGCTCCTCGAGACCGTGAACCCGCTCGAGCGCCTTCAGAAGCTGCAGGACCTGCTGGAGATCGAGATCGAGAAGATCAACATCGATCGCCGGATCAACAACAAGGTCAAGAAGCAGATGGAGCGCGCGCAGAAAGAGTACTACCTCAACGNNACCTCAACGAGAAGATCAAAGCCATTCACCAGGAGCTCGGCAGGAAGGACGACAAGTCCGATGAGCTCGAAGAGCTGAAGGTCAAGATCGAGAAGGCCGGGATGCCGAAGGAGACGAAGGAGAAGGCGGTCGCCGAGATGAAGCGGCTCGAGGCGATGCCGAGCGTCTCCGCCGAGGCCACGGTCTCACGCAACTACATCGACTGGCTCGTGAACGTGCCCTGGAAGAAGGCCACGCGCGAGATGAGGGACATCCAGCGCGCCGAGAAGATCCTGAACGAGGACCACTTCGGCCTCGAGAAGGTGAAGGAGCGCATCCTCGANNGCCGAGGTCCGCGGCCACCGGCGCACGTACATCGGCGCGTTCCCGGGCCAGATCATCCAGCTCATGAAGAAGGCGGGCACGGTGAATCCCGTGTTCCTGCTCGACGAGGTCGACAAGATGTCGATGGACTTCCGGGGCGACCCCTCGGCGGCGCTCCTCGAGGTCCTCGACCCGGAGCAGAACCACGCCTTCGTGGACCACTATCTCGACACGGAGTACGACCTGTCGAAGGTGATGTTCATCGCGACGGCGAACGTCGTGCACCCGATTCCGCCCGCGCTCAAGGACCGGATGGAGATCATCCCGCTTTCGGGCTACACGCCGAACGAGAAGGTCGCGATCGCGAAGCAGTTCCTCGTGCCGAAGCAGATCAAGGAGAACGGCCTCAAGTTCTCGCAGGCCGTCTTCGAGGACGGGGCCCTGTACGGCCTCATCGAGAAGTACACGCGCGAGGCGGGCGTCCGCAGCCTGGAGCGCGAGATCGCTTCCGTGTGCCGGAAGATCGCCCGCAAGATCATCGGCAAGGATGCCGAGACGCCTCTGACGGTCACGGCCGAGAACCTCGCGTCGTACCTCGGCAAGCCGAAGTTCCGCCTGAACAAGAAGGGCGATACCGCCGAAATCGGCCTTGCTACCGGCCTCGCCTGGACGGAATCGGGCGGCGACATCCTCTACATCGAGACGACGCTCATGCGCGGCAAAGGCAACCTCGTGCTGACGGGCCAGCTCGGCGAGGTCATGCAGGAAAGCGCGCGGGCCGCGCTGTCGTACGTGAGGACGCGAGCGGAGCTGTACGGTGCGGACGCCGACTTCTACGAGAAAAAGGACATCCACGTGCACGTCCCCGAGGGCGCGATCCCGAAGGACGGGCCTTCGGCGGGCATCACGATGGCGACGTCCATCCTCTCGGCCGTCACGAAGATCCCGATCCGCAAGGACCTCGCGATGACGGGGGAGATCACGTTGCGCGGCAAGGTTCTGCCCGTGGGCGGCATCAAGGAGAAGCTCCTCGCGGCCTACCGCGCCGGCATCACGACGATCCTCCTGCCGAAGGAGAACGAGAAGGACCTCGACGACCTGCCGGAGGAGATCCGCACCGTCATGGAGTTTCATCTCGTCGAGGACGTGGACGAGGTGGTCCGCCTCACGCTCGAGGGCGCGCCCACGCCCATGGCTCCGAAGATCCTCGCCCCCGAGGCCGGAACGACGCCGCCAACCGCGCACTGAAGCTCGTCCTCTCTGATAAGCTCTTGTCTGGGACGGGCTCCCGTCCTTCCTTACCTTCTAAGAAATCTTTCTCTTCCCCCTCCCGGGGGATTTCGAACCTTCCCATGACGACGATGTTGTCTTCCGCGAGGTCACGTGCCGGCTCCCGATCCGGCGGCGTGCGAGGTCCGCTTGCCGCGGGGGCCGAGGTGCGCCTCGTCCTTCCGGCCTACCGGACGGGCGAACGCCCGAAGGGGGAGAGGGTGCCCGCTCTCGCCGTCCTTGGCCGTTCGAACGTCGGCAAATCCAGCCTCCTGAACACCCTTCTCGGCACGAAAGTCGCGCGCGTCTCGCAGACGCCAGGGCGCACCCAGGCTCTTTTCTGGTACCGGGTGGGCGAGAAGTTTGACGTCGTGGACTGCCCCGGCTACGGCTACGCGAAGAATTCCCGCAGCGCCCGTGAGATCTTCTCGACGTTGATCGAGGAGCTGGTGACGGGCCATGTTGGGGGAACGTCCCTCTCGGCAGCCCTCCTGCTCGTCGATGGGAGGCTCGAGCCGCAGGATAGCGATCTCTCGATGGCCCTCTTTCTAAGAGAATCCCTCGTTCCGACGGTCGTCGCCGCGACGAAATGGGACACCGTGAAGCCTTCCGAGCGCGTGCGGCGCCGCCGTGCCCTCGCCGCCGCGTACGAAGCCTCCGACCGCCCCCTCCTGCCCGTCTCGTCCGAGACGGGCGAACACCTCCCCGAGCTCGCGCGGCTTCTTCGCGCGGCGCTCCCTTCCCCCTCCCCGAAGGAGTGACCCCATGCCCCGACGCAAGGTCCCCGGCTCCGACTACGCCGCCCGCACCATCGACCTCCGCGATCTTCCCGCCGACATCGAGGAGGTCCCCGCGCCGTCCGACGTTCCCGCCGAGCCGGTGCTCGACATCCGCACGCTGCACAACCATGCGATGCCGCAGCTCCTCAAGATCGCGCAGGAGCTGGACGTCGAGGGCGCACCCTCGCTCCGCAAGCAGGAGCTGATCTTCAAGATCCTGCAGACGCAGACCGAGCGCCTCGGCCTCATCTTCTCGGAGGGCGTCCTCGAGGTGCTCCCCGACGGCTTCGGCTTCCTCCGCGCCCCCGAGTACAACTACCTCGCCGGCCCGGACGACATTTACGTCTCGCCGTCCCAGATCCGGAAGTTCGGCTTGCGCACGGGCGACACGATCTCCGGCCAGATCCGCCCGCCGAAAGAAGGCGAGCGGTACTTCGCGCTCATCAAGGTCGAGGCCGTCAACTTCGAGCACCCGGACGTCGCGCGCGAGAAGGTCCTCTTCGACAACCTGACGCCGCTCTACCCGCAGGAGCGCATCCGCCTCGAGACGCCGAACCTCTCCTCGCGCGTCCTCGATCTGATCGTCCCGGTCGGCAAGGGCCAGCGCGGC
>PLZI01000032.1 GCA_003152095.1 Acidobacteriota bacterium | reverse complement strand
CACGCGAGCGACTACGCGCGCTACAGGCCCACGTATCCGCCCGAGCTTTTCGACGCGGTCGCGGCACTCGTGCCGCGGCACACCCTGTGCTGGGACGCGGGCACCGGGAGCGGACAGGCGGCCGGCGGGCTGGCCGAGCATTTCGCCGAGGTCGTCGCGACGGACGCGAGCGCGGACCAGATCGCGCACGCGACGCCCCACCCCGGCGTGACGTACCGGGTGGCGCCAGCCGAGCGGTCGGGACTGGAGGACGCTTCCGTGGACCTCGTCACCGCCGGGCAAGCGGTTCATTGGTTCGATCAGGAGAGGTTCTTCGAAGAGGTGAAAAGGGTCGCGGTGCCGGGCGGCGCCATCGCCGTCTGGGCCTACGACCTCTTGGAAGTGGAAGGTGAAGGCGAAGCGGTCCTTCGCCGTTTTTACGCGCGCGTCGAGCACTACTGGCCCCCCGAACGCGCCCTCGTCGCCCACCGCTATGCGGACCTCCCCTTCCCATTCGAGGAAATCCCCGTTTCGCAGGTCGACATGACCGCGCACTGGGATCTCGAACGGACACTCGGTTATCTTTCCACCTGGTCCACGGTGAAGGCGTTTCAGAAAGCGAACCATGAGGACCCAGTCGCTGCTCTCGCACCCGAGCTCGCCGCCGTTTGGGGCGACCCGGCTGCCGAGAAGACGATCTCCTGGCCGCTCGTCCTCCGCGCGGGACGGATCGCCTAGCTCGTCGTCCTCAGGAGCGCCTCGACCGCGTCCTCCAGGTCCTTCTTCAGCTTCGTGAAGCGCTCCCCCGTCGCCGGGCCGTCGAAGCCGGAGTGGATCTTCACGATGCGGTGCTGGCGATCGAGGAAGATCGTCGTCGGATATCCCTCCCAACCCTCGAGCGGAAGGATCGCAGAGGACGTGCGTGCCGTCTTCGTCGTGCCGGCGAGGAGGATCGGATGCCTCGTTCCGAAACGCTCGATGAACCGCTTCACCTGCCGGCGGTTGCGCTCCACGTCGTCCGTGTACTCGAACGACAGCGAGATCACTTCGAGACCCTTCGGTCCGTATTTCGCGTGAAGGTCCCGGAGAAACGGCGCCTCGTCGGCGCAGTTCGGGCACCACGTTCCCATGAAAGCGACGAGCATCGGCTTGCCCGAGAAGCGCGGGTCCGTCGTCGACACGATTCGTCCGTCGACGTCGGGAAACGACACGGCGTACGGCGCCGCCGGATCCTTCGGCTTCACGATGTCGAAGGAGCCCGGCAGGAAAGTGGCCGCGGCGGCCGCGTCGAGCCGCTTCCCGCGCCACGGCTCGGGCGGATTCGTGCGCGAGCGGTACTCGCCCGCGAGCGTGCCGTCCGGCAGCGGCTCGGCGTCGAAGCGGTACACATGCACGCCGTCGAAGACCGACAGAGTGAGCCGCTCGCCGTCGAACGTGCCGTGCAAGGCGCCGTAGTCGCCGGTCGTCGAGAGAAACGTCCCCGTGACGGCACCGCCCTTCTGACGGAAGACGCCGGTCATTTTCTCGATGCTCCGGCCCTCGCCCATCTCCACGCCCCAGCTCCCGTCGACGGAGGCGCCGGCTTGCGGCGCGCGCGCGGCGGGCCGTCCCTTTCGGGACGCGCGAAACGGCACCTCGGCGAGGCCCGTCGCGATGACGCGCGTGTACCCGCCTTCGAGCCGGCCTCCCTCTACCTCGGCCTCGATCTTCGCGTCGTAGTTCGCGAGCTCGAGAGTGAGCTTCGCGCCGTCCCAGAGAGCCGAAGTGAAAGGAATCTCGGACGTGCCGTTCACGAGCGAGGCGGAAACACCCGAACCATTCGCGATGATCTTCACGTCGAAGAAGACCTCATGGCCGACGGAAGGGATCAGCTCGGCGTGCCAGAGCCCGACGGGCGCGGGGACCCGTGCAACAGCGGGTGACGTGGCAGCGGCAGGAGACGCTGCAAAGAGATTCTTAGAAGGTAAGAGGAACAGGGCTACTGCGACGCCGAACCCGACGAAACGGCCGGCGCGCCGGGCGACGCAAGCCAACTATTTTTCCTCGTTCCGTTTTCTGAGCTTTTCCCGGAGCGCGCGGACCGCCTCGGCGCGCGCCTTGACGTCCTTCTCGCGTCCCTCGCCGGACGGCCGGTAGTAATTCCGCCCCGCGAGGGAGTCCGGAAGGCAGGACAGGCCCGTCGTCTTCTCCGCGGTGTCGTGCGCGTACATGTAGCCCGCGCCGTAACCGGACTGCTTCATGAGCTTCGTCGGAGCGTTGCGGATCGCGAGCGGCGGCGGCTCGTTCGGGCGCTCGTGGACGTCGGCCACGGCCTCGCCGTATGCCGTGTAGATCGCATTCGACTTCGGGGCCAGCGCGAGGTGAACGGCGATCTCGGCGAGCGCGAGCGCGCCCTCCGGCATGCCGATGAAGTGCACGGCTTCTTTTGCCGCGATTGCGAGCGTGAGCGACGACGGGTCGGCGAGACCGATGTCCTCCGAAGCGAACCGCACGAGTCGGCGCGCCACGTAAAGCGGGTCCTCCCCCGCCTCGAGCATCCGCGCGAGCCAATAGAGCGAGGCGTCCACGTCCGAGTCCCGGAGCGACTTATGGAGAGCCGAAATGAGGTTGAAGTGCTCCTCGCCGGACTTGTCGTACAGGAGAACTTTTCGCTTGAACAGATCCTCGAGGAGGGAAACGGAAAGATTCTCTTTGAGTGGAAGATGGGAAGCCGCGGCTTCGAGAGCGGTCAATGCGCGGCGCGCGTCGCCGTCCGCAAAACGCGACATCCATTCGAAGGAATCTTCGTCGACCGTGATCTTGTTTCCGATCCCTCTCGTAGGATCCGCCAGCGCTCTCTTCATGACCCGCACGAGATCCTCGCCCCGGAGCGCCGACAGGATGACGACCCGAAGCCGAGAGAGCAGCGCGCCGTTAAGCTCGAACGATGGGTTCTCGGTCGTGGCGCCCACGAGCACGATGTCGCCGGCCTCCACGAACGGCAGAAAGGCGTCTTGCTGCGCCCGGTTGAAGCGGTGAATCTCATCCACGAAGAGAAGCGTGCGGCGGCCCTGGCGTTTCGCGCGGGCCGCCTCCTCCATGACATTCCGGATCTCCTTGATGCCCGACACGACGGCCGAAAAGCCGAGGAAGCGGGCCTTCGTCTTCGCGGCGATGATCCGGGCGAGGGTCGTCTTGCCGCTTCCGGGCGGACCCCAGAAGACGAGCGAAGGGACCTTGTCGGCGGCCAGCGCATTCGCGAGAAACGAACCGGGGCCGACGAGATCCGCCGGCCCTTCGACCTCGGACAGGTCGCGCGGACGCATCCGCTCGGCAAGCGGCGCGTCGGGCGACACATCCTCTTCGGCAGCCGGCCGCTCGTCCTCGAAGAGGTCGCCCGGCGAGGAGCTCACGCGCCTCCGCGCGCCTGGGCCCGCTTCTCGATGTCGCCTGTGAGGCTGTCGAGCCCCGGGACCTCGGGATGCTCCTTCTTGAGTTTCGTGAGGATCTCGAGCGCCTTCTTCGTGTCGCCCTTGTCGATGCCAAAGATGACCGCCTGATTGAACCTCGCGGGCCAGTGATTCGGGTCGCGCGCCGACGCCTGCAAGAACATCGCGAGCGCCTTGTCCGTGTTGCCGAGGTTGCGGTACGCGACGCCGAGGTCGGTGAGGACATTCGCGTCGCCGGCGCGCAGCTTGAGGGATCTCTCGTAGGCGTCGACCGCCTTCTTCCAGTCCTCCACGTCGTAAGCCGTGTTTCCGAGCTGCACGAGGAGCTCCGCGTTCTTCGGCTCCTTGGCGACGGCGGCCTCCAGATCGAGGAGCTTCTGGCGCGCGACCGGGTCCGTCGCGAGAGACGGCTGTCCGCCGCCGCTGCCGGGCAGGTCGCGCGTGGCGCCCGGGCCGACGCCCGTGAGACCGGCGTGCGGATCGGCCGGACCCGCCTGCGCCACCGCCGACGGGTTCTTGTCCAGATACAGATACGCGGCGGTGAAGCCGGCAAGAAGGCCCAAGACGAGGAACAACCCCCGGTCCGCCCACGGGGACGGGGACGTGCGAGGCTCCGGTTCTTCCGCTGCACGGCCCTTCTTCTCGCGGGGAGGTTTTCCCGCGGGGACCGGCGGAGGCAGGTGATCGTCGTTCTCTTCGGTGGTCATCTCGGTTCATTCTCCTCGTCGCGCGCCGGCTGAGCCGACCACGTGCCGGCCACGGGGCCCGATCTGGGAGCTGGAGCGACTTGTGTCCCGTCCCAGGTGCCCGCGATACGGCGAGTCGCCCCGGTCGTCAACCGGCCGTAGAACTTCGCGTCGACTCCCTGTTCGGAGTCGATGCGCTCGAGCAGGACGCGGTCGCCCACGAACGTGCCCCGGAGCGAACCATGAAACCCGCCGTCGAGGACATAGTCACCCGAGAGGATTGTACCGTCGAGCGCGAGGCGGTAGAAGCCTCGGAGGGCTCCCGGGTTGATGAAGACCTCCCAGCGACCAGAGAGCGGGTCGGCCGGGTTGCTCCGAAGGGCGTCGCGCCGGCGCGCAATCTCCTCCCGGAACGACGCGAGGCGGCGTATGTGCTCGGCGAGCCGCTCGGAAATGATGCGGCACCTGTCTCTTCCCGCCTGCGCGCGTCCCCGCGCGTCGGCCGCGGACTGCTCGGCCTGCTCGAGCGCGGTCCTATCGAGGACGCCCTCGCGCAGGAGGCGGGCGATCTGGTTCATTGCCGAGGTGAGGTCGGACTCGGCCCGCAAGGCTTGCCCCGAGATCCGGTCGAACTCCTCGAGAGACTCTGCAGCGCGCCTCTTCTCCATGTCCACGGAGGCCAGGAGAAGGTCGAGCACGGGATCGCCGGTCCGGGACGGGACGGTCGCGGCCGCGCCCGGCCGCGCGAGCGTCAGGAGGAGAGCGACCACAACGGCGGAGCGTATCGGGCTCGAAGCCATCTTCGGCACTATACGGAAGTCGAGGCGCCCTTATCGGTTTTCGGGCTTCCCCAGGTCCATTCAGTGATCGCGGTGGTTGGTGCCTGCGACGGCGACGGGACGCCGCTTGAGAATCGCGCGGTCGAGAGCCTTCTCGACCTCCGTGGCGACCTCGCCCTCGGGCAACCCGTTGATCTGCGCGATCTCGGAGACGATGAGATAGCGGGCGCGCTCGTACATCTTCTTCTCGCGGAAGGAGAGCGCCTTCTGCTTCTGCACCCAGGTCAGGTTCTTGAGCACGTCCGCGATGTCCGTCAGGCGGCCCGAGCGCATCTTGTCGAGGTTCTGCTTGTATCGGCCCTTCCAGTCGCCGGTCGGCGGAAGCATCGCGTTCTCGAGCACGCGGAACACCGATCCGACGTCCTTACGCCGCGTGAGCGGGCGCAGGCCGATGCGGTCGGAGTTCCCGACCGGCACCATCACGCGCGAGTTGTTTCCGATGAGGCGAAGCTGGTAGCAGGGGGCGGCCGATCCTTCGAGGAGGGATTCCTGGATCGTCTCCACGACGCCCACACCGTGGTTCGGGTAGACGAGCCTGTCGCCGATCTTGAATGCCACGGGAGATCCTCCTTCGGAAAAGGGAATTGGAGACTACTCCCCGGTCGCTCCCCCGTCAATGAAGCTGACGTGTGAAGCGCGTCGATGACGAAGACTGAATGGTTTACGTTCGGAGAGGTACGGGATCAGGTCTCGAAACTGAAACGAAACGTGATTTTGTACGCGAAAAGGCGGGCGCTGGTGCCGGAGGAGGGAGTCGAACCCTCACGGCCCTTTCGGAGCCGGGGGATTTTGAGTCCCCTGCGTCTGCCATTCCGCCACTCCGGCGCGCCGGGAAGAGTCTACTGCCAGTCCAGCCGGACGTTGCGGTGGAAGTGCGCGACCACGCAACCGGCGATCGTGCCGAGGACGTTCCAGAACACGTCGTTCACATCCGCCGCGCGCGTCGGCAGGAAAAACTGGACCGTCTCGATGCCAACGCTGAACAGAGTGCCCGCGAGGAGGACGTCCACATGATTCCGGAAGGTGGAACGACCGGGACCGTCGACGAGCTTCCAGAGCAGGAACGCCCAGACCGCGAACATGGCGAGGTTGCCCACGATCCCGACGATCGCGTAGAGGAACGCGTTCGACAGGTATCCCCCGTGTCCGGCACGCGCGACGAGGCGCTGGATATCCTCGAACGGCGCGAGATTCGTGCGCCCGTGGCCGGCCCCCTGCACCAGGAGCGTCACGACCAGGAGGACGCACGAGTACAAGACGAGGAGCGTCCCCTGCAACCCCTTTCCGACGCGAATCACGTGCACGAAATGCCGCGTCGCAGAGCGGGCGCGTGTCGGATCCATCACTGCGAGACTATCCGAACAGGCGTTGACGGGGCCGCGCCGCCTCGTGACAATGCCTTCGTGACGAGGTCTTCGCCGTCTCCGCCCGCGCGGACCACCGCCGTGCCCGTGCACGAGGGCTTTTTCGTCTCGGAGTTCCTCGGCGAGACCGTGCGCGACGTGGCGCGCCGCCCCGTAGGGAGAATCTCCGACTTCGCCGTCGCGACGAGCACGCGCGCCCCTTTTCCGCGGGTGACGGGCCTCCTCATCCGCGACCGTTTCGAGACCTTCGTGCTGCCCTGGGAAGACGTCGCGATCTTCCAGCGCGCCGCCGTGCGCACCCGTCTCGCGAGGGAGGACCTCCTGCACCGCCCCGCCCGGGAGGACGAGATCTTCCTCGCGCGGCATCTCCTCGACAAGCAGATCGTGGACATCAACGGCGTGAAGGTCGTGCGCGTGAACGACCTCAAGCTGGACGTCCTGTCGGGCGACCTCGTGCTCACCGCTGCCGACGTGGGCGTGCGTGGGCTCGTGAGGCGCGTCTTCGGCGCGGGGATCACGCCGCGCGGCGGCAAGCTGTCCGATGCGTCGCTCCCGGCGCGGCTCATCCCGTGGGACTCGATGCAGCCGTTGCACCCGCGCCTCGAACGCCTCGAAACGACTCTCCCGCAAGGGAAGCTACAGCGCCTGCACCCGGCCGACATCGCGGACATCCTGAGCCAGGTCTCGGGGAGCGAACGCTCCGGGATCTTCCAGAAGCTGGACGTCGAGACGGCGGCCGAGACGCTGCACGAGCTGGAGCCGGAGATCCAGGCCGAGATCATCGAGGACATGCCCGAGAGACGCGCCTCCGAGATCCTCGAGCAGATGCCCGCCGACGAGGCGGCGGACGTCCTCGGCGAGATCGAGGGCGAGCATGCTCGCGACCTCGTTCAGCTCATGGAAAAGGAGGCGGCCGAGGACGTCACGGAGCTGCTCGTCCACGACGAGAACACGGCGGGCGGCCTCATGGGGACCGACTTCGTCACGTTCTCGCCGGCCCTCACCGTGCGCGAGACGATCCAACGTCTCAGGCCCGTCGCCCGTGACGCCGAAGCCCTCTTCTACTTCTACGTCGTCGACGAGCAGGATCGCATTCTCGGCGCGCTCTCGGTGCGCGACCTCCTCGCCGCCGACGACGACACGCTCCTCGAAAACGCCATGGCGACGCCCGTCAGAACCGTCACGCCCGACGTCTCCGCCGACGTGGTCGCCGAGACGATGTCCAAGTACGACCTCCTCGCCCTGCCGGTGACCGACCCGGAAGGCGTCCTCACCGGCATCATCACGATCGACGACGTCGTCGACCGCATGCAGCCGCAGCCGCGCCGCCATCGCCGGAGGCTGCGCTGATCGCTCCGGCCGCCGAAGCCGCCTCTTCGCGCCCCAAAGTCCGCGATTGGAAGCGGCGCGGGATGCTCTTTCTCGCGGTCCTCGGGCCCGGAATCATCACGGCAAACGTCGACAATGACGCGGGCGGCATCGCGACGTACTCCATGGCGGGCGCCCACTTCGGCTACTCGTTGCTGTGGACGCTCGTGCCGATCACGCTCGCCCTCATCGTGGTGCAGGAGATGTCCGCGCGCCTCGGAGCCGTCACAGGGAAGGGCCTCGGGGAGCTCATCCGCGAGAACTACGGCCTGAGATCCACGTTCTATCTCCTCGTCGCGCTCCTCGTGACGGACCTCGGGAACACCGTCGCGGAGTTCGCGGGCTGGGCCGCGGCCCTCGAGATCTTCGGGATTCCGCGGTGGGTGTCCGTGCCGATCGGCGCCCTCGTCGTGTGGTGGATCGTCGTCAAGGGAAACTACAAGACCGTCGAGAAGATCTTCCTGATCGCCTGCACGATCTACCTCACGTACGTCGTGTCGGCGCTCTTCGCGAAGCCCGTGTGGAAGGACGTCCTCAAGCAGACGTTCGAGCCGAAGATCGAGTCCAGCGCCGCGTGGGTGCTCATGATCATCGCCATCGTCGGCACCACGATCGCGCCGTGGATGCAGTTCTATCTGCAATCCTCCATCGTCGAAAAACGCATCGGCCCGGAGGAGTACAAGATGTCCCGGTGGGACGTCATCGTGGGTTGCATCCTGACCGACGTGGTGGCGTTCTTCATCATCGTGGCGTGCGGCGCCACCCTGTTCCCGGCCGGCATCCGCATCGAGGGTGCCGAGCAGGCCGCTCTCGCCCTGAAGCCCCTCGCGGGGAGATGGGCGGGCACGCTCTTCGCGATCGGGCTGGCGAACGCGTCACTTTTTGCGGCGTCGATTCTGCCGCTCGCCACGGCTTACTCCATCTGCGAGGGGCTCGGCTTCGAGGCGGGCGTCGACAAGACGTGGTCCGAGGCGCCGCAGTTCAACGTCCTCTACACCTCGCTGATCGTCATTGGCGCCGGGATCATCCTGATTCCCGGCGTGCCGCTTTTTCCTGTCCTTTTCCTCTCTCAGGTCCTCAACGGGCTCCTCCTCCCGTTCGTCCTCGTCTTCATGTGTCTCCTCATCAACCGCGAGGACCTCATGGGACCGCACGTGAACGGGCGCATCTGGAACTGGGTCGCCTGGGGAACGTGCGCCGTGATGATCGGGCTGACGCTGGTCCTCGTCGTCACGACGATCTGGCCGGGGCTGTTCCCGGCGAGGTAGGTCGCGGAATGCACGTTGCTTGTCAACCGGAATGGGGGGCGCGCGTCTCTTCATGGGGACGCGGCACGCGCCCGGAGAAGTAGCCGTTTTCCAGGAGGTTACATGCGTCGTTCCCTCTTTTTCTCAGCGCTCGCCTGCAGCGTTCTGACACTCGCGGTGCCCGCTTTCGCGCAGGACCGCACCGGCACTTGGGAAATCTCGCCCTTCGCGGGCGGGTACTTCGGCGGCCGCCTTTACGGCAACTACACGGTCCCGTTCTCCTCGGGTACCGCGACCAACGTCCGTTTCCTCGAGCCCGACGACGACCTCGCCTACGGCGCGCGCCTCGCGTACAACATCGCGCGCCATTTCGGCTTCGAGGTCGACTGGACCTCCTCGCGTGCCGACCTCCGCTCTCCTGATTTCTTCGGATCGTCTCCTCGGAATCTCAAGGTCGGGCGCCTCCGCCAGAACGTCTACGAGGCGAACGCCCTCTTCAACTTCGGGCGACGGCGCGTGATCGGCTACGTCGGCATCGGCGCCGGCAGCGCGGTCGAGAAGAGGGACATCGCGGGCATCAACCCGGCGGCTTCTGGTCGTTTTACGGCGAACCTCTCGGTCGGAGGAAAGTTCTTCTTCGTGCCGCGCGTCGGGCTGCGCCTCGACGCACGCTATCGAGCCATCGATCTACGCCCCGACGGGGACGGCTCGTCCTGTGACCACGACAGCTTCTGCAGCGATCGGCGCGGACGCTGGTCGTACAACGAAGAGGTCACCGGTGGGCTGATCTTCGCTTTCTGACGCCGTTCTTAGAACGGCTCAGTCAACTCGATCGTTCGCGACCCATCCGGTTCGATTCGAAGCGCGACATGCCAGGCCCGCCGCTCCGTGAGCGGCGGGCGCGGCCATTCGACGGCCAGTGTTGCGCTCCCTTGTTCGTCGAGGCCGAGATCGAGAACCGGCGCGCCCCCGCCGGGCAGGCGATAGAGATCCACGTGCACGAGGACAGGCGGCTTTCCGGCCGGCCCGTACTCGTGCACGAGCGCGAAGCTGGGCGACGACACGTCGTCCGGGTCCAGGCCGAGCCCCGCGGCCAAACCCTTCACGAACGCGGTCTTGCCGGCGCCGAGCTCCCCTTCGAGGAGCACGACGTCTCCCGGAGAAAGACGTCGCGCGAGGTCCGCCCCGAGGCGCCGCGTGTCCTCCTCGCCCGCCGAGACGTGTGACGTCACCCGCCGCCGCTCTCCCTCGCCGCGAAAAACGCCTCCGGAAGCGCCTCCACGACGTCAGACGCCTCGAGCGATTCCTCTCCCTTGATCTCACGCACGAAGTCACCCGCCGTGCCATGGAGCCACGCCGCCGCGCAGGCCGCGTCGAACGCATCGAGGCCCCGCGCAAGGCACGCCCCGACGACGCCCGTGAGGACGTCGCCCGTCCCTCCCGAAGCAAGGGCCGGGTTGCCCGCGAGCACGGGAACGACCCGGCCCGACACAGCCGCGACAAGCGGCCGAAACCCCTTGAGGATCACGACCGCCTTCGCGCGGGACGCGATCTCGCGCGCCGCGCCTTCCCGATCGGCGTTCACCCTCGCCGCGTCGATGCCGAGCAGGCGCCCGGCCTCTCCCGGGTGCGGTGTGAGAACGGTCGGCGCGGCGCGCCCCGCGAAGAACGCGGCCTCGCCCGCGAGGTTGAGCGCGTCGGCGTCGAAGACCGCCGGGAGGCGCGAAGCGGCCGTGCGCTGAAGGAGCGCGCGGGCGGCCGCCGAGGTGCCGAGCCCGGGTCCGACCGCGAGGGCGTCGAAACGCGCGACATCGACGTCGGCGCCTGCCGTCGTCGTCTCGGGGCTGAGCGCGTGCACCACCGCGCGAACGGAATCCGGCGCGAAAACGCTGACGAGGCCGGCCCCCGACCGGTGCGCGCCGCGCGCCGCAAGGGCGGGCGCCCCCGCCATGCCCTCGGAGCCGCCCACCACGAGCAGGCGGCCGAACGTGCCCTTGTGCGCCGCCGCTTCGCGGCGCGGAAAGAGCAACGCGACGTCGAACGCCCCGACGGCCTCGCCCCCGGCACTGCCCTCCTCATCGAGAGGCAGGAAGCCGATGCCGGCGATGGCGATCCGGCCGCACAAGGCCGCGGAGGGCAGATGGACATGACAGGGCTTCGGGTGGCCGAACGTGACTGTGAGGTCGGCGCGGACGGCGGGCGACCACGGGAACGGCTCGTCGGCCGAGAGACCCGAGGGCAGGTCGACCGCGACCACGAACGCCCGCCCTTCCGCCACGAGGCGAACGGCGCGCGCCGGAAGCCCGTCCGGCGAAATGGGCCGCTTGAGACCTGTGCCGAAGAGCGCGTCCACGACGAGCGTCGCCACCCTGAGAGGCTCGAGATCCGCTTCCTTCGTCACCTCGCGAATCGCCCCGCCCGCCTGCTCGAGTCGTTGGTGGGTCTTTCGGGCGTCGAGGCTCAGATGCTCCGGCGCCCCGAAAAGCAGCGTCTCGACGCTTCCCGCGACGCGCGCCGCCTGGAGGAGGCGTGCCGTTTCGAAGCCGTCTCCTCCGTTGTTGCCCGGGCCCGCGAGGACGACGACACGCGCGCCGCGCGACGGCCGGCGCGCGAGAACGCCCGCGATCTCCCGGACGATCGCCGCCGCCGCCCGCTTCATCAGGACGAGCCCTGGCGTCCCGGCTGCGATCGTTCGCGCGTCCAGGGCGCGGGCCGCCTCCGACGTGAGGACCTTCACCCGGCGCTCCGCCCGATGAAAGAGAGAAGCGCATGGCGGGTCGCGGGCGCCAGATGCGGATCGGCCGCGAAAAGAGCCTCCACCCTCCGGAGATCCCCGATCTCGTCGACGTCGGGCACGGTCGACAGCAAGCGCACGTGGTAGCCCTTCGCCTCGGCGGAACTTCGGCTGTCGTCGAGGGCGTGCTCTGACGACCACCTCACGCCGGCCGGGAAAACGGCGGCCGGATCGACATTCCCCCGCATGCCGACGAGCGAGAAGCCCCCGTCGGGCGCTGGCGCGAACACGATGTCGGAGTCTCCCTGAAGGGCGCGAAAGGCTTCGGAGACGTCTTCGACCGTGAGCGTGGGGGCGTCGCTACCGGCCACGAGCACGTCGCGCCGTCCTGCCCCGCGCGCGCGGACGACGGCGCGCGCCAGCCGGTCACCGAGCGACCCCTCTCCCTGCGGCATGAGATCCCAGGGAGGGCGGAAGGTCGCGCGCAGGGCGGGGCCCGCCTCGAGCTCGGCGTACGAAAGCACCGCCTCCCAGTTCTCCGGCGACGTCAGGGCCGCTGCAAGGTCCGACAGAAACGCCTCGTACAGGGACGCGGCGGCGGCGGCCCCAACCTCGCGAGCCAGGCGCGTCTTCACGCGCCCGGGCACTGGCTCGCGCGCGAAAAGAACGAGGCGCCGGACGGGTGCGTTCACCGCCTCATTTCCTGGGTACGCTCTCCTCCCCGGCGAAGGCCGAGATGAACACGGACCTCTGGAGATAGCTCGTGGAGTTCGTGACGTCATCGCGAACCGCGATCGAGAGCTTCTGGCCGCCCGGAATCATGATGAGCTTCACGTCGTAGATGAAATCCTTGCGGACGAGGGCCTCGAACTTCTTCGCGTCGATGTCGATCGGCACGGGCTGCGTCGTGAGCTCCGACTGTTTTCCCGCCGAGTCGACGACGACGAAGTAGAAGACCACGCGGCCGCGCATCTTCGAGCCTTCGGGCAGCATCGCGAGGCGCGCGTACGGGACCCGGATGACCACCGGCACCGCGAAGTTTTCGCGGTCGGCCGGCACGGCCTTCCCGATTTCCAGCCCCACCGCGAGGGGATTGTCATCGCGCGGGAAGAAGAGGGCCGACGTCACCGCTTCGCGGACCTTCGTTTCGACGCCCTTCTCGAGATAGCTGCGGCGCGCCCGCACCGTGAACCCCTTCATCTTCTTGCTCAGCTTGACCTCGACTTTGTGCGGGCGGTCGAGCCCGGAGCGGACGCTCCGATAGCCGAGCGAGTAGTACGACGTGTAGTCCTTCTCGATGTTCTTGAGCGACGCCAGAACGTCGTTCCTGTTCAGAATGGCTTCGCCTCCGGTCTCTTCGGACATGAGGCTGAGCATCGACTGGAGGTTGTTACGCTCGACGAACGTGTCGATGCGCTGGGACGTCGTACGGTTCTCGGCGCTGATGTTCGAATCCACCGAGAGGCCCGACGCGTCGATCGTGTAGATCGACACGCCCGACGCATTCGCCGCCTGGATGACGCCGAGATACTTCGTGGTCCGGTCAAACTCGAACAGGGTGGTGGTGCCACTCCCGGAATCGCGGTACTTGTCGGAGATGTACTTCCAGAGCTCCGCCCCAGGCGACTGCGGGAGGCCGCCAGAGACGTGGATGAGGATCTTGCGGCCGTCGACGCCGGCGAGCTGGTCGACCGTCGTCTTCATCGCGTCGATCGTGAAGTTCAGGTCGTTGTCGATCGACTGGCAGTAGCTGCGCACGCTGCCCGCTGCCTCGTCCACGGTCGTGGAGTCGTCGATCGCCTTGATCACGTCCCGCCGCTCGGAAAGAGCCTCCTGCCCGAGGGCGCTCTCGTCCTCGAGCTGCTTGAGAACGTCCGACAGGTCGCGGCCGTCGTTCGTGAACTTTCTCCGGATCTTCAGCGACCGGTTCCACACGACGATCATGCCCTCGACGTTGTCCTTGACGTTCTCGCGGACGAAGGTCTCGACGCTCCTGAGGACGCGATTGCGGTCGAACGGCGCGATGTGGAGGTTGTCGACGAAGATAACGATGCGGGTCCTCGGCGCGGACACCGCCGCCGGCGCGGCGGCGGGAGCCGGGGCCGGAACGGGCGCAGGCGTTGCTTCCTCGGCCGGAAGGGCGATGCGGCCCTGCTCCACGGCGAAGAAGTTCGTGACGAGCTGCTCGAGGTTGTCCTCGATGACGATGAAGTCCTCCTTCTTCAGGCCCGTCACCCGGTTGCCCTTGCCGTCCGTCACGACGACGTCGAGGTTCGTCACGGAGACCGTGTCCCGCGCGACGAAACTCGCGGCCGGCGTTTCAGGCTTTTGAGCGGGTACCTGGGACATTGCGGGGGACAAGACGAGAGCGGCGGCGGTGAGGACCGAAGCCCGAACATACGGGGAGATTCGAATCGACATGGCCGGATTGTACGGGTCACGCGGATAGAATCCCGCCTCGATGACAATCCGCTTCCGGCGCCACCTCACCGCCGGCCTTCTCGTGCTCGTCCCGGTCGTCGTCACCGTGACCGTCGTCCGGTTCGTCTTCACCACGATCGACGGTTTCAGCCAGCCCCTCACCGAGCGCCTCGTCGGCCGGGCCATCCCGGGACTGGGGCTCATCCTGACGATTGTCGTGATCTGGCTCACGGGCGTCCTTTCCACAAACTTCATCGGGAAGAAATTCCTTGAACTTTTCGGCCGTCTCTTGGAGAATCTTCCCCTCGTCAAGACGATCTATACCGCCTCGAAGCAACTCGTCGAGGCCGTGTCGCCCGGCGGTCGTCGCGCCTTTCAGCGCGTCGTCCTCGTCGAATTTCCTCAGAAGGGAACCTTTGCGTTGGGATTCGTGACAGGGAACGGTATCGGCTCGCTCGAAACTGGCACGCTTTCGATCTACGTTCCGACGGCGCTGAACCCGACCAGCGGATTCCTGATATTTGCGAAGGAAAGCGATATCCTCGACCCCCGCCTCACCGTGGAGGAGGGGATCAAGCTCGTCGTATCGGGCGGAGTCGTGAGGCCGCAGGGGAACTAGTTGCGCTCAAGGGCGGTCAAACGGTTCGACCGGCCCGGAACGCGAGGGCCAAGGAGACCGGAAAGGAGTGAACGGGCGATGACGGGAAATCTCACCGGCAGGGAGCGAACGGTTCGGCGGCTCGCCGCCTTCCTCCTCGCCGTGCTGTCGCTCGGGGCCGCGGGTTGCGACAAGTTCAAGAGCAAGCAGCTCATCCGCGAGGGGAACTCCTACTTCAAAGAGCAGCTCTACGAGGACGCCCTGAAGAAGTACGAGGCCGCCCAGGCGCTCGACCCGGACGAGGTTCGCCTCGACAAGTTCGTCGCGATGGGCTACATGGCCCTCTACAACCCCGGCTCCACGCACCCGAAGGACCTCAATGCGCTGAACCGGTCCATCGAACACTTCAAGAAGTATCTCGCCGCCAAGCCGGACGACGACAAGGCCGCGAGGTTCCTCGTCACGACTTACATGAACGCCCAGAAATACGACGAGGCGATCAAGTACTTCAAGGAGCTCGTCCAGACGCATCCCCAGGACTCGCAGGCTGTCCAGACGATCGCGATGCTGTACGCGAAGCAGGGCGACTACGAGAACTCCGTCGAGTGGCAGAAGAAGCGCGGCACGCTCGAGCCGAACAATGCCGAAGTCTTCTACACGATGGGTGTCACGGCGTGGGACAAGTCCTACAATGCCGTGGGCGCCGACATCTCCCCCGACAAAGGTCTCACGCCCGAGAAGCGGAAGGAGATTCTGGACTTCGGCATGGCGCAGCTCGACAAGGCGATCGAGCTCAACCCCGACTATTTCGAGGCCTTGCTCTACAAGAACCTGCTCTACCGGCAATACGTGCGCATCGAGTCCGATCCCGTTAAAGTGGCGGAGCTGAACGCCAAGGCAACGGAATTGCAGCAGAAGGCGCTCGAGATGAAGAAGAAGATCCAGGAAAAGCAGCGTCGCGAGCAGGCCAACAAGAATCCACTCGAGGCGCTGTAGGAGCCAGGAGAGGACGCATGTTCGAAGCCTCGCTCATCGAATCCGCGAAGCACAAGGGCGGCTCGCAGCGCTGGTACACGCTGCCGCTCTCGATCCTCATCCACGTCGTCGTGATCGGGACCGCGCTCGGCCTCTCGATGTGGTACATCGAGGACATCCCCGAACCTCCGATCCCGGTCCAGTTCTATTCGCAGTCCGCTCCGCCCCCGCCGCCCCCGCCGCCCCCGCAGAAGAGCGCGGCAGCGAAAACGGTCCAAAAAATTGAACCGATCAAGCCCAGCACCGTCATGTCGCCCATTGTCGTGCCCGACACCCTTCCTGCGCCCACGAGCATCCCCGAGCCGGATACCGGCGTGGAGGGCGGCGTGGAAGGTGGCGTGGAAGGTGGCGTCGCGGGCGGCGTCATGGGCGGCGTCCTCGGCGGCGTGAAAGGCGGCATGCTCGGAGGGGTGGTCGAGGAGCCCCTGCGGGTCGGCGGCGAAGTCAAGGAGCCCGTCGAGATCTCGCGCGTGAAACCGCAGTATCCCGAGGCGGCCCGCAAGGCCCGCATGCAGGGCGTCTGCATCCTCGAGGCGATCATCACGAAATCGGGTGACGTCGAATCCGTGCGCGTACTCCGCGGCCTCAACCCCCTCCTCGACAACGCCGCGATTCGCGCGGTTTCGCAATGGAAGTACAAGCCGGCGACCTTCAACGGCCGCGCCGTTCCCGTCTATCTCACGGTCACCGTCACCTTTACACTTCAGTAACGGAACGGCGAGATCTCAAGAAACCGAATGCCTATTCGAAAAAACACGTTACGAGCCGAGTTCGAAATTCAAGGAGGACGATTTACATGGATATGAGCGTTGGGGGCCTATGGACCTCGATGGGCCCGATGGCAAAGGGCGTTTTCATTTTGCTCTGCATCCTCTCGGTCTACTCGCTGGCCGTCTCGGTCGAGCGGTGGCTGACGTTCCAGAAGGCGAAACAGCAGTCCGTCAAGTTCGCCCTGGAAGTCGGTCAGCTTCTGAAGCAGGACAAGCTCAAGGAAGCGATCGACCTCGCCAAGAAGTACAAGCACAGCCACGTCGCGAAGGTCGTCTCCGCGGGCCTGCTGGAGTTCGCCTACG
The DNA here is from genome assembly GCA_003152095.1 of Acidobacteriota bacterium. Taxonomy (GTDB): domain Bacteria; phylum Acidobacteriota; class Thermoanaerobaculia; order UBA5066; family UBA5066; genus Fen-183. The sequence continues at coordinate 2,198 of PLZI01000032.1, read as the reverse complement.
AGGCGCACGGCTCGGCTTCCCAGGGGCACGACACCGTCGCCGCAGCTGAGCGCGCGATCGAGCGTGCCTCGATGATGACCACGGCGGACATGAAAAAGGGCCTCGGCGGCCTTGCCACGATCGCGACGACGGCTCCGTTCATCGGCCTGTTCGGAACGGTCATCGGCATCATCAACGCGTTCCGCGGCATGGCGGCCTCCGGCGCCGGCGGCCTCGGAACGGTGTCTGCGGGTATCTCGGAAGCCCTCGTCACGACGGCCGTCGGCCTCTTCGTCGCCATTCCGGCCGTGTGGCTCTATAACCTTTTCCTCAACAAGATCGAGCGCTTCCAGGTCGAGATGTCGAACTCGGCATCCGAGCTCGTCGACTACTTCATGAAGCGCCAGGCCGCCAAGGCGGCGTGAGGACGCGACCAGGACACCCAGGAGGAAGCTGCGATGGGAATGGATAGCTTCGGCGGCCGGCAGGACATGAAGAGCGACATCAACGTGACGCCGCTCGTCGACGTGTGTCTCGTCCTCCTCATCATCTTCATGGTCGTGACGCCTATGCTGCAAAAGGGTAAAGCCGTCATGCTTCCGCAGACCGAGCGGCCCGACAAGAAGCCCGAGTCCGACAAGGAGCTCCTCATCTCGGTGCAGGCCGACAAGACCATCTTCATCGACACGAAATGGTTCCCGGACAAGGAATTCGCCGCGAAGATGAAGGAGATCGGCGAACGGTCGTCGAACAAGGACGTCCTCATCAAAGCCGATCAGCGCCTGATGTTCGGAGACGTGAAAAACGTCATGAGGATGATCAAGGACGGCGGATTCGAGCACGTCGGTCTCATCACGGAAAAAAAGGCCGAGAAGTAAGGAGTCAAGACCATGAGCATGGACCTCGGTGGTGGCGAACCCAAGTCGGAGATCAACGTGACTCCGCTCGTGGACGTCGTCCTCGTGCTTCTCATCATCTTCATGGTTGTCCAGCCGCTCCTTCAGCGCGGCTATGACGTGCAGGTTCCTCCGAACGCGCCCGCGACGCCGCCCAATACGCCGCCGCCGACGGACCAGATCATCGTGTCTCTCACGGCGAGCAAGGAGTTCTACCTGAACAAGGAGAGGGTGGACCCGCAGAACATCGCCGTCCGCCTTCAGGAAGTCCTCCGCAACCGCAGCTCCAAGGTGGTCTTCTTCTCGGCGGAGGACACCGTCAAGTACGACGACGCGATTAAGCTGATGGACATCGTCCGCAACAGCGGAAGCGGCGACAAGAAGGTGAACATCGGCATCGTCATGGACTGGGTCAACCCGTCCGCCGCGACGCCGTGACCTCGATTCCCGGAATCCCCTTTCCTGCCGCGACCCTCGACGTCCCCGGTCCTACCGGGGACGTCGCCTTGTCTGAGCCTCCCCTGATCCACATCGACGAAAGGACGTTCACTCTGATGACCACTCTTCCGTCTCCGGCCCGAAAGGCCGCGGCTTGGCTGCGGCTCGCGCCCGTCGCTCCGCTTCTCCTGGCGCTCTTCTCCGCGACGTCCGCCCGTGCCGACGAGTCCGAGCTCATCCTGCCCGATCTCGCCTCGGTGACCTTCCTGGGGATGACGGGCCGCTCCCTCCTCATGGCCGGCCTCCTCGTCTGCTTCGCCGGTCTCGCGTTCGGGCTCGTCACGTATGGCAGGCTAAAGAACCTGCCCGTGCACAAGGCGATGCGTGACGTTTCCGAGCTCATTTACGAGACGTGCAAGACGTACCTGGTCACGCAGGGCAAATTCATCCTCGTCCTCGAGCTGTTCATCGGGGCGATCCTGGTCGTCTACTTCGGCGGCCTGAGGCACATGGAGCCCCTGAAGGTCGGGGTGATCCTCCTCGCGAGCCTCGTCGGGATCGGGGGGAGCTACGGCGTCGCCTGGTTCGGCATCCGCATCAACACGTTCGCGAACTCGCGCACGGCCTTCGCGAGCCTCAGGGGCAAGCCCTTCCCCACCTACGCCATTCCGCTCGCCGCGGGGATGTCCATCGGCACGATGCTCATCTCGACCGAGCTGCTTCTGATGCTCGGCATCCTTCTCTTCATCCCGAGCCATCTCGCGGGCCCCTGCTTCATCGGCTTCGCGATCGGCGAGTCCCTCGGCGCCTCGGCGCTCCGCATCGCGGGCGGCATCTTCACGAAGATCGCCGACATCGGATCGGACCTCATGAAGATCGTCTTCA
>PLZI01000052.1 GCA_003152095.1 Acidobacteriota bacterium | reverse complement strand
GGCCGCCCGCGCACGATCTGGCGCTGGCACGAGCTGATGCCCGCGCGCCGCGCCGAGGAGATCGTGTCCCTGGGCGAAGGGGGGACGCCGCTTCTCCACGCGAAGCGCCTCGGGGCGAAGAACGCGATGCCGCGGCTCTACGTCAAGGAGGAGGCAGGCAACCCGACCGGCTCTTTCAAGGCGCGCGGGCTCGGCGTGGCCGTCACGATGGCGAAGGCGCTCGGCGCCCGGAAGCTCGCGCTCCCCACCGCCGGCAACGCGGGCGGCGCCGCGGCCGCGTATGCGGCAACCGCGGGTCTCGAGTGTCACGTCTTCATGCCGAAGGACACACCGAAAGTCTTCAGGATCGAGTGCGAGGCTTACGGCGCGCACGTGACGCTCGTGGACGGCCTCATCGACGACTGTGGCCGGATGGTCGCGCAGAAGAAGGACGCGGAAGGCTGGTTCGACGTGTCCACGCTCAAGGAGCCATACCGCGTCGAGGGCAAGAAGACGATGGGCTACGAGCTCGCCGAGGACTTCGGCTGGACCCTGCCCGATGTCGTCGTCTACCCGACGGGCGGCGGCACGGGCCTGATCGGGATGTGGAAGGCGTTCGACGAGATGGAGCGCCTCGGATGGATCGGCTCCGCGCGCCCGCGCATGGTCTCGGTGCAGGCGGAGGGCTGCGCGCCGATCCCGAAGGCTTTCGCGGAAGGGAAGGACGTCTCGGTGAAATTCGAGAACGCACATACGTACGCGTCGGGCCTGCGCGTCCCGAAAGCCTACGCGGACTACCTGATCCTGAAGATTCTCCGCGCGTCGAAGGGCGAAGCCCCGACCGTCACGGACGATGAGATGCGGCGCGGCGTGAACGAGCTGGCGTCCTCGGAGGGCCTCTTTGCCGCGCCCGAGGGCGGTGCCGCATGGGAAGCGGTCAAGAAGCTCGTGGCGCAAGGCAAGGTCGACCGCGGCGAGCGCGTCGTCGTCTTCGACACGGGCACCGGCTACAAGTACGTGGAGTAGGGTCCCACGTGTTCTTCCTCTTCTGGTTCGGCAGCGACGTGAAGGAGGAGCGCCGGCCCGCCGGCTTCTTCGAATGCCCGCGCTGCCGGCAGAGACAGCCGTGCGAGGTCGTACGGACAAGGAGGACGCTGAAGCTCTTCTCCGTCCTTCCCGTCTGGACCAGCACGCTTGCGGAGTTCCGCGTCTGCCAGGTCTGCGGGGCCCGTGAGGGCGAGGCGCCTCTGTCCGCAATTCCGACCAACACTTGGCGCTGCCCGCGCTGTGGAAACGTCAACCCGGCAGGCTCGACTTCCTGCCTGGGCTGCGGGCGCTTGCAAGGGATGCAGGCATAGCCTACCATCGGTGCATGCAGTACACGATTCGCAAAATTCCACTCGCGATCGACAAGGCGGTGCGGCACCGCGCGCGAGCCGAAGGCAAGAGCCTGAACGCGGTAGCGGTGAAAGCCCTGGCCGACGGTCTCGGGCTCCAGCACGAGACGGTCGTGCGCCGCGACCTGAGGGACATCGTCGGGACATGGGCGAAGGATGCGGCGACTGAGCGGGCGCTGGCCGCGCAGGATCGGATCGACAAGCCGCTCTGGAAGTGAGAATCGCCCTCGACACGAACCGCTACGTAGACCTCTGCAAGGGTGTTGGCGAGACCGTGCGGATCGTGGCCACCGCGGAAGCGGTGTTCCTGCCGTTCGTGGTTGTCGCGGAGCTCCGTGCCGGTTTCGTTCTGGGCCGGAGGACCGCGGAGAACGAGCGCGTGTTGCGCCGGTTCCTGCTGAAGGACGGCGTGCACGTGCTCTATGCCGACGATCAAACGACCCTTCATTACGCGGGAGTGTTTCGCCAGCTGCGGATGCAGGGAACGCCCATCCCCACGAACGACATGTGGATTGCCGCGCTGGTCTTGCAGCACAACGCAGCGCTCCATGACCGCGACCGTCACTTTGACCGTCTTCCGCAAATCGTGCGTGTCTGACCGCAGATAGCCCGAAGGGCGCAGCTCTTCTGGGACCTACCTGAGACCGAACTTCCCGCGCGCGGCGGACAGCCGGTTGTCGATGCCCTCCTGCCGCATCGCGCCCTGAAAGCCGCCCGCGCCGAGGGCGGCGTGCGCGCCCTCGGCGAGCGTCGCACGCATGAGAGAAAGCGCCGCCCGTGCGTCTTCCATGCCCGTGCGCTCGGCGTCCGTCGTGCCGCCCGTGCACGCCGACTCGGCGCTCGAGATCGCGGAGGAGACGCGGCTCTCGGCGTCGCTCCATTTCGAGGAGTCGACCGGCATCGAGAGGAGGAGACGTGTCGCCTCGGCCAGAGAGCTGTTGGCGCTCTCGGCGGCCATCAGGCAGCCCGGGCCTGGAGACATCGCGACTCCGGCGGACACGGTCGGGGTGGCGTCCTTCGGGGCCTTGCGGAGGTACCAGACGGCGAGAGCGATCGCCGCGGCGACGATCAGAAGCTTGCGCATGCGGCCTCCGTGTGCGTTCACAGCGTAACACGCGACACGCGACGATCCGGCCGCGGAAGACCGGATCTGACCTGTAGACTCGCCGTGTGAAAGCTGCATTCGACGCCGACTACGCCATCGTGGGCTCCGGGTTCGGGGGAAGCGTGAGCGCGCTCCGCCTCTCCGAGAAGGGGTACCGCGTTCTCGTCCTCGAGAAGGGAACGCGCTTTGCTGCCTCCGACTTTCCGAAGTCGAACTGGAATGTGAAGCGGTGGCTGTGGCTGCCTTCGGCGGGCTGCCGCGGCATCTTCAAGATGACGTTCCTCCCGCACGTGACGGCGCTGTCGGGCGTCGGCGTGGGCGGCGGGTCGCTCGTCTACGCGAACACTCTTCCCGTGCCGGGCGACGAGTTCTTCTCCGCGACGTCGTGGGGAGACCTCGCGGACTGGAAGCGCGAGCTTCTGCCCCATTACGCGACGGCCAAGCGGATGCTCGGGGCCACGCCCGTGCCGTTCACGACGTTGCCCGACGAGATTCTCCGCGAGGTTGGGCGCGATATCGGCCGCGAGAGCGGCTGGTCGTCCACGGACGTGGCCGTCTACTTCGGCGAGCCGGACGTGAAGGTGCCCGACCCCTTCTTCGGCGGGGAAGGGCCGGATCGCTCCGGCTGTACGCGCTGCGGCGGCTGCATGGTCGGTTGCCGGCACGACGCGAAGAACACGCTCGACAAGAACTACCTGTGGCTCGCCGAGAAGCGCGGCGCGAAGGTCGAGGCCGACACCGAGGTTCTGTGGGTCAAGCCGCGCGAAGGCGGCGGTTTCGCGGTTACGGCGCGGACGGGGCGTTCGCTTTTTCCGTTCCTCCGGAAGACCCTTACGATCTCGGCGCGGAACGTCGTCTTCTCGGGAGGCGTCCTCGGCACGGTGGAGCTCCTGCTGAAGCTCAAGGAGCGGCCGGACGGCCTCCCGCAGATCTCCGACCGGCTCGGCGACTTCGTGCGCACGAACTCCGAGGTCCTCATGGGCGTCGTGACGGAGCGGCGCGACGTGGACCTGTCGGAGGGGATCGCGATCGGTTCGATCCTGCAAACGGACGCGCACTCGCACCTCGAGCCCGTGCGCTATCCCGCCGGCTCGGGCTTCTTCCGCCCGCTCGCGATGCCGCATGCGCCGGGCGACACAGTGGGCACGCGCCTCCTGAACGCCGGCGCGATGATCCTGAAGAAGCCGTGGGCCACGCTGAAGGCGGCGTTCGTGCCGGACTGGGCGAAGTACACGATGATCCTCCTCTACATGCGAACCTCCGAAGGGACGCTCCGCATGAAGCTCGGCCGTGGCATCCGGACACTTTTCCGGCGCGGCCTCACGACGGGGACCGGTAGCGGGCCGCAGGCGAAGGCGTGGGTGCCGGAGGCGACCGAGCTCGCGCGCCGCGTCGAGAAGAAGCTCGACGGCTACGCGGAAAGCCTCGCGACCGAGACGCTCCTCGGCATTCCGACGACCGCGCACATCCTCGGCGGCTGCTGCATGGGAACGTCGGCGGCGACCGGCGTCATCGACGACAAGCACCGCGTCTTCGGCTACGAGGGCCTCTACGTCATCGATGGATCTGCCATCTCGGCGAACCCGGGCGTGAACCCTTCTCTCACGATCACGGCGCTCGCCGAACGCGCGATGAGCCTCATTCCGTCTCCTGTCGCTTCAAGCTCCACATGATGAAGATGAAGCTGACGATCGCGACGTCGAGAAGCGCGAAGCCCATCCAGAGCTGCCCGAACACGATCTTGCCGATGCCGAAGAGCGCCGTGTAGACGAGGATGATGCCGAGGATCCAGTTCACGAACGACATCGCGCCGCCCGGTATGGGCTCGCGGCCGAAGCCGAGGCGCCGCGAGACCGTCTCCCATCCGGGGCCGCCGGGGCGCACGCGCCGGTAAAAAGCGTCGAG
>PLZI01000019.1:73806-75260 GCA_003152095.1 Acidobacteriota bacterium | reverse complement strand
CGGCGGCCGAGCGGATCGACTCGTCAAGGCAGATCGGCGTCCTCAGCGTCTTCGCGAGCTCCGCGTGAGCGACCATGTCCTCGTGGTGGAGCGGCTGCTCCATGTAGTCCAGCCGGAAGGCGTCGAGAGCGCGCAGCGTGTCCGCCTGCGCGAGCGTGTAGGCCGCATTCGCATCGACCGTGAGCGTGATGTCGGGGAATGCGTCGCGCACGGCGGCGAGCCGATCCGCATCCGAGCCGGGCTCGATCTTCAGCTTGATGCGGCGATACCCCTCTGCCACGTGCTTCCGCACGTTCTCGACGGTATCCTTCGGCGTGGGCGAGATCCCGAGCGAGACGCCGACCTCGATCGTCTCGCGCGAGCCTCCGAGCGATTTCCCGAGCGGAACGCCCGCCGCCTTCGCGAAAAGGTCACGGAGAGCGCACTCGACGGCTGCCTTCGCCATCCGGTTCCCGCGGATGCGCAGGGCGAGGCGCTCGAACTCCTCAGGGGAGGAGACCCGCTTCCCGAGAACGAGCGGGAGCAGGAAGCTCGTGAGGATGGGAGAAGCGGTGGAGATCGTCTCGGGCGAGTAGAACGGCCCTTCCTCGGCCACGCATTCGCCCCAACCGGAAAGGCCGTCCGCGCGGAGCTCGAGGAGAAGGAATTTCTTCACGCCCGTCTCGCCGAAGGACGTCCGGAACCGGAACTTGAGCGGCATCTCCACCTGCCGGAGCACCGCGCAGTCGACGCGCATCGGTCGATTGTCTATCATCGATCTCCCCTCATTTCGGGGACACATGATAAGGAAATCGACCGCCGAGGAGGCCCGCATGACCGGTCCCGTCTTCCGCTTCCGATTCGTCGCCGCCTGCGCTGTCACCGCCCTCGCGGCCGTTCTCGCCGCCGGCTGCGGCGGCAAGGACGACGATGACGAGGACCGGCCCAAGTCTTCGCGCGCCGCAGGCGCCTCGAAGGAAGGCGCCGCCGCTCCGGCCGCGTCGGCCGCCGGCCCCGTCGCCGGGGCGACAGGCGCGGCCTCGATCACGGGCAAGATCGTCTTCGAGGGCGCGGTGCCGGTGCCCGAAAAGTACAAGATGTCAGCCGACGCGTTCTGCGCGAAGGCGCACCCCGGAGACGTGGCGAAGCAGGATATCGAGATCGGACCCGACAGGGGCATCGCGGACGTCTTCGTCTACGTGAAGTCGGGCATCAGCGGCACCTATCCACCTCCCGCGACGGCCGCCACGATCGATCAGAAGGGCTGCCGGTACACCCCTCACGTATTTGGCGTCGTGGCCGGGCAGAACATCGACATCCTCAACAGCGATCCGACCCTCCACAACATCCACTCGCTTCCGGAGAAGAACGAGCCGTTCAACCTCGCGATGCCCGTCCAGGGAATGAAATACACGAAGAAGTTCGACCAACCCGAGGTCATGATCCGGATCAAGTGCGACGTGCACGGCTGGATG
>PLZI01000019.1:50554-73782 GCA_003152095.1 Acidobacteriota bacterium | reverse complement strand
GGCGCCCTCGTCACGTCCACGGAGTCGGGCCTCGCCGTCCCGGACTGGCCGCTCTCTTACGGGCGCCTGATGCCCCCGATGGTGGGCGGCATCCTCTACGAGCACGGCCACCGGCTCGTCGCCGCCGCCGTCTCCACACTCGTCGGGCTGGAGCTGGGCGCGCTTCTTCTTTTCTTAGAAGGGAAAAGAGCGGTCAAGCGGATCGCGGCCGCGGCGTTCGGCGCGATTCTGCTGCAGGCGGTTCTGGGCGGCCTGACCGTGCTCTTTCTTCTACCGCCTGCGATCTCCTCCGCGCACGCGGCCCTCGCCGAGATCGTCTTCGCACTCACCGCGGTGGTCGCGCTCATGTGCTCGAAGACGTGGACCGACCTGAAGGATCCCTCTTCGTGCTCTTCGGACGCCGCAGTTCTGAGCAGCGCGTTTCGATGGACGCTCGCCGCGACCGCGGCGATCTACGCCCAGATCGTCCTCGGCGCCGTCATGCGACACACCGGCGCCGGTCTCGCGATCCCCGACTTCCCGACGGCGTTCGGCGGCCTCTGGCCCTCCACCGAGGATCTCGCCCGCCGCGGGGTGCCGATCCACCTCGCGCACCGGCTCGGAGCAGCGGTCGTTCTCGTGCTCGTCTTCGCCGCCGCGCGCGCTCTCGGGCGGGCGTCGGCAAGGAGTCCCGTGTTCGCCGGTTTCGCCGCGACCTGGACCGGCCTCGTCGCGATCCAGATTCTCCTCGGCGCGCTTTCCATCTGGTCCGGGAAAGCGCCTCCCCTCACGGTCGCTCACCTCGCGGCGGGGGCCCTGTGCTGGGTGACCGGCGTTCTCGCGACCGTGTGCCTCGGAGCCTGCCGGAACCGGGCAAACGCGCTAAGCTCCCGCATCCGAGCATGAGCCTGAGTCGCAACACCACCGCCTTCGCCTCCTACGTCTCCCTCACGAAGCCGCGCATCACGTTCTTCGTCGTCATGACGGCGTTCGTCGGCTTCGTGGCGGGTATGAAGGGGCCGCTTTCGACGCTAAACCTGCCGCTCCTCCTCCACACGCTCCTCGGGACCGCTCTCGTGGCCTCCGGCACGAGCGCGTTCAACCAGGTCTGGGAGAAGGAGCTCGACGGCCTCATGGAGCGGACGGCCGAGCGCCCGCTCCCCTCGGGCCGCCTCCCGCTGGCCTCAGCCGCGCTCTTCGCCGGCGCGCTGTCCGTCGTCGGCCTCGTCGAGCTCCTGCTCTTCACGAACGTGCTGACGACAGCCCTCGCGGCCTTCACGCTCGTCTCCTACGTCGGTCTGTACACGCCCATGAAGACGCGGTCGCACGCCTCCACGATCATCGGGGCCGTGCCCGGCGCGCTGCCGCCCCTCGGCGGCTACACCGCGGCGGCGGGCGGGATCGGCCTTCCGGGCCTCGCGCTCTTCGCGATCCTCTTCGTCTGGCAGCTTCCGCACTTTTTCGCCATCGGGTGGCGGCACCGAGTCGACTACGCCCGCGCGGGCGTGAAGATCCTTCCCGTCATCGACCCGTCCGGGCGGCGGACGGCGCGGCAGACGCTCCTGTGGACCGCCGTGCTGCTGCCCATCAGCCTCCTGCCGTCCCTCGTGGGAACCGCCGGCTTCGCCTACGCGCTCGGGGCGTTCGTCCTGACGCTTCTCTTCCTCGCCTCGTCGCTCCGGTTCGCGCGCGAGACGACCGACGGGCACGCCCGTTCCCTCTTTCTCGCGTCGATCGCNNCGGCCCTTTCGGACGTCTCATTCTCCGTGGCGCGCGGCGAGATCTTCGCGCTCCTCGGCCCGAATGGGGGCGGCAAGACGACGCTATTCCGGATTCTCGCGACCCTGTTGCCGCCGAGCGCCGGGAGCTTCACCATCGACGGGCTCGATCCCGCGGCGGCGGGCCGCGAGGTGCGCCGGCGCCTCGGCGTCGTGTTCCAGGCGCCGAGCCTCGACAAGAAGCTCACCGTCATGGAGAACCTCGTGTTTCAGGGCGCGCTGTACTCCATTTCCCCTGGCGCGCTCGCCGTGCGTATCCGCGAGCTCCTCGGAACCTTCCGCCTCGAGGATCGGGCGGGCGACCTCGTCGAGACTCTGTCCGGAGGCCTTGCGCGGCGCGTGGAGATCGCCAAGGCGCTCCTTCACGCGCCGCCCGTGCTCCTCCTCGACGAGCCCTCGACGGGTCTCGATCCGGGCGCCCGGCGCGACCTCGTGGGGGTGCTCGCCTCTCTTGCCACGACGGGCACGGCGGTCCTCCTCACGACACACCTTTTCGAGGAGGCCGAGGCCGCTCACCGCATCGGCATCCTCGACCAGGGACGCCTTCTCGCGCTCGGCACGCCCGCCGCGCTGAAGGCCACGCTCGGCGGCGACGTCGTGACCGTGGAGGCGAGGGACGAGACCGGCGCGCCGGCGCTGGCGGCCGGGATCGAAAGCCGCTTCGGCGCCGAGGCCGGCCGGATTACGGTGGTCGGGCCCACGGTCCGGATCGAGCGCCGAGCCGCGCACACGTTCGTGCCCCGCCTCGTCGAAGCGTTTCCGGGCGCCTTCAAGTCCGTCACGCTCGGCGCGCCGTCGCTCGAGGACGTCTTCATCGCGAAGACGGGCCGCCGCTTTCGCGAGGCGGACGTGCCGGACGCCGGGGAAGGCGCCGCTTGAGGGCGGCCCTCGCCCTCGCGCGCCGGGAGATCGTGAGGTTCCTCCGGCAGAAGAGCCGGGTCGTCGGAGCGGTTGCCCCCCCGCTCGTCATGTGGATCCTCGTGGGCTCGGGCTTCCGGAGTTCTTTCCGCGAGAACTCCTTCAGCTACTTTTTCCCGGGCACGGTCGTCCTCGTCGTGCTCTTCGCGGCGATCTTCGCGACGATCTCCGTCATCGAAGACCGGCGAGAGGGTTTTCTCCAGGGCGTCCTCGTCTCGCCCGTTGCCCCCGGTTCGATCGCGCTCGGGAAGATCCTCGGCGGCACGGCGCTCGGGCTGATGCAGGGGCTCCCGCTCCTCGTCCTCGTGCCCGTGGCCGGCCTCAAGGCCGGCGCCGCGGGCCTCCTCGCCGCCGCCGCGCTGCTGGCGGTTCTGGCCTTTGCGCTCACGGCGCTCGGCTTCGCGATCGCGTGGTCGCTCGAGTCGACGCAGGGTTTCCACGCGATCATGAATCTCTTCCTGATCCCGATGTGGCTCCTGTCGGGAGCCTTCTTCCCCGTCGACGGAGCGCCCGCGTGGCTGCGCATTGCGATGGCCGTGAACCCGCTCACTTACGGCGTCGCGGCCCTGCGCCGGGCCCTTGGCGGCACCGTGCCGGCGTGGACGTCCCCGTCGCTCTCGATTGCCGTCGTCGTGGCCTTCGCCGTCGTCATGTTTACCGCTGCCGTCGCCGTCGTCGCGCGTTTCCCCGCCGGCCCCGGCGGCCGGATGGCCGGACCGCGCCCTCCGGAGGCTCGATGACGATCCGCGACCTTCCGACGCTGAACGCCTGCCTGAACGCGACGAGCGCTGTCCTTCTTGTCGTCGGCTGGACGTTCATCCGGCGGCGGAGGATCGACCTGCACCGCCGCACGATGACGGCGGCGTTCCTGTGCTCCACGCTCTTTCTCGTCTCGTACCTCGTCTACCACGCGCGGGTGGGAAGCGTGCGCTTCCCCGGCACGGGCGGCGCGCGGACGCTCTATCTCGGGATTCTCCTCACCCACACCGTCCTCGCGGCAGCCGTCGCTCCGCTCGCGATCGCGACGTTCATCCTCGCCCGGCGCGGACGCTTCGAGAGACACCGGAGGCTCGCCCGGTGGACGCTCCCGATCTGGCTCTACGTGTCCGTGACGGGCGTGGTCGTGTACGTCATGCTCTACCGGATGCGCTGGTAGCGCCCGGCGCGGCTTTTCCCCACTTCGCGACGAGCTCACCGATGCGCGCGAGTGTCACGGGCTTGCTCACGAAGTCGTTCATGCCCTCGGCCTCGCAGCGTTCCTTCACGAGGTCGGAGGTGAGAGCGGTGAGCGCGACGACCGGCAGGCGATCCCCGTTCGGAAGAGCGCGCAATCGCCTGAGAACCTGGAACCCGTCCATCTCCGGCATCTGAAGATCGAGGAGGACGAAGTGGAAGCGGAAGCTCGCGGCGGCATCCACCGCCTCGCGCCCGCTGCCCGCCAGGTGCACGTCGGCGCCGCGCGACCTCAGCATGTGGGCGAGGAGCTCGCGGTTCTCCTCGTTGTCCTCCACGAGCAGGACGCGCGGTCGACCGTCGGGTGCGCCGACCGGTCGGAGGCCGGTTCCCTCGTCCCGGGGCCCGGTCTCGTCGATCCGCGCGAGAAGCTGCTCGCTCGTCGCTTTCAGCTCGGCCTCGGCGCGCGCGCGCTGGATCAGACCCGAGGTCTCGTCCGCCGCACGCCGTGCCGCGGCGACGATCTCCTGGACGCGCGCCTTGAGATCGCGCGTCGTGGACTGCAGGACGTCCACGGCGGCCTCGCGCGCATCGGCGAGCGCCCGACGGGCCGCGTCCAGCTCGCTGAGAAGGCGCCGCCGCGAAGCGCCGTCGAGAAAGACGACGTCCGCGCCCCCGCCCGAACGCGGCGCGACGAGGACGTGGAACATCCGCGACACGCCGCCCGGCGTGACGAGCGAGGCGTCTTCCTCGGCCGTCGAGGTCGGCGTGCCCTGGCGGGCGCCATTCACGGCGTGCGCGCGGATGAGCCTCCGCAGCGCTTCCGGGAGGACCTCCGAGCGCTCGACGTCGAGGCCCTCGAGGGCGTCCGCGCGACGCCCGACCCATTCCGCGAGCCGGCGGCTCACGGCTTCGATGCGGCCCGACGCGTCCACGCCGAGAAGGCCCGCCGGCGAGGAATCGAGCAGGCGCGCGCGGCGCTCGTCCCCGCCGGCCGGACCGCGCGTGTCCACGCGCCAGACGGCGGTCTCGACGACCACGCCGTACCGCATGACCGGCGTCATCGAAACGATCGACTCGACGCGCGTCGCGCCGTCCGCGAGCAGCAGGAGCCGCCGCGGGGCGCGGGGCCGGCCGCTCTCGAAAACTTCATTCAGGCCCTCGATCATCTCGGGGGTGTCGGCGCCGAAGGCGGGGAACTCCGATGCGACGTGACCTTCCACGTCGTGCGCCTCGACGCTGAGGACGCGCCGAGCACCCCGGTTCGCGTAACCGATCCGGCCCGCCCGATCCACCGTGTAGACGGCGACGGCATCCATCGCATCCACGGCGGGCCCGAACGCCGCGCGAACGGATGTCAGCGGCTCGGCGCGGTGCCTCGAGGCCGATGGGGACCGCCGCGTCCCAAACAGGACGAGGATCGCCGCCACGGCGATCACGACCGCCGCGGGCGCGAGCGACGACGGCAGGCCGAGCGCGACGCCCGCCGCAAGGAGCAGGAGACCGAAAAAGACGAGAATCCGGGGGCCGGACATGTTTCCCATCTTAAACACGAGGCCCGCATGAGCTCCTCCCCGAACCCCATGGCGACGTGGGGTGCGCTGCTTGCCAGGGGGCGAAGCCGGCTCTCGGGAGCGGAGCACGCTCCGTACGAAGCGGAGGAGCTTCTCGCCCGGGCCGCCGCACACCCCCGCGCCTGGTTTCACGGCAGGAGGTCCGAGCTCGCGGACGCATCGTCAGGGGTGGCCTTCGAGGCGCTCGTCGCGCGCCGCGCCGCCGGCGAGCCGCTGCAGTACCTCCTCGGCGAATGGGAATTCCTGGGCCGGACCTTTCTCGTCGACCCGCGCGCGCTGATTCCGCGCGGCGAGACGGAAGGTGTTGTGGAGGCGGCTCGCGCCGCCGCTCCCGAGGCGCGCGCCCTCGCCGACCTCGGTACGGGCAGCGGCATTCTCGCCGTGTCGCTCGCGCTCGAGCGACCCGAAGCGCGGGTTTTCGCGATCGACCGCTCGCCGGCGGCGCTCGCCCTCGCCGCGGCGAACGCCCGCCGCCACGGCGTGGCGGAGCGCGTCATCCCGGTGGCCTCCGACTGGCTCTCCGCGTTCTCTTCGCGGCCTCTCTTCGACCTCGCCGTCGCGAACCCCCCCTACGTGCCCATGGCCGATGCGCCACATCTGTCGAAGACGGTTTCCGACTTCGAGCCGCCTCTCGCGCTCTTCGGCGGGAATGACGGCCTCGAGCCGCTGCGCGTGCTCCTCGCCGGCCTGCCCGCATTCCTCCGCTCCGGCGCCCCGTTCGTGTTCGAGTTCGGCTACGGGCAAGCTCGCGACGTGTCGGCGCTCGTGGAGGCGTCGGGCGCGTTTCGTCTCGCCGCCATGCGCCTCGACGCGGCCGGGATCCCGCGCACGGCCACGGCGGTGCGCCTCTGACACGACCCCCGGCCCCGTAGCCGCTACACTCCCGCCCGCGTGGACGCCTTCCTCATCAAGGGTCCGGTGCGCCTCGCGGGCACCGTGCGCGCGAGCGGCGCGAAAAACGCGGCGCTGCCGGCCCTGGCCGCCTCTCTCCTCACGGACGCCCCGGTGACGCTCGACGAGGTGCCCGACCTCGCGGACGTGCGCACGATGGCGCACCTCCTCGGCGGCATGGGCGTGTCCGTCGAACGGCCCGCGCCGGGGCGCATGGTCCTCGACGCGTCGCGCGTCACGTCGACCGAGGCTCCCTACGACCTCGTTCGCACGATGCGGGCTTCGATCCTGGTTCTGGGGCCCCTCCTCGCGCGCTTCGGCGAGGCGCGCGTGTCGCTGCCCGGAGGATGCGCGATCGGCGTGAGGCCGGTGGACCTGCACCTCATGGCGCTCGAGGCGATGGGCGCGCGGATTGCCGTCGAGAAGGGTTACATCCACGCGCACGTCTCGCGCGTCGGGCGCGCGACCGGACGCCTCACCGGAACGACGATCCGGTTCCCGACCTCCACGGTCACCGGCACCGAAAACGTGCTTTTCGCCGCGGCCCTCGCGCGCGGGACCACGGTGATCGAGAACGCGGCGAGAGAACCCGAAGTTGCGGACTCCGCGCTTCTCCTGACGCGCATGGGCGCCCGCGTGACCGGCGCGGGCACCGGCACGATCACGGTCGAAGGCGTCGAACGGCTCTCAGGCACGGGCGCGTCGCCGCACGAGATCGTGCCCGACCGCATCGAGGCGGGGACATACCTGGCCGCCGGCGCGATCACGGGCGGCGACGTGACCGTGACGCACGCGCGCGCCCGCGACCTCGAGACGTTCCTCGACGCGCTCCGCCGCGCCGGGGCCGGCGTCGAGGCGACAGGCGGCGCGGTGCGCGTCTCTGCTTCGCGAGAGCTCGAGGCCGTGGACATCGAGACGGCGCCGCACCCGGGCTTTCCGACGGATCTGCAGGCGCAGTTCCTTGCCCTGATGACGCAGGCCCAGGGGACGTCGCGCCTCGTCGAGACGATCTTCGAGAACCGCTTCCTCCACGCGGTCGAGCTCGCGCGCCTTGGCGCCGACGTGCGCGTCGAGGGGCGGGCGGCGGTCGTGCGCGGGCCGGCGCGGCTCGAGGGCGCGCCCGTCACGGCTTCGGACCTCCGCGCGTCCGCTGCTCTCGTCCTGGCAGGCCTCGTCGCCTGGGGCGAGACGCGCGTGCGCCGCATCTATCACCTCGACCGGGGATATGCCGCGATGGACGAGCGCCTCCGGGCCCTCGGCGCCTCCGTCGAGCGGATCGACGGATAATGCCGCCGTGAGCCCCGACGCCGACCCTTCCTGCCTCTTCTGCCGGATCGTCCGGAAGGAGATCCCCGCGAAGATCGTCTTCGAGGACGAGCGCGTCCTCGCGTTCCACGACGTGGCCCCGAAGGCGCCGACGCACGTCATCGTGGTCCCGAAGACGCACGTGGCGCGCCTGTCCGAAGCCGGAGACGAGCACGCCGCGCTCCTCGGCGCCTGTCTCGTCGCGCTCATCGGCGTCGCACGCATGCTCTCCCTCGACAGCTACCGGGTCGTCGTCAACGACGGGGCCGAGGCCGGCCAGAGCGTGTTTCATCTGCATCTTCATCTCCTCGGCGGGCGGATCTTCGCGTGGCCGCCGGGCTGAGAACCGCACTTCGCTCCGCCGCCCTCGCCCCGCTCGCGCTTTTTCTCGCCTCCGCCCCGCCGCTCGCCGCAACCGGAGCACGCGAACGCGACCTCGCAGCGGCCGCGCGCGCCGGTAAGTGGACGGAAGTCGTGGGACACCTCGACACCTTGAAGAGAGAATCGGCCGAGCGGTACGCCGACGGCCGCTTTGACTACCTCGCAGCGCGCGCGCTCGCCGCCACGGGCCATCGCGACGAAGCCATCGCGCTCTTCGAGCGCTATGTCTCCGCCGACGACCTTTTCGACGTGCCCGCCCGCCTCGCCGCGGGCACGCTCCGGTTCGAAGGTGGTGACGGGCTGGGTGCGCTCGAGCTGCTTTTTCCCCTGCTCCAGAGGAAGGGCGGCGCCGTCTCGCGGCGGGCGCTCCGCATCGCGCTCGACGCGCTCGAAACGCGCCTCGACAGGGCGACCCTGGCTCGCCTCGTGGCCGCGCGACCGCCGGCGGCGTCACGGGAGAGGCGCCGGCTCCTCGCGCTCCGCGCTGAAGCGCTCGACCAGGCTGGCGACGCGGCGGCCGCGGCGTCGCTCCGCGAGGAGATCCTTCGCGAGGCGCGGCGGGATGACGCGGCTGCGATCGTGCTCGCGCGCGAAATGCGCGGCCGAGAAGCGCGGAACCTGCCCGATCGCCTCCTGCCGCTCCTGATCGAGACCGCGAAGGCGCAGCGCGACCTCGAGCTCGCCGAGCGTCTCGCGGCGGAACGCGCCAGACGCGCGGTCGACGACATCGTGCGTTGGGGCGCTCGCTTCGACCTCGGCCGGATCCTCGCGTCGCGCGGCCGATTCGCCGAGGCGGCCACGACTTTCCAGACGATTCTCGACGAGCAGCCGCGCCATCCCCGACGCGCCCTCGGAAAGAAAGACGACACCCCCGGCACCGATGCCTTCTTCGCCCGCGCGCGCTTCAACCTCGGCGCCGCGCTCGAGAAGCTCGGGCAGCTCGACGCGGCGGCCGCGGAGTTTCGGCGGGTGGAGAGCGGGCGCGTGGGCCCGGCGCCCGTCGCCGCGCTCCAGCGGGCGCGTCTCCTCCTCAGACGCGGCGACCTCGCCGGAGCCGAGACGATCCTCATGCGAAAGAACCTCGCGAAGGAGCCCGGGCGCATCGAGGGCCTCCTTCACCTTCTGGAGCGCCGCGCCGAGGCGGGGGACGGCGCGAGCGCGCGGCGTGTCCTTCTTCCCGTCGAACGCCTCGCGCGCGCGCGGCGGCTGCCGGAGCCCTGGAAGAGCGAGCTTCCGTTCTGGCGCGGACGTGCCGCGGAGGCCTCGGGAGACGTCGCGGGCGCGCTCGCGGGCTACGCGGCGCTCCTGTCCGCACGCCCCTTCACGGCCGCGGGCGAGCTCGCGACGCAGCGGATGCTCGGGCTCCCGGCAGGCTCGCGCGACGCGTTCCTCCGCCGCGAGCGCCTCCGTGGCGAGGCTCTCGTCGCGTCCGGAAACGCGCGGGAGGCTAAAGCGCACCTCCTGCCGCCCGCCCTCCTCGGCGACGCCGGGGCGCGCGACCTCCTGAAACTCGCCTATCGCTCACTTCCCGGCTACGCGGAGGTTCTGCTCGCTCCCGACCTGCCGGAGGATTCCCTCCCGACGCTCTGCGGGGATGCCGCCGCCTGTCGCCTCCTGCAGCTCGGGCTGCCGCTCGAGGCCGAGTCCATCGTGCGCGACGCCTCGCGCCTGGACACGCTGCTCGGAAGCCTCGTGGCGGCGCGCCTCGCGGAGGACGCGGATGCCGGGCCCGCGGCGCTCGACGCGGCCGAGGCTCTCGACCGAATGGTGCCCGACGACTTCCTCCTCGACCTCGCTCCACGCTCCGTGCTCAGGGGCCTCGCTCCGCGTCCGTTCGACCGTCTCGTCGCCGAGACCGCCGACCAGAGCGGCGTGCCGCGCGACCTCCTCTACGCGGTCATGCGTCAGGAGAGCCGGTTCGACCGCGAGGCCGCCTCCCCCGCCGCGGCCCGCGGGCTCATGCAGCTCACGCTGCCTGCCGCGGGAGAGGCCGCGCGCGAGCTGAACGAGACGCCACCGGCGTATGCGGATCTCTATGATCCTGCGCGTTCGCTTCGGCTCGGCGCGCGCACCTTGAAGAATCTTCTCGCCCGCTTCGAGGGCGACGCGGCCCTCGCCGCTTCGGGCTACAACGCCGGCGCCGGGCAGACGGCGCTGTGGGCCGGCGGCGCGAAGGCGCCCGCCGAGGCGCTCCTCGCCTCGATCAGCTACCCGGAAACGCGCCTGTACGTGCGTCGCGTCCTCGCGAATCGGATCCTCTACCGGAAGGAAGGGCCCGTCAGCGCCGGTAAATGAGGATGCGCGTCTCGCTGCGGAGCTGCCCCGTCCACCGCTCGATCTCGGCGTTGAGCTTGAGCTCGCGCACGACTTCGCGAATCTCCTCCCTGACGTCCTCGAACGGCGGCACGTCCGCGAGGCCGCGCTTCTTCGCCGCCTCCCGAAAAGCCGAATCGTAGTAGGCGCGCAAATCCGCCTCCGTCACCTTCAGTCCCGGGGTGAGGCGCTCTCTCACGAAGATCTCGAGCGCGAGCCCGCGCCGTACCCACGCGGCCAGTTCCTCGCGCGTCGTCCCCGCCGCCGCGAGCACCGCGGCCGCGGCGATTCCGCGCTCTTGCGAGAGACGTTCTTCGAGTGCCGCGACGCGCGCTTCGACCTCCTCCGGCTTCGGCTCGAATCCGCTCGACCGGCGAAGCTGCCGCTCGCGCAGGACGTCGACGATGCGCTGGTCGAGGACGCGGTCACGATATGCGGCGTTGGTCTCGCCGGGAATCCGCTCGAGAAAGCCCACGGCCACCAACTTCCGGATCTCACTCTCCAGAACGATCTCGTCACCCACGACGGCCGCGATGCGGTCGACGAGCACGGCCGGATCCGAAGGCGTCGCCGCGGGCGAGGCCTGAGGAGCGGCGCTCCCGGCGGTCCGCACGAGTATGGCGCCCGCGAACACGAGCCCGACAAGCGACCCGCGAAACACGTCCTCGATGGTAGCAGGCGTCCCTCGCGGGCGGACGCGAGAGAATGCGTCCATGAGCCGCCTCCTCGTCGTCGCGACGCCGATCGGGAATCTCGACGATCTGTCGCCGCGGGCGCGGGAGGCGCTGGCGTCCGCGGCCGTCGTGTACTGCGAGGACACGCGCCGCACGGGCGGACTGTTCGCGCGCTACGGCCTCACGGCGCCCCGCGTGTCCTGCCACGGACACAACGAGCACCGCCGCGTCGAGGAGGCGCTCGAGAGGCTTGCCCGCGGCGAGACGCTGGCTCTCGTCTCCGACGCCGGCACACCGCTCGTCTCCGATCCCGGCGAGCGGCTCGTGGCGGCCGTGGCTGCTGCCGGCCACAGGGTGGAGGCGATTCCGGGTCCGTCGGCGGTTCTCGCGATCCTCTCGATCTCGGGCTTTCCAGCGGTCCCGTTCACGTTCCACGGCTTTCCGCCGTCCCGCCGGGGTGAGCGCGATCGCTGGTACGCCACCCGCGCTTCTCGTCCCGGCACCACGGTGCTTTTCGAGTCGCCCTTCCGCATCGTGGAATCTCTCGAGACCCTCGCGCGGGCGTGGGGAGACCCGCCCGTCGTCCTCGGGCGCGAGCTGACGAAGCTTCACGAGGAAGTCCTGCGCGGCCGCGCCTCGGAGATCGCCCGGCTCCTCGGCGCACGGCCTGGCGTGAAGGGAGAGATCGTTCTCGCCGCGGCCGCGTCTCCACCCGAGCCCGCGTGACCCCGTCTTTCACTTCCATATCTTGAAGTTCAACTGAAATTTCTTCTTTTGGATTAGCGAACGCCAGTCAATGAATAGAAGAGCGCAGAGAAGAAGTAACCCCACCACTAAACTTGCAAGTGACTTCCAGGATAGTGCTCCTTCTATCATGTCTTTGGCATGCTCTGAGGCATATTTGCCTAAATGCACAGTAATGGTATCACTTGTGAATTTACCTACGAAAAACGCTGGAATAATATACACAGCGTTTATTTTCGCCATACCTCCGGCCACGAATAGTGGGGTCGTGGGAAGGGGCAATAAGGAGTAAGCAATTATTACTATCTGGCCTCTCCATCCCTTCTCTTTCATCTTTTTGCCAAGAAACTGAACGTCTTCATTCTTTGACTGCTTGAAGAATCTTCCGGCGAGAAGCGGGATATATAGCGTCAGGATATACCTTCCCAAAATGGAACCCGCCACCCCAATTACAATCACCCACCAAATGTTCAAGCCGAACATGACCTGTAGGAAGATCATGATGGTAAAAGCGGGAGGAAAGGGAAAAGCTACTACATCAAACAATAAGGCCCCGAAAAAGACCAGTAGATACTGCCACCACATATCTTTAGCGTTCGACAATCTTATTATGGCTCATCGCGTCGAAGGAGAGGTTTGGGTCCCAAACGAAATAAGCCATCCGCAAGGGATGACCTGACAAAGCGAAGTTGTAGGCCAGCAGGAACGCGAGGCACCAGGTGAACACGCGGAGCCCCGCCACGTGTCCCATGAAGCCCGCTCCCATGAGCAACGCGAAGCATACGAGATCCCGTCGGCCACGTGCGGGACCCCCTCGAAGACACGTTGTGAGAGGAAAGCGCTCACGGCGGCGGCGAACAGGGCGAGACCGGCAACGAGAAGAGCAGGCCGGACCGGCCAAGGACGTCGGAAGCGCGCTCCCAGCCGGAGGCGTCGCCACCTAGCTCGCCGAGCGGTCTTCGAGCGCGAGGCGTCGGTCCGACTCGAGGAGATCCCCGAGAACGGGCCAGTCCACGTCGGGCTGCGAAGCGAACGCGTGGAGATAAAGCGCCACGTCGCGCGCCTCGTGGACGTTGAGAAGAGCGTCGACCGCGCGGCGTAGCGCTTTCGCGACCGGCGCCGGGATCGCGCCTTCCGTCGTCAGGCTGGGCCCCTCGTGGGGAAGTTTCAGCGCCTCGAGAAACGACGAGATAAGCGCCGCCTGCCTGCGCGTCAGGGCGGCCGAGAGGACGTAGAGGCCGAGGTCGGACGCACGCTTGTCGCGCAGCGTGCGCCGCACGTACGCCAGCCGCGTCTCCTCGGGCAGTTTCGCGAATCGCTTGAGGGGGATCTGCTGGTACGTGAGGACACCGCCGGCGATCTTTTCGGGCAGCTCGTCGTCCTCGCACGCCGCCTCGACGACGGCGGCCACCTCCGCGCTCGACATCCGGCGGAAAAGCTCATGTGCCTTCGAGGCTTTCATCGGAGGGCGAGGATAACCGACAATGGAGGGCTTGATCGTCCTGCACGGCGCCCCCCGTCCGTCCGGATTCGCTCTGTGGGCAGAGGGACTCTTCGCGCCGCGCGAGGAGCGCGACCGGCATCCGCGCGCCCTCGAGCCGCGCGAGCTCCTGGCGGCGCTGAGCGCCGAGGGCCTCTCTTCGTACGTCTCCGCCCGCGCCGAGACCGCGACGCTCACGCTCGCCGTCCCGGCCGTGCACGGACGTCCCGTTCCCTCCGCGCCCGCCCTCCGGGAGCCCGCCGACTACGCGGCGCCTTTCACCGCCGTGCTCCGGACGTTCGAGGTCCCGGCGCTCGTGCTGCCCGTGGCGGACGGTCTCGAGACGCTGCTCGCGCTTCCGGTCGCGCTCCGCTCGCGTCCCCTGTCCGTGTCGGCGGGCGACGATCTCGACTACTGGGCCGAGGTGGCGCGCTGGGTGTTCGACCTTCTCCTCAGGCGGCACATCGCGCCGGGCATCGATGGTGCGCACCCGCGCTGGAGGCCGGTCCTCGACGACCCGCATGAGAGGGAACGGCTTCGACGCCTCGCGGAGGCCATGCCGCCGGTCTCGCGCGCGCTCCTGCCGCCGGGCATCCGCCCGGGGCCTGACGGCACGCTCCCATCCGCGCGCGGCCTGCTCCTCGCGTTCCTCGACGAGGCCGTGGACGCTGCGGCGCGCGACGTCCTGAAGGACGTCCTGCCCGCCGAGCGGCGGCGCGCGGGCGACGGGCCCGAGGCCGAGGTCATCGCCGCGCTCGCTTCTCCGGCGACCCGCACACTCGAGCCCGGCGTCCTGACGCGTCTCTCCGAGTGGAGTCTCCCGCTCCTGGATCCTCTGCCCGAGAGCCTGCTGCGCCTCGGCATCCATGTCGTGCCGCCCTCCGAAGCGGGCGGCCCGTTCTCGCTCACGTACGTTCTCGAGTCCGGAGAGAGCCCCGAGGTTTCCCTCCCCGCCGATGAGATCTGGGCCACGACCGAAGGCTCGATCCGGCGCCGCGGGCGCCTGTTCACGAACCCGCAGGACACGCTCCTCGCGCGCCTCGGGACGGCGGCGGCGCTTTCACGCCCCATCGCCCGGAGCCTCGAGGAGCGGCACCCCTCCGGCGTCACTCTGTCGCCCGACGAAGCGTGGCGCTTCCTGTCCGACGAGGCCCCCCTTCTCGGAGAGGCCGGCATCGCCGTCCGCCTGCCCGGCGGCGGCAGCCTCGCGCGCGTCGCGCTCAAGCTCGTGGGCCGCGCGCCGGGCGCAGGCCCGGCCGATGCGCCCGTCGTGCGCTTCGGACTCGACGCCCTCGTCGACTTCGACTGGCGCGTCGCCGTCGGTGACGCGCTCCTGACTCCCCAAGAGTTCGAGGACCTGGCCGCCCGGCAGATTCCCCTCGTTCAGATCCGGGGTGAGTGGGTTCTGCTCGACAAGGAGAACCTGGAGAAGGCGCGACGCCTCCTCGACCGCAGGCCCGGCGGTCGCACGACGCTTGGCGAGCTGCTGCGCCTCGCGGGTGGGCTCGATGGCGAACGGGACGACGTGCTCGTCGACGCCGTGGGAGGCGAAGGTTGGGTCGGGCGTCTCCTCGACCCGGACGCCGCGCGGCGCGAGATCGCAGGCTTCGCCGCTCCGCACGGCCTCACGGGCACGCTGCGCCCCTATCAGATGCGCGGCGTCGGGTGGCTGCGCTTCCTGCTCTCGCGCGGCCTCGGCGCCTGCCTCGCCGACGACATGGGTCTCGGCAAGACGATCCAGTTTCTCGCCACGCTCCTCGCCGCGCGCGAGGCCGGAGAACGCATCGGCCCGTCGCTTCTCGTCTGTCCGACTTCCGTCGCGGAGAATTGGGTGCGCGAGGCGGCGCGCTTCGCCCCGGGGCTGCGCGTGGTCGTGCACCACGGCGCGGGTCGGGCAAGCGGAGAGGCGTTCCAACACCTGCTCTTAGAGGTGGACCTGCTCGTCACGACGTACGCTCTCGCGCACCGGGACCGCGCGCTCCTGTCGGGCGTCACGTGGGAGTACCTCGCGCTCGACGAGGCGCAGAACGTGAAGAACCCGGCCGCCGCGCAGTCGCGCGCTGCGCGGTCGCTCCGCGCGCACCGGCGCGCGGCCCTCACCGGCACACCCGTCGAGAACCGCCTCGCCGAGCTGAAGTCGATCTTCGATTTCCTCAACCCGGGCCTCCTCGGCACGGACGAGGCTTTCCGGCGGAACTTCGCTCTCCCCATCGAGCGACACAACGACCCGGCCGCGGCCGCGCGCCTGCGCCACGTGACCGGCCCGTTTCTCCTGCGCCGGGCCAAGACCGACCCGGGCGTCGTCCCCGATCTTCCCGAAAAAATCGAGACGAAGGAGTTCGTCGGCCTCACGCGCGAGCAGGCGGCGCTCTACCGCGCGACGACGCGTTCGCTGCTCTCGGGGATCGGGCGGGCGAACCGGCGCAGCCGCAAGGCGAAGGTCCTGCTCCTCCTCCTGCGCCTCAAGCAGATCTGCGATCACCCGGCGCTCTTCCTTGGAGACGGCCGGCGCGACGGCCGCTCGGCGAAGATCGCCCGCCTTCTCGAGATGTGCGAGGAGACGCTCGCCGAGAGGAGCCCGGCCCTTCTCTTCACGCAATTCGCCGAGATGGGCCACCTCCTCGTGGCCGAGCTGAAGGAACGCTTCGGTGGCGAGGTGCTCTTCCTGCACGGCGCCGTCCCACGGCACACGCGGACCGAAATGGTGCGGCGCTTCCAGGAAGACGAGGAACCGCCCCCGTTCTTCGTGCTCTCGCTGCGCGCCGGCGGCACGGGCCTCAATCTGACCCGCGCCTCTCACGTCTTCCACGTGGACCGCTGGTGGAATCCCGCGGTCGAGGAGCAGGCGACCGACCGCGCCTTCCGCATCGGGCAAACCCAGCACGTCCAGGTGCACAAGTTCGTCTGCAAGGGAACGCTCGAGGAGCGCATCGACCGGATGATCGAGGAAAAGAAGGCCCTTGCCCGCTCGATCGTCGGCGCGGGCGAGCAGTGGATCGCCACGCTCTCGGACGAGCAGCTCACCGAGCTCGTCGCGCTCGACACGAGCGCCATCGAGACGGACGGAGGCCACTGATGCCGCGCCGCAAAAAAGCTCTCCTTCCCCGCACGACGCCGCCCGAAAGCGGCTGGGCGTATCGCTTCCTCGCGCGCCTCGCCTCGCTCGGCTGGGAGGACGCGCTCGCGGAAGGCCGCGCGGTCGCTCTCTCGGGCGCGGTGACCTCGCTCGAGATCGGGCGAACCGGGGCCTCGGCGAACGTGCGGGCGGCGGCCGGACACCTCGAGGAGGCGTCGCTCTCCCTGCTTCCGCTCGCATCCCTGGCGCGGCGTCGCGTTCTCAAGGCGATGGCGGCGCGGGCGCGGTTTGCGGCCGATCTCCTGGCGGGCCGCCTGCCGGAAGACGTCGAGGGCGCCTTCGCGGGCACAGGCCGAACGCTCCTGCCGGTGGACGCTGGCGACGTCGTCTCCCGGTGCTCGTGCGCCGACGGCCCTGAGCCATGCGCGCATGCTGGCGCGCTCGCCGTCCTGCTCGGCGATCGCCTCGCGGAAGACCCCTTCCTCGTGTTCCTCCTGCGCGGCGTCGCGCGCGAAGAGCTTCTCGCGGGCTTGCAGCGTGCGCGCACCCGCCCTGATCGCAAGGACGAGCCCCGCGCGGCCGACGCCGCCTCGCCCCGGAACCCGGCCGAGCCGCCCGAGCCGCTGCTGCGGCACATCCTGGAGAGACCCGAGCTGTTCTACCGTCCGGGTGAACCCGTCGCCGCGCTCCGCTCGTCCTATGCGCCTCCGGACCACCCCGAGGCGGTCCTCACGCGCCTCGGGCCGCCGCCGTTCCGCGATGCCGAAGCCTCGCAGCTCCTCGTCGATCTCCACCGCGCCATCGGTCTCGGCGCGCGCGAACGCCTCGCCGAGTGGGAGTGGCGGAAGGCTGGCGGGCGGGGCTAGCCGGGCGCAGCCGACACTCGCGGCCGGTCGAACCCGCGGAAAACGACGAAGAGCACCACGGCGGCGAGCACGGCGGCGCCGTTCCAGACCCAGCGCGTCACGCCGCTCGAGACGAGGTCGGCCCCCGCTCCGGCGGCCACAAGGAGCGCGGCCGCGAAGACGTAGGCGCGCGGGTCGTCACGGAGGAACACGGTAATTGCCGCGAGGGCCGCGACGCCTGTCAGCGTGCCCGCGAAGACCGGCACGAGGAGCTCGCCGAACGTCCGCGCGCCGATGGGCGCGAAGACGCCCCCCGCGACGGCGAGGAACGCCACGCGGAGAACCGGCTTCTTCAGGACGTCCGAGAGGAGAAGCGTGAGGAGCGCCGCGACGCCTCCGAACAGGAGAGCACGCAGGACGATTCCGTCGAGAACGACTCCCGCCGGCAAGAGGGTCTCGACCCCCTGCGGAAACGCGAAGCCTCCGGCGCCCGCTTCGAGAGGAAACGTCGCCGAAACGCCACGCGCGAGCGCACGGACCCCGAGGACGAGGCCGGCCGCGCAGGCGCCGGCCGCGAGAGCCCGAATGCCGTCCGCACCGCTCCGCCGAAATGCGGCCGCCGCGTCGGATTTCACCGCGAAGATGAGGGCAACCGCGAGGAGCGCGGCGCCGTAGGACACGAGGATGCCCACGAACAAGCCGACGCCTGCCACGACCGCGAAGACGGGTATCGAGAACTGCGAGTCGTAGCGCGCGAGGACGAGTGGAAAGGAGACAGAGCGCGCGAAAATCGCAGGCAGCGCGAGGAGCGCCGCGAGACGGAGCGACCGGCGCCACGGGATCGCTCCGGCGCGCACGAGGCGCACGAAGGCCACGACGAGAAGCCCCACGAGCGTTCCCCATGCCACGATCTTCCAGGCAAGAGCGAGGTAGCTCGCGGCCGTCGATTTCTCCCGGGCGCGCACCCACTCCTCCGGCAGCTTCAAGGCCGTCGCGAAGAGCGAGGGCACGTCGCCCGCGAGGCCCGTCACGGCGCGCCGGGCGGCTTCCCCCGCGTGCTCGAGGCGAGACTCGGAGACCACCAGCGTGTCCCGCCGCGCCTTGCGCGCCTCGCTTTTCGACGACACGACGTCCCAGGCGAGCGGGTCGAGGCGGAACGAAGCGAAGACGGACGCCGCCTTCGCGCGCGCGGCGCCTTCGTCGGGGCTTCCACCGGCCTCGGCTTCGGGAAAGGTCCGCTTGAAGCCGACGATTCGGCCCGTTCGCGCGTCGACCGCGACGGTTGCGCCGTGCTCGTCGAGGGCGCGCACGTAGCGCACGTTCCAGACCGGCCCCGGAAAGACCGCCGTCGCCCAGCGCGTGAGGAGAGGCATGCCGCCGCGCTCGAGGAGCCAACGTTCCGCGAGCTCGGATTCTCCGTACGGCACGAGGCCAAAGCCGGTATCTGCCGGGTCCTCGAGTGCGGGCAGTGCCGTCGCCGTCGTCGCGACCGAAAGGTAGCCGGCGGGATCGTCCCCCGCCGCCTTCAGAAAGGCGTCGGCGGCCGCCTTTGCCCTGTTTCTGTCGACGGTCACGCGCACGTCTTCCCAAGGCCCCGGACGCGGGAGGAGGAAGCGCGCGGCGGCGAACGCCGCGAGCGCGAGGGCGAGCGCCGCGGCGACGCGCATGGGATCGAGCGCGCGCGGTGGCGCGCAGACGGCCGGAACGGCCTCCTCGACGTGCGGCGGCTCGGGACATGAGCCCGTGGCCGCGTTCGTGAGGTCGCTCTCCGGCGTGAAACCGCCACGCCGGAGATAGAGCGCGAGCGACACGCCGAGCGGAAGCAGGAGCACGAGGGACGCCGCCGCACCAGATACGACGAAGTACGGGTTCGACGAGCGCAGGAGGAGGAGCGCGGTGTAGACGGCGTCGACCGTGAAGTGCCACACGAGGAGCGGGAAGATGTCCGCCTTCAGCATTACCGCGCCGATGAGGATTCCCGCGAATCCCACCTCGACGCCCCGGATGTAGAAGGGCTGGTTCGGATACGTGCTGTGCGCGAAGCCCCAGATGAGCGCCGGGACCACGACGGCGGCCCAGCGCGGCAGGAACCGCTCCGCAAAAGGAATGGAGAACATCCGCGACGAGAACTCCTCGGTCGTCGCGGGCAGAAAGCCCATGAGAAGGACGCCGAGCCACGGGAACGACGTGCCGAGCAGGTTCGAGTACGGGACATCGGCGGGAGC
The DNA here is from genome assembly GCA_003152095.1 of Acidobacteriota bacterium. GTDB lineage: Bacteria > Acidobacteriota > Thermoanaerobaculia > UBA5066 > UBA5066 > Fen-183. The sequence continues at coordinate 54,426 of PLZI01000019.1, read as the reverse complement.
CCACGCGCCGAAGTGCGCCGCCACAACGTAGAAGACGATCTGGTACACGAAGAAGCACGCCGTCATCGCGTACCCGAGGAGGAGTCCGCGGAAGAACCGCTTCGTCCCGACGCCGCGGAGCGAGAGGAGGCGACCGAGCGCGGGTTTGTCCGGATAGCGCTCCCGGTAAAGGGGCTCCCCGGCGGCGACGAGGAGAAGCAGGACGACACCCAGGGTCACCGCGCCGCCCACGTCGCCCGCCACCGACTTCGCCACGAAGCCCGTCCAGGCGTCGGCGGTGTCGTAGTCGAAGAGGCGAATCGGCATCTCGTTCAGCGACGAGAGGAGCTGCAGAACGGCGCCCGTGCCCGCGAACGCGAGAGCCCACTTCCACTTGACGTCCTTACGCCGCACCCGCTCGAGAAAAACGACGACGACCGCGAGCGCCGTGAGAAACAGGCCCAGGGTGGCGACCGTGCCCGCCGCGAGATTCTTGGAGCGGAGCGTCTCGTAGTCCCGCCGCCACCTCTCCGGGACCTCGAAATGGAGCGACGAGCGCCCGACGCGATCGCCCTGCACCTCGACGAGGTAGCGGAGCGCGGCGTCCCCGAAGCGGATCGTGTTCGACTCCCACACGAACGTGCGGTCCACGCGTGCCGGGCGCTTTTCGACGGTCGTCTCGATGAACCGCAGGGCCGACGCGTCGAGGCCTCTGAGCGTGCGGATTTCCGCTTCCGCCAGCGCGCGCGCCGCCGTCTCACCCGGATCGGGCGCGGCTTCCTTTTCCGGAAGAATCCGCCGGACCGCGAGGAGCCGCCCGTCCGGAGCGACCGCCGCGCGGTACTCGAGCTTCTCGAGCGGACGCACCCACCGCACCGACCACCTCCACACCGGCACGGTCGTCGCGAAGACCGGGTTCGCTTTCTCGAGGCCGAGCGTCCTCTCGAGATAGACCTTCGCCTCGTCGTCGACGTCGAAGATCGTGAGGGCGCGCGCGCCGTCGAGCGTGAATCCGCGCGCGCAAAGCGCTTCGGCGCCGCGGCGCACGGCTTCCTCGCGCGTGACCTTGAAGTCGATCGAGGCCTCGGGGAACGCCCGCGAAAACCCCGCGTGAAAGACCGCCGCGCCGGCGACGATCGCGAGCAGGCAGAGGACGATGAAGACGCGATCGCGCCGGTCGAAGCGCACGCGCGGGTCGCCGGACGGCTCGCTCACCGACCGGGGATCTTAACTTGCGCGCCCGCTCGCGACGGCGTGCGCGGGCGCGACCGGGAGTCGCGAGAGAAGCCAGGCTTCCAGGAGCTCGGGCCCCGTGCCGGCGCCGCTCTTGACACCGCGGTCGATCGCTTCCAGGCCCGTGAGCGCGTGTTTCAGGTCCTCTGCCGTCCAGCCTAAGGCCGCCAGGTACGCCTTGTGGAGGACAAACGGATGCGCGTCGAGGGGAAGGGGCGGCAGGCCGGGCCGTGGCGCCTTGAGCGCGGGCAGGATCCGGTCCACGAACCTGCGGTAGTCCGCAGGACGGGCGGCCGACGGAGAGGGTGCGCGTTCGTCCAGCGCGGCACGAAGGGCCAGCATCCGGCGGATCTCGGCCGCGAGAAGACCGAGAAGAGGGAAGAACGCGGCCTCGCCGCGCGGCCCCTTTTTCGCGGACGGCGCGTCCTCCTTTCCCCCCCAGGGCCGGAACGCCGTGAAGCTGGCTCCGGAGAGAAGCTTCGCGAGCAGGCGAAGCGCCCGGGAAAGGTCGCGCTCGGCGACGGCCTCGACGAAGTCCGAGCCGTACTCCTTGCTCTCGTCGGCGATCTGCCGCGCGGCCTCCTCGGCCGTGACGCGTGGTCCCGTCGCGGCGTCGATGAGGCGGTCCAGATCCAACAGAAACGGCCGCGCGGCGAGCCGGCCCCGGCCCGAGAGAAGCTCGAACACCTCGGGCTCCACGAGGACCTTGCGGTCGATCGCCCGCTCGAGGCCGAGCGCCGCGAGCCGCTCGCACCGCGCGGCCTCGTCCGGCACGGACAGGTCCGCGGCGCGCGCGGCGCGCTTCAGGCCCTGAGTCGCGCGGTGCTGTGCGTCGGGCGAGACCGCATGGACGAAAAGGACGTTGTCGGACGCGCCCGCGCGCTGGGCGAAGTCGAGGAGACGATCGAGCGCCGTCTCGGTTCCTTCCTCGGATGCCAGGGCGCGTGCGAGGAGAGCGGCGAGCGCGCCGGCGCGATCCGCGCGCTTCACGCGTCCGGCAATCCGGCGTGCGGCGTCCTCGGGATCATCTCCGACCGTGACGCCGGCCGCCTGGGCCAGCGCGTGCGCCTTGCGCGCGAGACGGGAGACGAGACGCGCGTCGCCGCCCGCCTCCTCCGCCTCGTCGAGAAGAGCGTCGACCTCTTCCGCCGTGAGGCCCTTGCCACGGAAGAGCTCGGTGGCTTCCAGGACCACGAGCCGGTTCGTCGCAAAGAGCGCGACCGTCGCCGTGTCGGCCAGAGCTTCCTTCACGCCCTCGCCCGTCGCCTCGTATGCCGAAACCTCGCCCTCAGGGAAGGCCTCGCGGAACTCCGCAGCGACGCGGCGCGCGCCCTCGGCCACGATCCAGTCGTCGTCTCCGGAGAGGAAAAGAAGCGGGTGAAGAGGCGTCGTGCGCACCGACGCGAGGAGCGGAGCAAGCGGCGCGAACGGGTCCGGACGTTTCACGCCCCGATACTAGACGGGGAAAGGGGGACGACTACAACAACCCCTTGTCCTGCAGCTCCTGGCAGTCAAGACAGTGGCGCGCCCAGGGGACCGCCTCGATGCGCTTCTCCTGGACGGGCTGAGAGCAGTTGATGCAGGTTCCGTAGATTCCCGCGTCGAGGCGCTCGAGCGCCTCTTCGATGAGGAGAAGAATCTTGCGATCGCTCTCGGACAGCGAGTACGCGAACTCCTTCGTATAGGCGGACGTCGCGCGGTCGGCCATGTCCTGCGCCGATTCGTCGACCGTCTCCTCGGAAACCTCGCGGTTCTTCGCGAGGTCATGAAGAAGCTCGTCGCGTTTGAAGAGGAGGCTCTTCCTCACTTTTTCGCCAGCGTCCTTCTTCATCGGCTTCGCGGGCATCGCGGCGGCTTTCAGTACCATAATGGTCGTCTCCCTCGAGGTCATTTGGAATACGCGACGCCGGAGAGCGTCGCGGTCGCCCGGTATATCTGCTCCGTCAAGACCACCCGTGCGAGCTGATGGGGCAGCGTCATCCGCGAAAGCGAGAGGATAGCACGCGCCCGCTCTCGCAAGGCGGGGTCGAGGCCGAAAGCGCCGCCCACCGCGAACGCCACCGCCGAGGGCGACGCATCGAGCCAGGAGCGGAGGTCACGCGCGAACTCCTCGCTCGTGCGCTCCTTGCCCCGCTCGTCGGCGAGCACGAGGAGGTCGCGCGGGGCGAGCGCCGCGAGGAGGCGTTCCCCTTCCTTCGCTCTCACGCGGCCCGCATCGGGCTTCTCTCCGGGTTTCTCCTCCTTGACGACTGTGACGTCGCATGCGGCGAAGCGACCAATCCGCACCACGTACCGCTCGACGCCCCGGGCGTACTCGGACTCGTCGCTCTTGCCGACGAAGAGCAGCCGGATTCTCATCGGTCCCCCCGCCGCGCATAGAGCGTCTTGCGGGCGACGCCGAGACGGCGGGCCGCTTCGGCCACGTTCCCGCCCGCCTCGTCGAGGACAAGGGCGATGTAGGCGTCCGAAAGCTGGCGGAGAGTCCAGCGCGCGTGCGCGGCGGCGTGGAGAAGCGCCTCGGGGTCCGACGCGCCGGCGAGCTTCAGGTGGGGGGCGTCGATCGCGGGAGCTCCGGCTGCGGCGGCGTCGTTCGCGGCCCGGCGGACGACGTTCTCGAGCTCGCGGAAGTTGCCGCGCCAGGCGTGCGCGAGAAGCACGCG
>PLZI01000019.1:0-50518 GCA_003152095.1 Acidobacteriota bacterium | reverse complement strand
CGCACGAGGCGCTCCTCGACGACGCGGAGAAGCTTGCCCTGGGCCCGAAGCGAGAGCGCGTCGACCCGGTCGAGGTAGAGCGTGCCCTCGCCCGCGCCCTCGAGAAGACCCGGCTTGCCTGTGACGGCGCCCGTGAACGCCCCGCGCTCGTGGCCGAAGAGCTCGCTCTCGAACAGGTCGTCGGCCACGGCCGCGAGGTCCACGCGTACGAAGGGCGCCCGCGCGCGGGCCGAGCGATCGTGGAGGAGACGCGCGAGCCGGTCCTTGCCCGTACCGGGAGCCCCGAGCAGGAGCACGGTATTGGCCGAGTCCGCGGCGCGCGCGAGCCGCCGAAGCTGCTCCCGGAGGCCGCGGTGGCGCGTCGCGAAGAGGGCGGAGGACGCGGTGCGTCCCGCCACGTCGCGCCTAGCGGAACGCCGCCGTGGCGTCCGGAGCGTCCCCCCAAAGCCTCTCGAGGCCGTAGAAACGGCGCGCCTCGTCGTGGAAGACGTGGAACACCATGTCGCCGTAGTCGATGAGGATCCAGACCGCCGACTGGTAGCCCTCGATGGAGAGCGGTCGGCGGCCCTCGGCCTTGAGAGCCATCTCGAGGGCGTCGGCAAGGGCCTGCGCCTGCCGGTCGCTCCCCGCCGTCGCCAGGACGAAGTAGTCGGAGATCGTCGTCAGGCCCTGGAGGTTCAGGACGACGAGCTTCTCGGCCTTTTTGTCGAGAAGCGCCGCGACGCCCTTCTTGAGATGTGCCATGAGGCGCTCGTCGATCGCCGGATCGGCAGTGGCGCGAGGCCTCTCGGGCGTGGGGGCTCCGGCGCGCGCTCCTGTGCGCGCTCCGGCGCGCTGCAGGGTCGCTTCGATGAGGTCGTCGATGGGGCCCACCTGGGGGACGGGGTGCTTCACGGAAGCCGGTACAGCGCGTGTTTTCGGAGATACGCGGCGACGCTCGCCGGGAGGCTTCCGCTCAGGTCCTCGCCCGCGGGGATGGCGCGCCTTAACCACGTGGACGAAATTGTAACCGGTGCGTTGCCGGCGAAGAAAACCGTCTCTCCGAACCGGCCGGAGATCGCCTGGGGCAGCTCGCGCGCGAGCGCGCCGGGCGGAAACCCCTCCCGCTCCACGACGGCGACCTTGAACTCGTCGAGAAGCTCCTGCCACGAACGCCACGTCGTGATCTGGGCGAGCGCGTCGGACCCGAGGACGAGGAAGAACTCGACGTCCGCGCGCGCCGCGCGCAGGTGCCGGAGCGTCTCGATCGTGTACGTCGTGCCGCCCCGCGCCACTTCGAAATCGCTCAGCCGAAAGGCTGGATACGCCTCGAGCGCCAAGGCGAGCATCGCGAAGCGGTGGTGCGAGGGAGCGGACGAGCCGGACGGCTTGTGCGGCGGCTGGAATGCCGGCACGAAGAAGATCTCGTCGAGCGCGAGGTTGCGCCGCGCCTCCTCGACGGGAACGAGATGCCCGAAGTGCACCGGGTCGAACGAGCCGCCGTAGACGCCGATGCGCATGGTCAGGGGACGACGTCCGTAGCGGGTGGAGCATCCGCCGCCCGGGCGGCGAGCGCGTCAAGCCGCCTGCCAAGGTGCGGGACGAGCGCGTCGAGACCGCGGCGCGCAACCGCGGAGATCGCGAAGAACGCAAGGCCGCGGCGCGCAGCCGCCGCGGCGACGGCCGCGACCTGGGCGGGAGAGGCCGCGTCGTCTTTCGTGGCCGTGAGGACGCGCTCACGCGCCGCGAGCTCCGGCTGGAAGGACGCGAGCTCGTGCTCGATCGTGGCGACCGTCTTCTCGGCGTCGGCGTCCGGGTCCGCGGCGTCGAGAGACGCGGCGTCCACGAGGTGGACGAGGAGGCGCGACCTCTCGACATGCTTGAGGAACCGGATCCCCAGGCCGTGCCCTTTGTGCGCGCCCGCGATGAGTCCAGGCACGTCCGCCGCGACGAACGTGCGGAAGCGCTCCCATGAGACGACGCCGAGGTTCGGCACGAGCGTCGTGAAGGGATAGTCGGCGATTTTCGGGCGGGCGGCGGAGATGGCGGAGATGAGCGTCGATTTGCCCGCGTTCGGCAGGCCCACGAGGGCCACGTCCGCGAGGAGCTTCAGCTCGAGCGCGAGCTCGTGCACGTCGCCCTTGAGCCCTGGGTCCGCGCGCCGCGGCGTGCGATTCGTGGAGGTCGCGAACCGGGCGTTCCCTCTGCCGCCCTTTCCGCCCGCGGCGATGAGAAGCGTCTGCCCCTCCTCGATGAGGTCGCCGAGGACCTCGCCCGATTCGCAGTCCTTCACGACGGTCCCGACGGGCACCGAAACCGGGAGATCCGCCCCGTTCTTCCCGTGGCGGTTGTTCCCCTTGCCGTGACCGCCGCGGCCCGCCGCGAATCGCTTCGTGAAGCGGAAGGGGTACAGCGTGTTGAGACCGCGGTCGGCAACGAGCGTCACGCTCCCGCCGTTCCCGCCGTCCCCGCCCGACGGCCCGCCGTGGGGGACGTACTTCTCGCGCCGGAAGGCGACACATCCATTGCCACCGTCGCCTCCGGCGACGTGGATGACGGCTTCATCGATGAACATGCTTAAGAGGGTTTTCCAAGGCGCTCACGCGCCTTCGTGCTCAATCCTCTTATTTTCCCGAGGTCGCCACGGCCGTGATCGAGACGTAGCGCCCGAGACGGCCCTTGTCGTGGAAGTTCACGATTCCGTCCACCTTCGCGAAGAGCGAGTCGTCCTTCGCACGGCCGACGTTCAGACCTGGCTTCAGCGGCGTGCCGCGCTGCCGCACGAGGATCGAGCCGCCGGACACGAGCTGACCCGCGAAGCGCTTCACGCCGAGGCGCTGGCTGTTGCTGTCGCGCCCGTTGCGGGACGAACCCTGACCTTTTTTGTGTGCCATTGTCTTTTCGTCTCCGCCTGAATCAGGCCGTAATGGACGCGATGCGGATCTCGACGAGATCCTGGCGATGTCCGTGGGTGCGCTGGAAACCCTTCCGGCGCTTCTTCTTGTAGACGAGGAGCTTCGGCCCGCGCGTTTCGCGCACGACGACACCCGTCACCTTCGCGCCGGAGACCAGCGGGGAACCGAGATGCAGACCGTCGTCCTCGCCGATGGCGAGGACCTCGGTGAGCGACACCTCCGCGCCCTTCTCCAAGGTTTCCTTCGTGAGGCGTTCGACACGCACGACGTCGCCCTCGGCGACGCGCACCTGTTTGCCCCCGGTCCGGATCACTGCGTACATGGCTTTACCTCAACTTCCCGAACAAAACGGCCAACAAAGCTACCAGACCGGCTTGCATCTGTCAAAGCGGGGGTCAGTCCTCACTGACCTCGTCCGGCAGCTCGTTCGCATCCGCGGGCCCCCTCTTTGGGAAGAACAACGCGAGCGCGTCACCGAGCTTGTCGACGGCAGTGACGATGCCTTCCGTGAACTTTGCCTCGGCAAAGCGGGCCTGCGCCAAGTCCCGTGCCTCGGACCAGAAGCCGTCCCCCACCTTCTCGTGAATCCCCGAGCCGCCGATCACCGCGAAGGCGCGCGAATCCGGCGCGAGGAACAGGAGGCAACCGGTGCCGTGCACGGTCTTCTCCATGCCGAGCCGGTTGAACGTCGCCTTTGCCGCCTCGAGCGCGTTGGAGACAGGCCCGTGGTGGAGATGCACGCGGATCTCCCCGAAGCTCTTCGCCTCGGCCCGCTTGATCGCCTCGACGATCGCCGGGCGGTCGAGACCGTCGAAAAACGCAGCCGTTTTTTTGCTCCTGGCCATGTCGTCACCAGTCTCCGCTCGCGCCGCCGCCGCCGAAGGAGCCGCCGCCGCCCGAGAAGCCGCCACCGCCGCCCGAGAAGCCGCCGAATCCGCCGCCCGAGCCCCAGCCTCCGCCCCCGATGTAGAAGAACGGAAGGCGCCGCCGCCGCGAGAAGACGAAGGCCAGAATGACCAAGATCAGGATCAGGAATGGGCTGAAGCGCGAGCGCGCTCCTCCCCGTCCGCCTTCGCTCTCGCCGCGCGTCCTTCCCGTCCCGGCATACTCGCCCTTCGTCGCGGCGATCGCGCTCGCCACGCCGGCCTCGATACCGCCGCCATAGTCGCCGGTCCGGAAGCGCGGGAGGACCTGCTCGTCGAGCACGCGCCGGGCGAGCGCGTCGGGCATCGCGCCCTCCAGCCCGTAACCCACTTCGAGCCGCGCCTTGCGAGACCCGGGAAAGACGAACAGGATCATCCCGTTCTTCCTCTGCTTCTGCCCTGCCTTCCACGCTTGCGCGCACGCGACCGTGTATTCCTCGAGCGTCGTTCCGTCCGGGACCGTGGTCTCCGTGTAGACGAGGAACTGATTCGACGTCTCTTTCTCGAAGTCCACGAGACGACTCTCGAGCCGGGCGGTCACGTCGGGCGCGATCACGCCGGCCTTGTCGGTCACGAAGCGCGTCGGCACGGGCGGTACCGCAGGCCCCGCCGCGGCGAGCGCGCCGGAGAGGAGCAGGAGGGGGAGAGCCGTGAGAACGCGAAGGCGCATGGATGTCGCCAGGGCGCGCCGGCATGCGCGACGCCTCAGTTGAACTTGACCTGCGGCGGCTTGTCGGAGCCCTCGGCCGCCTTGAAGTACGGCCGGTCCTTGAAGCCCGCGAAGTTCGCGACAATGACCGTCGGGAACGAACGGCGCAGGGTGTCGTAGGCCTGCGTCACGTCGTTGAAGCGGCCGCGCTCGACCGAGATGCGGTTCTCGGTCCCCTCGAGCTGCGTCTGCAGGTCTCGGTAATTCTGGTTGGCCTTCAGCTCGGGATACTTCTCGACCGCGACGAGCAGCCGGCCGATCGCCGAACCGAGCTGATCCTGCGCCTTCTGGAACTTCTCGAAGGCCGCCGGATCCTTGATGGAATTGGCGTCGAGCTTGACCTGAGTAGCCGAGGCGCGCGCCTGGATGACCTGCGTGAGGGTTTCTTTTTCGAAGTTCGCCGCGCCCTTGACGGTCTCGACGAGGTTCGGGATGAGGTCGGCCCGGCGCTGGTAGACGTTCTCCACTTGGGCCCAGCCCGAGCTGACGGCCTGGTCGGCCGAGTTCAACTTGTTGTAGGCGCCCGCCGCCATGCCGCCGACGACGAGAACGCCGACCAGAACGAGGACGATGCAGCCGAGAGCTACGCTTTTACCCATAGGAAAGTCGTTCCTCCAAGAACCCGAGATCCTATCAGGAACCGATAAGGGAATCGCACAGGGGAGCGCAACCCATTTCTATGCAAGCTTTTCCAATAGCCGCGGAGGAAGGTAAAACTTCAGCTCCGCGCGGCCGAGAGAGGGGTCCGAGGGCGCCTCGAGCGCCGCCAGGGCGGCTTTCTTCATCGGGACCTCGAGGTCGGAACGGCCCGAAAGGAGCAGCCCGAAAAGCCGGCCGAAGTGGGGCTGGTGCCCGACGAGGAGAGCGCTTGACGGGCCGAGCCGGGCCAGCTCGTGCAGAACCTGGATGGGGTCGGCATTCGGAGAGAGGTTCTTCGTTTCCGTGAGCGGCTCCTTGAACCCGCACGCCTCCACCACGGGCTCGGCCGTCTGGCGGGCGCGCACGAGAGGAGAGACGAGCACGGCGTCGTAGCCGGGATCTAGCTTCGCGATCGCCTTCGCGACCGCCCGCATTCGCTTCTTCCCCTCCTCGGTCAGCCGGCGATCCGCGTCCCGCCCGGTCGGCGAAATGTCTTCGGCTTCCGCGTGGCGCAGGAGATGTATGAGCATGAGCGGATTCTATTCGCGCTCGCAAGAGCTTCAGTCGACGAGGTCGCGGGCGATCTCGTCGCGGGTCTCGTGCGAAAGAGCAGAGCTCGCCCGATAGCCCGGATGATCGACGTGCAGCATGACGGGAGCCGGCCCCGCGGAAAGCGCGTCGCGATCCCGGGGATCCATCCCGATCGGGAACCGCAGGTACTGCACGGCCGCAATGCGATCTTCGCGTCCCTGTCCCTCAAGAAAGCGCGCGAAGACCTTGCGGCCGTTCAGCTCGAGCCAAAGGTGGCGACCCGAGGACAGGCCGATGAGTCGATCGAGCTCGGGCTTGACGCGGGCCTCCTCGGTGATCTCGACGAGCAGCGTGGCCGAGAGCTCGCCGGCATCGGGCAGGAGCTCGTTGTAAACGTCGATCTCCCGCTGGACAGCCTCCGGCTTCGCGAGTCGCTCGATCCGGCACATCTCCTGGACCTGATTGAGGATCGTGAGACGGCTCTCGAACAGGAGCGACATCATGTCGCCGAGAAGGACGCGCCGCCTCGCCTTGACGGCGATGACGTCCTTCCGCCAGGCGTCGCGAATCAACTCGTATTCATGCAGATTCTTGACGTCGGAGAGCGCGAGCTTTTTCATGCGAGGCCGTATGCGTCCCGAAGCACTTCGATCGGGTGCTTCACGGGGACATTCATCCCCTGATGGATCTGGATTCCTGCGAGCGCGCAGTCCGACGCGATCACGTCGGCGTGCGCCGCGGCGAGGCCGTCGAAGAGCTTCTTTCCGACGTTCATCGATTCACCGAAATACTCCTTTTTCATCGCCCACGTGCCGTCGTGCCCCGAACACTTCTCGACCATCGTCACGACCGCTCCCGTGGCCGCGAGGAGATCGCGCGACTTGAAGCCCATGCTCTGCACCTTCAGATGGCAAGGCAAGTGATACGCGATCGACTTCGGCGCCTTCGGAAAGTCGAGCGCGAACTGCCCCTTCGCCTTCAGCTCGGCGAGGAACTCGAAGAGGTCGCGCGTGTTCCGGGCAACGGCCTGCGTGTCGGTGGCGGCAGCCCCTTCGAGCTCTCTCCCCTCCTCGCACCGCTTCTCAAGCCAGGGGTATTCCTTCTTGATCATGAGCGAGCAAGACGGGCCTGGCGTCACGATCGTGTAGCCGCGGTCGACCCAGCCCTTCATGACGGCGACGAACGCGCGGCGGACCTCGTCGGCGCCTGCGATGTCCCCCACGTCGAAGAGGGGCATCCCGCAGCACTGCGGGTACGCGACCGCCACCTCGACGCGGTTCTTCTCGAGCACCGCGACCGCGGCTTTACCGATTTCCGGCCGGTTCCACTCGACGGTGCACGTCGGGAAGAGAACGACCCGGGCGACGGGCTCTTCCGTGCCCTTCGCCTCGCGGGCCTCGAACCACGCCGTAAACGTGCGCCACGCGAAGCGCGGCAGTTCCTTCTGCGCTGAGACGCCGAGCGTCTTCTCCAGCGCCCAACGCGCGAGCGGAAGTGTGTTCACGAAGTTCGCGACCGGCGCGATCGGCTGCGCGAGGCGAGAGAGCGCGTCGGGCCGCGAGAGGAGTCGTTCGCGAAGCGGCAGGCCCGTCTCCTTCCTCCTCACGTTCCGCGATTCGAGGACGAGATGCGGGATGTCCACGGCCCAGCGGTGCGGCGGGATGTACGGGCAGTGCGGCAGGCAGAGCTTGCACTCGTAGCAGAGGTCCACGAAGCCGTCGAGAACCTTCTTCGGCAGCTTCTCCGCCTCGCCGTCCACCTCCGCGACGTCGAGCCCCTTGAAAAGCACGGTGAACGACGGGCACAGGGAGAAGCAGCGCCGGCACCCGTGACAGATGTCCGCGATGCGCGTCAGTTCGAGAGAGAGTGACGGGCGGTCGATGACCTTGACCGGTAAACCCACGGCTCCCATAACGTTCGAAGAGAGATTCTTTGAAAGGAAGGCGGGTAAGGACCGCGCGCGGCGACCCTCCCCTCTTCACTTTCTAAGCAAATCTCTTCTCTTCTCTTGCTCTTTTCTTACTCTCTACGCGCCGATCGTCGTCAGCATCTTCGAGAAGCGGTTCGCGTGCGACTTTTCGGCGCGCGCAAGCGTCTCGAACCAGTCGGCGACCTCGGCGAAGCCCTCCTCGCGGGCGGTCTTCGCGAAGCCCGGGTACATCTGCGTGTACTCGTACGTCTCGCCCTCGATCGCGCTCTTGAGGTTCAGCAACGTCGAGCCGAACGGCAGACCCGTGGCGGGGTCGCCCGCGGGCTTGAGATAGTCCATGTGCCCGTGCGCATGCCCCGTCTCGCCCTCGGCCGTGTCGCGGAAGTTGCCGGCGATCTCCGGATAGCCCTCGATGTCCGCCTTGTCTGCGAAGTAGAGGTACCGCCGGTTCGCCTGGCTCTCGCCCGCGAACGCGTGCTTGAGGTTCTCGTGCGTCTTGGTTCCCTTAAGTTCAGCCATGAATCCTCCTTCGATCTCGTTATCCCTAACTTAGACTCGATATAAAAAAGAATCAAGGGGTATCGACATTTATCTAGACTTGGTCTAAATTGATTTTCCGACGGGAGGCACACTCCCCACTCTCGGTAAATATAAGACCCGCAAAAGGAGAATTCCCATGTCCCAGATCGTCGGCCGCAAGGCCCCCGAGTTCGCCCTCGAGGGCGTCCTCAACGGCAAGTTCCAAACGTACCGCCTCTCCGACTACAGGGGGAAGTGGGTCGTCCTGTTCTTCTATCCTCTCGATTTCACGTTCGTCTGCCCGACCGAGATCCTCGCGTTCTCGGACCGGCTCGGCGAGTTCAAGAAGCTCAACGCCGAGGTGTTCGGCGCCTCCGTCGACTCCAAGTTCAGCCATCTCGCCTGGACCGAGAAACCGCGAGAAGAGGGTGGCATCAAGAGCCTCGCGTACCCGCTCCTCGAGGATCTCGGCAAGGACCTCGCCGAGGAGTACAACGTGCTGGCCGAGAACGGCAAGATCGCGCTGCGCGGCCTGTTCATCATCGACCCCGAAGGCGTCGTCCAACACGCGACGATCAACAACACGGCGGTCGGCCGCTCCGTCGACGAGACGCTCCGCGTCCTGCAGGCCTTCCAATACGTGAGCGAGCACGGCGAGGTCTGCCCCGCCGACTGGAAGCCGGGCTCGAAGGCCATGAAGGCCGACTGGGAGAAGTCCAAAGATTACTTCGCGCACACGAAGTAATCTTCCGCCCATGCCAGCAAGAACCCATTACAAAGTCGCGATCGTCGGGTCAGGCCCCGCAGGCCTCACCGCGGCGATCTACGCCTCGCGCGCGAACCTCGAGCCGCTCGTCATCGAGGGAATCCAGCCCGGCGGCCAGCTCACGACGACGACCGACGTCGAGAACTTTCCCGGCTTCGAGCACGGCATCCAAGGCCCCGCGCTGATGGACGTCACCCGCAAGCAGGCGCAGCGCTTCGGCACCGAGATCGTGGTCGACACGGTCATGGACGTCGACGTGAAGTCGCGGCCCTTCACGTTGACCCTCGAATCGGCTGGAAAGGTCACCGCGGACGCCGTCATCGTCGCTTCCGGGGCATCGGCGAAGTACCTCGGCCTCGAGAGCGAGAAGAAGCTTCTTGGCTATGGCGTTTCGGCCTGCGCCACGTGCGACGGCTTCTTCTTCCGCGGCAAGGAAGTCGTCGTCGTGGGCGGCGGCGACACCGCGATGGAAGAGGCCACTTTCCTCACGAAGTTCTGCTCGAAGGTGTACCTCATCCACCGGCGGAGCGAGTTCCGCGCCTCGAAGATCATGGTCCAGCGCGCGCTTCAGAACCCGAAGATCGAAATCCTCCTCGACACCGTCGCCGAGGAGATCCTCGGCGAGCCGGCGACGGGCGTGAAGGGCGTGCGCCTCAAGAACACGAAAACCGGCGCCGCGAAAACGCTGAGTGTCTCGGGCTACTTCGCCGCGATCGGCCACCAGCCGAATACCGACCTCTTCAAAGGCAAGCTCGAGATGAACGACGTCGGCTACCTGAAGATCCAGCATCCTTCGACGAGGACCTCGGTCGAGGGCATCTTCGCGGCCGGCGACGTCGCGGACTTCATCTACCGTCAGGCCGTCTCGGCTGCCGGCGAAGGCTGCAAGGCCGCGATCGACGCCGAGCGCTGGCTCGCCGAGCACGGCATCCACTGACCGCAGGGCCTCTCCTAGAACGCCTGTCCCGACGAGAACGAGAGAAGCCACCCGGTCCGCCCGAGCGGGTCGGGGTGCAGCGAGCGCGCCACGTCCATGCGCAGGAGGCTGTTCTTGCTCGCGCGCGTGATCCCGATCCTGAGACCCACCCCAACGTCCGCGAGCTTCCAGAACCCGTCGGGATCTCCCCACGACCAGCCCACATCGCCGAAGGCGGCGAATCCAAACGAGACGAGCTGGAGGATCTCGGGCACGGCGAGAACGCGTGCCTCGATGTTTCCCACGAGGCGGCGGTCCCCCTCCACGGCATGGAGGCGATACCCGCGCATGCCGTTGAAGCCGTCGAGCGGAAGCTGGCTCTCCGGGTCGAGGTTCCACCCGACGGAGGTCGAAAGGCGCCCCACCAAGGTCCACGGCTCCAGGAGGACGTAGGCCCGCGTGTCCGCCGAAAGAAGAGCGTTCTCGAAACCGCCGTGCAGGCGCGTCGACGCGTTGACGGTCGCGAGGGCGAAGCCCGACGGGATGAGCGTCCCCGTGCTGCCCGACACGAGCGCCCGGCCCGCCGCTTCCGAAGCGCCGAAGTGAGGCGAAGCGCCGAGCTCCACCTGGTAACTGGTCGCCAGGTTGAAGTCCTCGTCGCGGTCGATCTGGTCGACCAGGCGCCTCGTGATCCAGTCCGAACCCGCGCGCGCGTAGCCGAGGGAGAGGAACAGGAACGTCCGTTGCGACCGGTCGTCCGGAGGGGCGGCGCCGAGACCGCCGTCGAGAAGCCTCACCGTCGTCCACTCGACCGAGCCGAGGAGCCGGTCCGCGCCGTCGGGATCGCGGGACAGCAGGCGTCCGCCGGTCACGAGGACGCCGCGCTCCTGTTCCCTCCAGACCGTCGACTCCTCCCCGCCGGCATAGAGCTTCGTATCGAAGTCGAAACGCCGGAGGGTACTCTGGAGAGCCCACGGGGCGTCGAGCGCATAGAAGGGGCGCCCCAGGGCGAACTGGAGAAACCGGCCGTCGGAGTTGTCCGCCGCATCGAGCCGCAGCAGATTGTGCGGAACGAAGAGATCCGGGTCGACGTAGAAGACGGAACGCGAGGAGCGGTCGATGTCCTTCTCCCATCCGAATCCGAACTGGCGGCCGGTGCCGAGCAGGTTGTACTCCTCGGCTCCAATCGAATACGTCGTCACGCCGCCCTTGTTCGAGAGCGAGCCGCGCAGGAGAAGCGTCCAGGCGTCGGCAGTCTCGACGACGACGCGGGTTCCCTCCGCGCGCACGTATGCCCTGCGGAAGAGACCGAACGCACGCAGGTTTCGCTCGGTCTCGGCGAGGAGGTCCGGGCGAAGATCGTCTCCGGGTTGGAAGAGGAGCTGCTCCTGAATGAACGACGAGCGGGTCGTGAAGTGGAGGGAGTTCGCGAGCCCGTAGGGAAAGAACGATTTCGCCGCCTCCTGGGGCGCGAAGACGTTCGTCGTCCGGATCTCGANNCGTGTCGATGCACGGAGCCTCCTGGGCCGCGAGGCCGCGGCCGAGAAGCCCGAGGAGCGCCGCGGTCGCCGCGCGGGCCGCCAGCCCATTGCGTGTCAGCTCTTCGTGGGGTTCCAGAGAGGCTCCGGCTCCTGTCGCGTTTTCGCGGCCCAGCGGCCCAGTACGAAAAGAAGATCCGAAAGGCGATTGAGATAGATGAGGGCGTGGGTGCCCACGGCCTCCTCGCGGGCCAGCGTCGTCACGAGCCGTTCCGCCCGGCGGCACACCGTGCGCGCCTGGTGCAGAAATGCCGAGACCCAGCCGCCGCCCGGCAGCACGAAGGACTTCAGCTCCGGCAGGCCGGCGTTCAGATCGTCGATCGTCTTCTCGAGGAACGAGACATGGCGAGCTTCGATGACGGGCTGCTTCGGATGGCGGTCCTGCGGCAGCGTGGCGAGATCCGATCCGAGATTGAACAGCTCGTTCTGGATCTGGTCGAGGACGGCGTCGAGCCGGTCGCGATCCGCTTTGCGGGCGGCACCGGCGTCGTCGCGGTTCGCCGTGCGCACGAGCCCGAGAAGCGCATTGAGCTCATCCACCGTGCCGTAGCTCTCGATGCGGATCGCGTCCTTCGCGATCCGCTGGCCGCCGACGAGGCTCGTCTCTCCGGCATCACCTCCCCGGGTGTAAACGCGGTTGATCCGGATGGCCATGCGGTCCCCTTCGCCCCGAGATTACACTCAGGACGCGGGACTTCGATGCAACAGGGCGCGTACCAGACCGACTATCACGTCCACACGGCCCGCTGCGGACACGCGGGCGGCGACATGCGGAATTACATCCTCACGGCGATATCCCGGGGGCTGTCCGAGATCGCCTTCACGGACCATGTCCCCCTGTACTTTCTGCCGGGCGAGGATCCCGATCCCAGACTTGCGATGACGCGCGCGGAGATGCCCGGATACGTCGACGAAGTGCGCGCCCTGAGACAGGAGTTCGCGGGCCGGATCGACGTACTCCTCGGCCTCGAGGCCGACTACGCCGAAGGCCACGAGGCGGCGCTCGAGGAGATCCTCCGGGAGCACGACTGGGACGTCGTCCTCGGCTCCGTGCACTGGGTGGCCGGCGACTGGATCGACGCCCCCGCCTCGGGAAAGCGCCACGAAACCGAGGGGACCGCGCGCCTCTGGCGCGAGTACTACCGGCTCCTCGCGAAAGCGGCCGGGTCCGGGCTCTTCGACGTCCTCACGCACTTCGACCTGCCGAAGAAGTTTGGCCATCACATGCCGGGCGAGGTCGCGGACGCCGAGGCGGCGGCCGTGGAAGCCGCGCGTCGGGCAGGCGTCGCCATCGAGGTCTCGAGCGCCGGGCTTCGGAAGGGCGTCCAGGAGGAGTACCCGGCTCCGAGGCTCCTCCGAAAGCTCGTCGATGCGGGCGTCCCCATCGTGCTGTCCTCCGACGCGCACGCGCCCGCGGAAGTCGCCTGGGGGCGAAACGAGATTCTCGCCGCGGCGCGTGCCGCCGGCGCGAGAGAGCACTTGAGTTTTCGAAAGAGAGAGAGAAGAAGGCACCCTCTCTTCTAAGCAAATCCCCGGTCTCCTTCCCTCTCGACCTCTACTCTTCCGAAACCAGCTCGACCGAGAACGTGGGCGTGATCGTGAGCTTCAGCGTCGCGAGGCGGCAGGGCCAGCCTTCCTTCTTCACCCGCGTGTCCACGCGATCCCAGATCCACCGCGCGAGGTTCTCGGCGGTGGGAACCCGCGTCGCGAACTCGGGGATCTCGTAGTTGAGATTGCGGTGGTCGAGCGGCCGGTCGACCTCTTCCTTGAGGATCCGATCGAGGTCGGTGAGATTCACGATCATGGACGAGTCGGCGTCGGCCGCTCCGGCCACGGACACCTCGAGCGTGTAGTTGTGTCCGTAGCCGGCGGGGTTCGACGCGTCCCCGTAGGTCGCGCGGTTCCATTCCTCGCTCCTCGCCAGGTTGAAGAGGCGATGCGCGGCATTGAAGTGGATCGTGCGCGAAAGGAGGAGCATCGCCAGGGGACTATAAGGCCCCTGACGTCTCTACCGCGACGCTCTCACCGAAGCCGGCACGACCCGCGCGACCTCTTCGGCGAGGCGGCCCGGGACCACTTCCTGAAGCTCGTACTGAACGCGTACGGACGGCCTGGCCAGTCTCACCACTCGCGTCAGATCGATCGGGGTTCCGATGACGACGACGTCGCACGGAGTCCGCGCGATCGTCTCGGCGAGCTCCGCCACCTGTGCGTCGTCATAGCCCATCGCGGGGAGGATCCCCGTCGCGTTGGGGTACTTCCGGAACGTCGCCGCGATCGAGCCGACGGCGTACGGCAGCGGGTCGACGATCGCCGCGGCGCCGGCCTTCTTCGCCGCGACCAGCCCGGCGCCGAAGCTCATGCCGCCATGCGTCAGCGTGGGGCCGTCCTCGACGACGAGGGCCCGCTTGCCGAGCACGAGCTCCGGATGCTCGCAGACGACCGGCGAGTTCGCACGGAGGCAGCGCGCCTTCGGGTTCAGCTTCGCGGCCGCGGTCTCGATCGCGTGGATATTTCCTTCGTCCGCCGTGTCGCACTTGTTGATGAGAATGACGTCCGCCCGGCGGAAGTTCGCCTCGCCCGGGTGGTAGGCGGTCTCATGGCCGGGGCGATGCGGATCGGCGATGCAGATGTGGAGATCGGGTACGTAGAACGGCAGGTCGTTGTTTCCGCCGTCCCAGAGGATGACGTCGGCCTCCGCCTCCGCACGCTTCAGGATCTGACCGTAGTCGACGCCCGCGTACACGACGAAGCCGTTGTCGAGATGCGGCTCGTACTCCTCGCGCTCCTCGATCGTGCATTTCTCGCGGTCGAGATCGTCGTACGTCGCAAAGCGCTGGCAGGCCTGCGCCGCGAGGTCGCCGTAGGGCATCGGGTGACGAATGGCGACGACCCTGAGCCCTTGTTCCTTCAGCATCCTCGAGAGATACCGCGTCGTCTGGCTCTTGCCCGCGCCCGTCCTCACGGCCGTGACGGCGATGACGGGGACCTTCGACTTCAACATCGTCCGGTCCGCGCCCAGGAGCAGGAAGTCCGCGCCTGCCGCGATCGCGCGGGACGCCAGATGCATGACCTGCACGTGCGCCACGTCCGAGTACGAAAAAACACAGAGGTCCACCTTCTCGCCGCGGATCAGATCCTCGAGGCCGTCCTCGGCGACGATGGGGATGCCGTCCGGGTAAAGCGCTCCGGCGAGGGACGCGGGATAACGCCGCCCGGCGATGCCCGGAATCTGCGTCGCGGTGAACGCGACGATCCGGTGGTCGGGCTTGTCACGATAGACCGTGTTGAAGTCGTGGAAATCGCGGCCCGCCGCGCCCAGGATGACGACGCGCCTCACGGGGCTCTGCATGGAAATCCCTCCGGCGGGAGGACCCCGCATCCAGAGTCTAGGGCGCGAGCCGTCCGGTGGGCCTGATTCGGATGCTTCAAAGACTTTCTTCCGGGGGGAAGCGCCCAGCGCCTCCCCCCGGACCCCCTACTTCACCCCGAGCAGCTCCACTTCGAAGAGGAGCGTAGCGTTCGGCGGGATGACGCCGCCAGCGCCGCGCGCGCCGTAGCCGAGCGAGGCCGGAATCAGGAGCGTGCGCTTGCCACCGATCTTCATCGTCGCGACGCCCTCGTCCCACCCTTTGATGACCATGCCGCGACCGATCTGGAACTCGAACGGCTGCCCGCGATCCACCGAGCTGTCGAACTTCTTGCCCTTCGCGCTATTCTCCCAGAGCCAGCCCGTGTAGTGCATGACGCATGTCTGGCCGGTTTTCGGCGAGGCGCCGGTGCCTTCCTTCGTATCCTCGTACTGGAGACCCGAGGGCGTCGTCTTCATTCGCGACTCCTTCTTTCCCGCGGCTACAGCGGGCGTTGCCGGTGCGGGCTTATCGTCGGCGCGCGCGGGGAGCGCGAGGGCGGCGGCAAAGGAGCACGCCAGGAGAATCTTCGAGATACGCATCGAACTCTCTCTTTCTTTCATGGGTCTTTCCGGGCGGCGCAGTCTACCGCGGCGTCACGGAAGTCATGCAGGCCTCGAGCCGTTCCACGTCGCCCTTCGAGCCCAGGTAGATCGGTGTCCTCTCGTGGTTCGCGGTGGGACGAATCTCGAGGATGCGCCGTCTGCCGTCGCTGGCTGCGCCCCCCGCCGCCTCGGCGACGAGCGCGAGAGGGGCTGCTTCGTACATCAGGCGGATCTTGCCTTTGGGGCTCTTTCCCGTGGACGGGTAGAGATAGATCCCGCCTTTGAGGATGATGCGGTGGAAGTCCGAGACGAGCGCTCCGGAGTAACGCGTCGAGTAGGGACGCCCCGTCGCGGGGTCGTTCTGGCGCACCCACTCGAGGAACAGGCGTGGGCCACGCTCCCAGTCGAGGACGGTGCCTTCGTTCGCGCCGTAGTACGGCCCGTGGTCGGGAATGCGGATCTCGGCGTGCGAGAGAAGGAACTCGCCGATGACAGGGTCGAGCGTGAACCCGTGCACCGTGCGCCCTTCGGTGTAAACGAGCGTCGTGGACGGGCCGTAGAGGAAATACCCGGCGACGACCTGCTCGAGGGAGATGCGCGAAAGGAGGTCTGCCTCCGTCGTGACCGCGCCCCGCCCCGACAACCGCCTCACCGAGAAGATCGAACCCACGTTGGCGTTCACGTCCAGGTTGGACGAGCCGTCCAGCGGGTCGAGGAACACGATGTACTTCCCCGACGCGACATTCTCGGGGAGGTGCGCCGGAAGGTCCATCTCCTCGGTCACGACCGTCGGAACGAGCTGTCCGTAGGCGAACGCCTCGAGGAAGATCTCGTTCGCGAGCGCGTCCAGCTTCTGCTGTTGTTCGCCCTGGACGTTGACCGCTCCTGAGGCACCGAGATCGTCCGTGAGGCCGGCCGAGGAGAGGATGCGGCTGATGCGCTTGCCCGCGAACGCGAGCTGCGAAAGCAGGGTCGACAGCTCGCCCGTCGCCTGCGGGATCTGCCGCTCGGTCTCGAACAGAAACCGGTGGAGACGAGTACCGATCTTAGCCATCTCTCCTCCTCTGGGGATCCGGGGCCGCCTCCGCTCCCGCGCGCGCGGCGCCGAGGAGCGCGCAGAGGTCGTTCGTCACGACTCGTACCGGGATCTTCGCGAGGAGCGCCGCGAAGCGCCCCTTGTCGCAGAAGGCTCCGAAGAACGTCCCGTCGAGAAGCTTCGGCAGGATCTTCGGCGCGATCCCGCCGCCCACGAAGACGCCGCCCGTCGCGAGGACTTTGAGCGCGAGATTCCCGGCTTCGCCGCCATAAATCGCGACGAAGTGCTCGAGCACGCGCGCCGCGACGGCGTCTTTCCCCGCGAGCGCCGCCGCCGTGACGGCAGGGGACGCATCGCCAGAGGCCGCGATCTCCTCCGAGAGCCACGCGGGTTCCCTCTCGTCCGAGCCCCCGCGCTCGAACGCGTAGAGCGCGGCGAGGCCGGGTCCCGAGAGAACGCGCTCGAAGGAGACATGGCTGTAGGTGCGTTGAAGGTACCCGAGGAGGTCGATCTCGAAGGGATTGCGCGGCGCGAACGAGGCGTGTCCGCCCTCGGAAGCCTGCGGCACGAACCGGCCGCTCACCCTCACGAGATAGGCCTCGCCGAGCCCGGTGCCTGCGGAGATGAGAGCTGCGTTGCCCTCGGGGTCTTCAATGCCCGCGTTCACGACGGCGAAATCGGCGGGCCCGAGCTCCCCGAGACCGAGCGCGTTCGCGAACAGGTCGTTCACGAGCGCCACGCGCGGAAGCGCGAGACTCTTCGCGAGGACGGCCGCGTCCACGACCCAGGGCAGGTTCGTGGCCTCGCAGCGTCCGTTGCGCACGGGCCCGGCGACGCCGATCCCCGAGGCGGCCACCCGGCGCCCCGCGAGGAACTCCTCGACGGGCTGCTCGAGCCCCGAAACGTCGCGACTCCGGAACGTCTTCTCGTCCTTCCGCACGAGCTTTCCACGTTCGACTTCGAAGAGGGCGAGGCGGACGTTCGTGCCGCCGACGTCGCCCGCGAGGATCATCGGGAGGTTCCCGCGGCCGGTGGGTTTCTCGAATCGGAAACCGCTGCGGCATCCGCAAGAATCGTCAGCGTGCCTGCCGGAGGGCGCACGCGCGCGGCCGGCAGGGCCATGTCGTCCACGAGGACGCGGGCCAGCGCGGCCGCCTTGTCCTTCCCCGTGACGAGGAGCGCCACGTGCCGCGCCGCGTTCAGGAGAGGAAGCGTGAACGTCACGCGCCGAGGAGGCGGCTTTGGCGAGTCGTCGATGTGCAGGACGAGCCGTTGTTTTTCTTCGAGAGAGGCATGTCCGGGGAAGAGCGAGGCCGTGTGACCGTCCGGACCCATGCCGAGGAACACGAGATCGAAACGGGGGATTCCCTTCGCGGAGGAGGGAGAGAAGATCGAAAACGCACCTCGGATGTCGGACTCATAGCGCTCCGCGGCATCCCGCTCGGCGACCGGGACGCGGTGAACGTTCCTGGCAGGAATCGGAACGTGGCGGAGAAGCGCGGCCGCCGCGGCCTCGTCGTTGCGGTCGGGATGGCCTTCCGGCGCGCACCGTTCGTCCCCGAAGAAGACGTGCGTCTTCTCCCAGTCCACGCGCGAGGAAATCAGCGGCGCCGAAAGGAGCCGGTAGCAGGAAAGGGGCGTCGTACCGCCTGCGAGCGCCACGTAGAATGCCCCACGGTCGCGGACTCCCTGGGCCGCGAGGTTCACGAAAAGAAACGCCGCCGCGTCCGCGACGTCGTCCGCGGTGGCGAACGCGAGAACGTCCCTCACGGCCTCCGCCAGCGCCTCCCGTCCCTCGCGAGGAGCGCGACGGACGCGTCCGGACCCCACGTGCCCGCCTCGTAGTTCGGGTGGTCGAGCGGCGGGTTGTCACGCCACGCGTCGAGCACCGGCGTCACGTGCTCCCACGCGGCCTCGACCTCGTCGCGCCGGGCGAAGAGCGTGGAGTCGCCATGGATCGCATCCATGAGAAGCCGTTCGTAGGCCTCGGGCTGCGACGCGCCGAAGAACTCGCGATAGCGGAAGTCCATCGTGACGGGGTCCACTTTCGTGACGGGCCCCGGCACCTTCGCGCCGAACTTCAGTGCGATGCCCTCGTCGGGCTGGATGCGCAGGACGAGGGCGTTCGGTTCCTGCCGCAGGACCCTGACGGTTCGGAACAGCGCGATGGGCGGCGTCTTGAACTGAATCGCGATTTCCGTGACGCGCTTCGCGAGCCGCTTGCCGGCGCGCAGGTAGAACGGCACGCCCGCCCATCGCCAGTTCTCGATCTGCACCTTCCAGGCCGCGTACGTCTCGCGGAGCGACATCGCGTTGACGTCCTTCTCCTGCCGGTAGCCGACGACCGCCTGCCCGTCCACCGCGCCCGGGCCGTACTGGCCGCGCGCGCTGTCGCGCAGGATCTCCTCGTAGAACTTCCCGCGGTTCTCGATGCCGATCGACTCGGCCACCGTGATCTGTACGTGGTCGACGTAGCGGCGGTTCCAGAGCGGCTCGAAAATGCCGTTGCCGAGCCTGAGGACGAGGATGTTCTGCGTGGTTTCCTTGCCGAGATAGTGGTCGATGCGGAAGATCTGCCGCTCGCGGAAGACGTGCGAAAGCTCCTCGTTCAGCGCGCGCGCCGTCTCGAGGTCGCGCCCGAAAGGTTTCTCCACGATGAGCCGCGACCAAGGACCTCCGTCCACACGGTAGACGAAGCCCGACTGGCCGAGGTTGTTCACGACGCCACCGATCGCCGACGGCGGGATCGCGAGATAGAAGAGGCGGTTGCCCGGAAGGGCGCGCTCCTTTTCGATCGCCTCGACCCGCACCTTGAGGTCGGCGTAGTTCTTCGGGATGTTCAGGTCGCCCCGGAAAAAGAAGAGTCGGGACGCGAACGAATTCCAATCCGCCTCGTCGACCGGCTTCGTGCGCGCGAACCCGGCGATGGCGGACTTCATCTCGGCGCGGTACGTTTCGTCCGACTCACCCGTGCGGGCGTATCCGACGATGGCGGTCGCAGGAGACAGCTGTTTTTCCCGGTGCAGCTCGAAGAGAGCGGGCACGAGCTTCCGCTTGCTGAGGTCGCCCGAGCCTCCGAAGATGACGATCGTCGCGGGATCGGTGAGGATCGCGCTGCTCATCTTGTCCCCTCCGCGTCAGCTCGCTGCCGCCAGAGCCTGGCGGGCGGCCTTCTCGATGGCGGGTCCGTCGAGGCCCATGAGCGCGTACAGCTCCTTCGCGGGCCCCGACGACGAGTAAAAGGTGACGCCCAGCTTCCTCACGCGGGCAGAGAGGCCGAGATCGTTGAGCCGCGCCTGGATCCACGTTCCGAGACCCGTCTTCGGGTTGTGGTCCTCGACGGTGACGACGTTGCCGTGCCGCGCGATGTGCGCGAGATCCGCATCCGAGAGATCGGTCCACGCGGCCACGGACACGAGGTCGACGCGCGTCCCACTCTTCGCAAGAGCGTTCCACGCATCCATCGCGTACGGCAGCATGTTGCCCGCGCACACGAGAGACACACCGGTCCCTTCGCGCAGCCGGTCGGCCTTCGTGGGGTCGAAGACGTAGTCGCCCGCGAAGAACGGCGTCCCATCCTCCTTCACGGCGACGGGGAACTTCGAGCGCCCCATGACGAGCGCGTGATTCCCGCGGTGCGTCGCGATCCACCGCGTGATGCGGTCGGTCTGGTTCGGGTCGGCCGGCGTGAAGACTTTCCAGCCGAACGTGGAGTTCAGGAGGCCGAAGGTGTCGATGGAGTGATGGGTCTTGCCGTCTTCGCCCACGTCGATGCCCGAGTGCGTCACGGCGAGCTTCACGTTGGTCCCGTTGATGTCGTTGAGGCGCTGCTGGTTGTAGGCCTCGGCCACGCCGAACATGGCGAACTCACCCCACCACGCGGCGACGCCGGCGACGGACAGCGCGCCCGTGATGACGGCCGCGTTGTGCTCGGCGATTCCCCCCTGGAAGAAGCTCTTCGGATGCGTCTCCTGGAACTTGTCGGTCTTGGTCGAGATCGAAAGATCGCAATCGAGAACGGCCATCGGGACGCCGCCGGGCCTCGCCGACGACGCAATCGCCCCGAGGTCGGCAAGCGCGGTGCCGAAGGCGCTCCGGTTGTCGGTCTTCACGTCGGAGGCGTAGCTCCGCGGCGTGCACCCTTCCGGAAGGACGACCGTCTCGTCCGGGCGATGGGGCAGGACGCGGCGCCAGTCGGGCGGGGCCTTCTTCCTCTCCGCGATCCAATGGTCGAGATCGTCGGGCACGCCCAGAATGGCGAGAGCCTCGCGGCACTTGTCGGCCGGCAGCGCCGCCCCGTGCCACTTGAAGCCGTCCTTCTCCATGAAAGGGACGCCCTTCGACATGACGGTGTGGCAGGCGACGAGCGTGGGAACGGGGGCATGGAGTGCCGCGCGGACCGCGCGATAAACGGCACGCACGTCGTGGCCGTCCACCTCGATCACGCCCCAGCCGTCCGCCTCCCAGTCGGCCACGATGTTCTGCGGCATGATGTCCGCGTTGCTTCCGGAGAGCTGCTCGCGGTTCCAGTCCAGGGCGACCACGAGGTTCGCCAGGCCGTAGCGCGCGGCGAAGCGGCGCGCCTCCGAGGGCTGGCCCTTCTGCTGCTCGCCGTCTCCCATTCCGCAGAACACGCGCGCGCCATTCCCCTTGATCTTCGCGGCAAGCGCGAATCCCACGGCGGCCGAGAACCCCTGGCCGAGATTGCCCGTGCCCCAGTCGATCCCCGGCACGTCGCGCTCCACGTGACCTTCGAAGGGCGAGCCGCCGCGGCGAAAACCCAGGAGCGGCAGTGACGGGTCGAAGTACCCGAGCCGGGCCAGCGCGGCGTACGAGCCGGGAGAGATGTGCCCGTGGCTGATGACGACGCGGTCGCGGTCCTCCTTGAAGGGATTCCTCGGGTCGCAGTTCCCGAAGCCCCACAGGACGAGCAGGANNAGCGCGGCGAGCGTCGCGACCTCTGCGCCCGTGAGCTCCCCGGCCTCGAAGGTCCCGAGGATCACGCGTTCACGCCCCGGGACGTCTTCACGACCTCGGCGCGGCGCGCCTCGATCGTCGCGAGAAGCTCGTCGTAGGATTTCGCGAACAGGACGACGCCGTCTTTCTGGAGCTGCTCCCCCACGGCCTCGACGTCGATCCCGAGGGCACCGAGGTCGTCGAGCGTCCGCCGCGCCTCGGCCACGCCCTCGCGAACGGTGTCGCCCGGCGTCTTGCCGTGATCGAGCAGCGCCTCGAGCGTCTTCTCGGGCATCGTATTCACGGTGTCGGCCCCGACGAGGTTCTCGACGTAGAGGAGGTCGGAGTAGGCCGGGTTTTTCGTTCCCGTGGACGCCCAGAGCGGCCGCTGGACGCGTGCGCCCTTCGCGCGGAGCGCTGCGAACGGCGCGGCGCTGAAGGTCGAAAGAAAATCCTCGTAAACGACCTTGGAGTTCGCGAGACCCGCCTTTCCGCGAAGACTCTCGAGGCGAGACTTCTCCCGCCCGGGGGCATTTGCGGCCTTTTCATCGAGAAGCTTGTCGACGAGCGTATCGACGCGCGAGACGAAAAACGACGCGACCGAGTGGACGCGGGACAGGTCCCCGCCCTTCGCCGCGAAGTCCGAGAGGCCGTCGATGTAGGCGATCGCCACGTCGCGGTAGTGCTTGCGGTTGAACATCAGCGTCACGTTGATCGAGATCCCTTCGCCGATCAGACGGCGGATCGCGGGAATGCCGGCGGGCGTCGCGGGCACCTTGATGAAGACGTTCGGGCGGGAGAGCGCCGAAGAGAGCCGCCTCGCCTCGGCCACCGTCTTTGCGGTGTCGCTCGCGAGCGCGGGCAGGACCTCGAGCGAGATCCACCCGTCGACGGGGTTCTTGTCGTGCTGCGCCCGGAAGGCGTCCGCGCCCTCGGCGATGTCCTTGCGGGTGAGCCCGTCGTAAATCGCGAAGGCGCCTTCTCCCTCGCGTGCGAGGTGCTCGATGCCGGCGTTGTAATCGCCCTCGTTCTTCACGACGGCCTGGCCGAAGATCGTGGGGTTCGACGTCACGCCGTAAATCGAGCCGGCGTCGATCAGCGATGACAGCCGCCCCGAATGGATCATCTTCGCGGAGATGCTGTCCAGCCAGACGGCCTGTCCGCGGCGGCGATACTCGACGGGTCTGCTCATGTCGCTCCCTCCCAGACTCTCCGGATGGTATTACGAAGGCGGACCGTAGAAGGGCATCCGCGCCCCGAGAGCCTTCAGCCGGTCGACGATCGCCTCCCGAAGCAGGGGAAGGCCCTCCCCGGTGGCCGCCGAGATCGGGATCCCATCCGCCGCGAGCGCGCCCAGGTGCGGGCGGTCGGTCTTGTTGTAGGCGAGGAGGATGCGGCGTTTCTCCACGCCGAAACCCGCGATCACCTCCTCGGCGACGGCGCGCTGCTCGGCCGCCTGCGCGGACGACGCGTCCACGACGTGGACGAGAAGGTCCGCGTCCTTCACCTCGGCGAGCGTCGACTTGAACGACGCCACGAGCGTGTGCGGGAGCTTGCGCAGGAAGCCGACGGTGTCGGTGAGGACGATCGCGCGCCCGCCCACGCCGTGCAGCCGCGCGTGCCGCGGGTCGAGCGTGGCGAACAGGCGGTCCTCGGCGAATTCCGTCGAAGCGGTGAGCCGGTTGAAGAGCGTCGTCTTCCCCGCGTTCGTGTATCCCACGAGGGAGACCGTCGCGACGCGCTTGAGCCCCTTCCGTCGCACGTCGCGCTGCGTCTCGATCCGCCCGAGCTCCTCCTTGAGCCTCGCAATGCGCGTCCGCACGCGCCGTCGGTCCAGCTCGATCTTCCGTTCGCCCGCGCCGCCGCGGAACGCGCCGCCGCCGCGCTGTTGGGCGAGGCCCTGGGACGGCCCGGCGAGACGCGGGAGCTCGTACTGCAGCCGCGCGAGCTCCACCTGCGTCATGGCTTCGCGTGAACGCGCGCGGGCCGCGAAGATGCGCAGGATGACCCCCGCGCGGTCGAGAACCTGCGTCGGAAGCTCCTTCTCGAGGTTCCGCGCCTGCGTGGGCGTGAGCTCGTCGTCGAAGACGGTCCAGCCGACGCCCTGGGCGCGCGCCGCCTCCGCGATCTCTTCCACCTTGCCCGAGCCGACGTATGTCGCAGGGTCGGGCCCGCGGCGTTCTTGAAGAGCGCGCGCGACGACCTGTCCGCCCGCCGTTTCCACGAGGCGCTCGAGCTCGTCGAGCTGGTCCTCGGCCATCTCCCTCGGGATCTCGCGCCCGTAGACGCCCACGAGGATCGTGCGGCGGGAGTCAGGCTTCCTTTCGGGCGGAGGAGGAGCCTCCTTCTTCGGGCTTCGTGGGCTCACTCCAGGGATGCTAGCGTAGGAGGCATGAGACGGCGCGCGGGCAGCCCCCTCGATCTCGCCCTTCTCGGTGAACGCCTCGAGGCTCTGAGGCGCGAGTGGCGCTCCCGGCGGCTCGACTCCGATCCGCTCGTCTTCGCCCATCGCTACGCGGATCCGGCGGATCGCGAGGTCGTGGCCTTCCTGGCCGCCTCCCTCGCCTTCGGCCGCGTCGCGTCAATCCAAGCTTCGGTCTCGCGCGTTCTCGCCGTGCTCGGGCCATCGCCGGCGGGATTTCTCGACGTGTGGGACGAGCGGCCACTCGCGGGGCTCGCACCCTTCGTCCACCGGTGGGTGACGGGCGAGGACGTCGAAGAGTTTCTTCGAATGGTGAAGAGGGCGCGGCACGCGCACGGCTCGCTCGGCGCCCTGTTCGCGAAGGGGGACGTAGAAGAGGATGGCGACTACGCCGCCGCCCTTTCTTCCTTTCATAGAAATCTTCACGCCCTATCCCTTCGCTCCGCCGCTCCCTCGCGTGGACTGAGATTCCTCCTGCCTTCGCCCGAAAGCGGCTCGGCCTGCAAGCGCTCGCACCTCTTCCTGCGCTGGATGATCCGGACGGAGGGCTTCGACCTCGGCCTCTGGACGGGCGGGCGCTTCACTCCCGCGCGCCTCCTTCTCCCCATGGACGTCCACGTGCACCGCATCGCCCGCCGCATCGGCCTCACGCGCCGCAAGGCCGCCGATCTGGCCGCGTCGCGCGAGGCGACCGCCTGGCTCCGGCGCATCTCGCCAGCCGATCCGATCGCCTACGACTGGTCGCTCTCGCGTCTCGGTATCCTCGGCCTCCCGATGACGCTGCCCGCCGTTCGCGCGTGAGCGATTCCCGGCGTCTCCCCGTCGTCCTCGGGGTCTTGACTCTCGCCGCCGCGGCCCTCGCCTTCCTTGCGAAGGACGCGCTCCTCCCGCCGGCCATGCCGGCGCCCGCTCCGGCCGCCGCATCGCCGAAGGCGGGAGCTCCCGCGGCGCCTCGCGTCGTCCTTGCGCGTGACGGCGCGCGGCGCGACCTCGCGTCGAAGACCGGCAAGGGGTTGATCCTCCACTTCTGGGCCACGTGGTGCGGGCCCTGCCGCGAGGAGATGCCCGAGCTCGTAAAGTTCGTGAAGGACACGAAGGGCGACGCGAACGTCGAGTTCCTCGCGGTCTCGGTGGACGAGGACTGGAAAGTCGTGGACGCCTGGCTCAAGGAGCGCGGAATTGCGGGCCTGCCGGTCGCGCTGGACCCCGGAGGCGCGACCGCCCACCTCTACGGAACCGACAAGTTTCCCGAGACGTGGTTCATCGCGCCCTCGGGCGAGATCGTCCAGCAGGTCGTGGGTGCGGCCGACTGGAGCAAGCCGAAGCTCCGCGCGTTCGCGGCCGAGTTCAGCCGCGCGTCGCAGGCGACGCGACCCTGACCCCGTAGAGATCCTCAGTTTGACGCGTCCAGGAGAGAGAGCGTGACGTCCGCCTTCGCGGCGCCTGACGCCGGGACCGTCACGGGCTGCGACTTCTCCCCGAAGAGCTCGTGCCACGTCTTGAGGCGGTAGGTGCCGGGTGGGACGCCTGGGAATGAGAAGCGGCCCTCCGCGTCGGTGACGGCCGCGTAGGGAGTGTCCGCGACGAAGAGCCACGCCGTCATCCAGGTGTGGACGTCGCACTTCAAGCGCACGACGCCCGGCTCGGAGAACGTCTCGGTGAAGGTCTGCCCTTTGATCGGGATCGCCCGATTGAAGATCTGCGCGGCAGCCACGGTCGTCGCATGGACGTTGTGGAGGACGGCGTCGGAGTTCCGGACGACCACAGGCGCGCCCTTGGACACGACCTGCACGTAAGGCGTGAACAGACAGCTCTTCTGGTCGAGGCTGAACGGCCCCTTCGGAAGCGCTCCGCCCTTCGCGCCCTCGAGCCACACGACGGCGTTCGCGAGGCCCTTGTCCTTCGCGAGGACGAGCGACGGCGAGGGCCGGTCGGCCTTGCCGCAGATCGCGACGTCCGCGTTCACGGGACGCGCCGCGAGCTTCGGGACGGGGCCCGAGAGAGTCACTTTGCCAAAGATCCCGCTTGAGGGCGCTGATGGCGCGCCGCCTGCTGCCGGTTCGGCTCGCAAAGAAAAAACCACCAGTGCGGCAAGAACGAACGCAACCCGAAAGTGCACGGGGCAGCCTTCGCCCTAGTTCGCCGCGACGACCGCGGGCGCTTTCGTCTTGTTCGGCGCCTTCGGCGCTTGCGGCGCCGTCAGGAATTCGTTGCCGAGCGACCAGACGTGGTCGCGAAGGGCTTTCGTGACGCGGTCGGGATCGCCGATGTAGGCCTTCGCTTCCGCCTCGGACCCCCAGATCCCAACGAGGTCTTTCTTCAGGCCCGCAAACGCGGGCGCGTCGAGCGCGGGCGCGAGAGGCGAGATGCGCCTGCCGGGCTTGCCGGGCCCCTCGTCCATCTTCGGGAAGTTCGTGGGCATGCGCGTACCCGGCATCCACTCCTCGGGCCGCTTGATCCAGTCCGCGATCCACTCGTAGCGCAGGCGCGTGTGCGCCGCCGCGAGAATGGGCGCGAGGTCCGCCGGCGTCTTGCCTGCCCGGAGCGCGAGCGCAAAGGCGTCCTGCGAGGTGGGATGGCACTGGGCGCACTTGAGCGCGTCGAATGTCTTTGCCCCGACCGCGCGCGAGCGTGGGTCGAGCGTCTCGACGCGGTTCTCGAACGGATAGCGCGCCTTGTCGAGAGCTGCGAAATACGACGTGAGGCCGTTGAGCTGATCCGGGTTGAACTCGAAGGTCGGCATGCGGACCTTCAACCACGGACGGATCTGGCCCGAGCGCGGAGCGTTGAGGAACGCGAAGAGCCAGTCGCTTTGCACCTTGGCGCCCTCGCCGCGAATGACGGGCGGCGCGAGCGCGAGGTCGATCTTGCTCGCGGTCATCGCCTCGCGAATCTGTCCGCCCTTGTCCTCGAGGATGTGGCAGCCCTGGCAGTTGAAGTCTTTCACGATGCGCCGCCCCGCCTGGATCGCGCCGCGCGCGCCGGCGGCCTTCACCTTCAGCGTATCGGCCATGTCCTCCTTTTGCATCCCGAGGATGGCCGTCTGGACGGCCTCGATCTCCGCGGACGAGAGGGAGAACTGCGGCATGCGCAGCTTCTCCTGAAACGTCTTCACCTTCTCGCGGTCGTAGGAACGCGGCTGCCCCGCCTTTTGCGCAAGCCAGTCGGCGCGCGTGTGGGGCACGTGTACGAACCCGAAGTCGAGGAGATGGACCGGCTTGTTGCCCCACTCGGATAATTCGACGCCGATCGGCTTGGCGTTCTCGAATCCCGGAATCGCATGGCAGGAGTAGCAACCGTAATGGCCGATGATCTTCTCTCCCACGAAAAGATCCTTCTCACGAGGCGACATCCTCGCGACGTCGGCCTTCGCCTCCACGACGGACTTCGTCTGCGTGAGGTAGTCGGTGACGAGCGCGTCGCGCTCCTTCTCGTCCGCCTTCGGCGCGCGGCTGCGCGCGAACTCGGGCTGGGCCGGCCGGCTCATGAGGTACGCGACGAGGTCGGCGATCTCGCCGTCCGAAAGGCGCAGGTTCGGCATCCGTGTCTCGGAGTTGTAGCCCTTCGGGTTCTTCAGCCAGGCCCCAAGCCACTCCGGCGTCACCTTTTGAGAGAGACCGATCAGGTTCGGGCCGTGCTGGCGCCAGCCGTCCATCACATGACGCTCGGCGCCCACCTCGGAGATGTGGCAGCCCTGGCAGCCCACGTTCTCGAAGAGCAGCTTGCCGCGCATGGCGTCACCGACCCCGACCGCGGGCCACGACGCCTTTCCCGACTTCTCGAAAAGATAGGCCGTGACGCCGGCGATCATCGTGTCCGTGAGCCGGTGCCCGGACTCTCCCTCGAAGTTCTCGAGGTAGAAAAAGCGCGGCATCTTCGTGTTGTTGCGAAACGCGCGTGGGTTCACGAGCCAACGCTCCGTCCACTCGGGCGTCGTCTTGGACGCGACCCGGGTGAGATTCGGCCCGACGCGCGGCAGGTCCTCGAGGCCCTTCATCTTGTGGCAGCTCCAGCAGCCGAGCTGCTCGACGAGCTTGCGGCCCTGGTCGAGCTTCGCGGCTTTCGGGTGGCTCGCGTCGCTCCTGTGACAGCGGAAGCAGCCCGCCTCCACGGCCTTCATCGGGTACATCGGAAGGTCGTTGTACTTGTCGACCTCCCACTCGTAGTCCTTGATCCAGCGTCCCGTCTGCGTCTCGTCCATCGCCTCCTTCACCTCGTCGTCGTCGGTGGGAAGGCCCTTGTCGTCGTGCCCTTCCTCGAGCTGCGCGGCGAGGTGCTCATAGCGACCGTAGTCGTTCGGCATGTGGCCGGCGCGCGTGAAGTCCGTCGCGCGATCGCGTCCGCCGTGACACGACGTGCACCCGAACGTCGCGTACGGATGCGGCGAGTTCGAGTCGACGAAAAGGTCGAGGCGGGGATGCGTACGAAGAACGGACTGCGGGTATTTCTCCCTGTCCTCGAAACCCCGGGTCTCGGCCGCGAGGTGGCACGTCACGCAGCGGTCCACGCGCTGGCTTCTGAGGAAGTTCACGTCGTTGTAGAGGCCGTCGAGCTGGACCTGCTGGATCTTGAGGGACGGAGCGAGCATGTCCGCAATCGGCGCGTTTCGCACGAAGTAGAAAGCGTCGCTCTGGCGCAAGGTCCCGAGCTTCGCCTGGAACCGGTCGTAGTCCGCGTCCAGCTTCGCGAGCGCCTCCTCCGCGTCCTTCTTCGTCTTTTGAAGGGCCGCCAGAGAGGCCTTCGCCTCGTCCCAACGCGCGCGCGCGGCCTGCTCGACGATGGTGCTTGCCTCGTAGGACGCCTTCAGGCGCTCGTAGTCCTTCCGCGCCGACGCCGCGCCTGCGGACTTAGGGCTCTCCTTTTGGCGGGTCTCGAAGTCGTACCGCGCCGTGTCCATCTCGGCCTTCTTGAAGCGGAAGTCCTGGTCGGCCTCGTACCACGCACCTTCGGTCTTCTTCGCCTCGTCTTCCGCCTCGGAGACCGCCGAGCGGTTGTGGCGCAGCTCGCGTGCGCCCTCGCGCCTCTGCTCGAGGTACTTCTCTTCCGCCTCGGGGTCGATCTTCTCGGCGGCCGTGCGGAGCGCCGCGCGCGTCCTCCTGCGGTCGTTCTCGACGAACTTCTTCTGCCAGGCCTTCCAGTCGCGCCCGTAGTCCTGCCACGTCATCCACGCGAACACCGGCAGCACGAGGATCGACGTGATCGCGAAGACTTTCGTCAGCCGCTTGATGTCGTAGTGGTGATCGATCGGTTCGGGCGGCGGAGCTTTAGCCATGCGAGAGGTTGCCGAGCATGTATTCCATGCGATTCAAATATTGAAAGAAAACTCTTGGATGTTGACGATGTACTTGAGGTTGAAGATCCACCTCAGGTACATCTTGATGGGCACCGCGAGCATGATGAGAAACAGGTTCACGCCCACGAAAAAACGCACCGTTCCCATCTTTTCGTAGAAGCGCCTGAAGAGCGTCTTCGAAAGAAGGCCCGGAAGCGCGCCGAGATAGAAGAGGATGAGGAGGATGCCCGGCAGCTCGCGCTTCAACCAGAACGTCGGGAGCGCCGTCTTCAGCCACTTCACCCAGAAGATCTCCGAGACGCTCACGTTGTTGAGCGGAACGAGCTTGTTCGGATCCCAGTATTCGTACGGACCGAAAAAGTTCCAGTTCGGGCCGCGCAAAAACGTCCCGAGGATGATGAGCACGACCCACAGGATGATGAACCCGAAGCAGAACATGACGATCTCCCACTTCCTCTCGCGGAACGAGAAATAGCCGTTCCCGCGCGGGTTCGTGTCGATGTAGGGGATCGCCATGAGGCCCACGATGATGAGCGTCGGCAGAACGACGCCGGCCATCCATGGATCGAAATAGACGAGCAGTTCCTGGAGTCCGAGGAAATACCAGGGCGCCTTCGCCGGGTTCGGGGCCGCGCCCGGATTCGCCGGCTCCTCGAGCGGCGCCTTGAGGACGATCGACCAGACGACGAGGACGATCGAGCAGATGATCAGCGAGACGAGCTCGACGTAGACGAGGTCGGGCCACGAGAAGACCTTCTTGTCGCTGTCTTCCTTCTCGAGGGGCGGCTGACCCGCCGCGAGGCGCGCGTCGTTCAGATGCGCCTGGTACATCGCGTACCAGAAGAAAAAGCCCACGAGGAAGAGCATCCCGAGGATCGGGACGTTGTCGGGCATTGTCGCGACGATGCGGAAGTTCGGGTCCGTGAAGCTGAACGCGAAGCCGCCCGCGAGCGTCGCGAAAAGCACGAGCCCGCCCTTTTTCGTCCAGAGCGGCTTGACGAACATCGCGCCGACGAGCCCGATCATCGAAAGCGTCACCGCGATCGCGGGCGACGCGAGCCAGTTGATGAGGTCCTTCAGCGCGGTCATAGCGGCCCGCTGATCGCTCGCCGGGGGGCTTGGCTTCGCACGCCCCCCGGACCCCCCAACGTCTCGCAGACGCTAAAGAGGTCCACTGATCCCTCCGTCTTTCCTGACCCGCCAGAAGTGGACGGCCATGAGGAAGGCGGCGATGAGCGGGATGAAGACACAGTGCAGGACGTAGAAACGCAGGAGCGCGTTCGCGCCGACGATGCGACCGCCGAGCAGGCCGAAGCGCGCGTCGCTGCCGGCCGTCACGAGGTTCACGCCGTTCACCGCGATCTGCGCCGAGAACGGACCTTCGTTGCCCGCGAGGGGCGTCGCGCGAGCCATGTTCGAGCCGACCGTGATGGCCCAGATCGCGAGCTGGTCCCACGGGAGGAGATAGCCCGTGAAGGACAGGAGCAGCGTGAGGACGAGCAGGACGACGCCGACGTTCCAGTTGAACTCGCGAGGCGGCTTGTAGGAGCCGGTCATGAACACGCGGAACATGTGGATCCACACGGAGATGACCATCGCGTGCGCGCCCCAGCGGTGCATCTCGCGCATGATGCCGAAAGGCACCTGCTCGCGCAGGTCGAGCATGTCGCCGTACGCGTACTCGATCGTCGGCCGGTAATAGAACATGAGGAGAAGGCCCGTGAACGTGAGGGTGAGAAACAGGAAGAAGGTCATTCCGCCGGCGCACCACGTGTAACGCATCTTCACGCCGGACTTCCGCGTCTTGACCGGGTGCAGGTGGAGGACGACGTTCCCGAGCATCGCGAGCACGCGCTTGCGGTTCGTGTTCGGGATGCCGACGCGGAAGATGGATTTCCAGACCTGCGTCTCGACGACCTGCTGCTGGATCTTCTTCCAGTGGCGCTCGAGGCTCATGCCAGAACCCTTCTCGCGCCGGGCGCCCCTCTTTCACTTTCAAAAGAAATCTCTCGGTCTCTCAATCCTTACTCCTACGTCGTCTTGATGAAGGCCGCCGGATCGGTCCACTGGCCTTTCTCGTAGAGGAACTTCCGCGCCTTTTCGATGAAGATCTGCCCGTCTTCGGGCGAGATGGAGATGGCTGCGCGCTCGAGCGGTCGCGGCGTCGGGCCCTCGAAGTTGATGCCCGAGCGGTAGTAGCCCGAGCCGTGGCACGGACACTTGAATTTGTTCTGGGAGGCGAGCCAGTTCGGGATGCAGCCGAGGTGGGTGCATACGGTGATGAGCGCGTAAATCATCTCCGTGTTGCGCACGACCCAGATCTGGTACTTCTCCTTCCAACGCTCGTCCACCTCGCCGACCTGGTAGTCGGCCGGGTAGCCCGCCTTGAAGGACGACGGAGGCTCGAAGAGGACGTTCGGAAAAAGGAAACGCGCCGTCGTGGTGACGAACGCGCCGATTCCGGCGGCGAACGCGAGCCAGCCGACCGCGAGCCAGCTCAGGAAACTGCGACGCGTGGGGGCACCGGCCGCGACTCCCGCGACTGAGACCTCCGTAGAACCTGTTTCCGTCATCCGCCCCCTCGAGAAGAAACCTGAGACAAAGTCTCAAAAATTCAGGGCTCCGTCAAGGAGCGTTTCCCGGCCGCGTTACGGCGGGTGGCTTCGCCCCGAGGAGAATCTTCTTCGCCTCGCGCCTCACCCGCAGCGAAGGGTCCGCGTCGGCCATTTTTCCGCCGAGCGCGGACGCCGCAGGGTCGTGAAGGAGGACGAGGCCCCGAAGGCCGTTGAGGAGCGCGTCTTCCTGCTGCTCCGCGGAGAGCCCGGGCGTCTCGCGCAGCCGTACCCGGTCGCACATCCCGAGCAGAACATCGCGCCCCGCGGGGTCGTCGAGCGTCGCGAGGGCGAGGGCGGCGTTCCAGCGAACGTCCGTGACGGAGTCGAGGAGGAGCTTCTTGAGCCCCGGTACCGCCTCGCCGTCCTCCATGCGCCCCACGGCGAAAGCCGCGGTCTTGCGGATTCCGGCGTCTTCGGACTCGAGGAGGGGCCGGACACGCGGCGCCGAGGAGGGATTCCCGATGAGGGCGAGCGCCCACAGCGCGTAGAGGCGCGTTTCGGGGTCTTTGTCGTCGAGCGTCTTTTCGAGGAGTGGAACCGCGCTCGGGTCTCCGAGGCGGCCGAGGACGAGCGTCAGGTAGCGCTTCACCCGGGGGTCGTCGTTCTCGGCACCCTCGAACGCGCGGAGCGCGGCCGCGGAGAATGCCGCGCGCTCCCTCGGATCCGTCAGCGTGGGCAGTTTTTTCGTGAGCTCGAAGGCCGACTGCCAGCGCTGGTTCCGGCTCCCCGTCCGCACGTCGTTCAAAAGCTCAGCGGCGTCCTTGCGGTCGACGGCGATGGCGCCGAAGAGCCAGAAAACGAAGACGGCCACACCGACGACGAACAGCGGGATGACGAAAAACTGGACGAGAAGTCGGCCAGCCGGGGTCGGGGAGGAAGAGGAAGATTCTTCGAAAGGGGGCTCGGGCGGCACCTCACCCATTGATCAGAGGACCGGCAGGTACTGCTTCGCCTGCGTGACCGGGTTCGGAACGTAGATGGCGTCCTTGTCGCAGACCGTCTCGCAGAGCCGGCAGGACACGCACGGAGCCGCATCCACCTCGGCCACCTTGTAATGGAGGTTCGGGGCGAGCGGGTCGGCCACGAGATGGATGCAGTCGAACGGGCAGATGTCGATGCAGAACTCGCACGCCGTGCAGAGCTCGCGGTCCACGATCGCCTTCGGGATATCCCTCGGCTTGACCTTCATCACGAGCTCGCCGTGCTGGTCCTGGATGCAGGAGACCGGGCAGTAAACCGCGCACACGGAGCAGTCGATGCACCGCTCCTGGTGGATCACGAACTTCTCGTTCTTGCCGCCCGTGATCGTGTGCGTCGGGCACTTGATCTCGCAGACCCCGCAACCGATACACGTGTCGTGAATGAAATGAGGCATGGCCCGCCCTTCGCTGAAAAGCTAGCATCGGCGCGGGGGAATGTCCATGCCGGAGGGCGGCGGGAACCTTTTTCGGCCCGCCCTCGTTTCCCTCTCTGAGCCGGAGGCCCACGTGAAACAGCCTGTCGGAAGAGCGCTTCAATCCGTCGTCAATGCCCTGTTCCTGTTCGCTCTCTTCCTTCTCGTCTACTCGGCGCTCGTGCCGGGACACACTCGCGGGAGCATCCGCGGACCGCGCTTCCTGAGAATGAAGGTGGAGAACCTGAAGAACGATGGAGGCCCGTCGAGCGTCTCCCTCTCCGTTCCCTACGCGTTCGTCTCCGGGGCGCTGCGCTTCGCCTCCCTCGGGAAGGTGCGACGCGAGCTCGATCTCCATTTCGACCAGTCCGTGGACTCGAGCGAGATTCGCACGATCGTGCAGGACCTGAAGGACAAGCCGGACGGCACCGACGTCGTGCGCGTCCACGACGACGTCGAGATTCACGTCCGCAAGGACGGCGATCAGGCGACGCTGGAGGTCCGGAAAAAGGACCACCCGGAAGAACTTGTCATTCTCCGGCTGCCCTGGCGCATCGTAGACGCCGTGTCGACGGCCGACCGCGATCTCGACGTCGACGCGCTCGTCGCGCAGCTCAGGCACGCCGAGCGCGGCGACCTCGTGGAGATCAACGCCCCCGACGCGCGCGTGAGGATCTGGATCGACTGAGCGAGGCGCCCGGCCTTTATCAGTCGTCCTCGAACGGGTCGCGGCCCATCTCGGCGATGACTTTGTCCAGCCGGTACTGGCTGGGGCCGAAGATGAAGCGCATCTCCCCGTTCTCGCAGACGACGTCCTTCACCTGCACGGAGAGCTCCGGCGGCAGAATGCCGTTGAGGTTCACGACGACGATGCGCTCCTCGGGGTAGAAAAACGCGCGCCCCTCGGGCTGGTGTTCGACGATTTTCGTGATGACCCAGTTCGGGATCGACACGACCCCGAAGATCCGGAGGTCGACGATCGTGAACCCGAGGAAGCCGTCCTTGAAGCGCAGAGAATCGATGTGGCCGCGGAACGCCACGGGAATCCCCTTCTTGACGCGGACCGTCAGGCCGAGCCGGCCGTCTTCGGGTTCGATGAGGATCTCCCGCACCTCGGGCACGTTCCGCGTGGCCTTGCGGGCGATCGTGTTCAGCGTCATGGCGTCGATGGCGACGACGAGACCTTCCCATCGGATCGTGAGGGCCGGCAGGTCGGGGGAGGGGATGGAATAGGCGGGATCGGCCACGGCCCCAGGATCCTACGCTCGCGAGCCGCGTTCACAAAAGGCGCTTTCATAAAAGGTAAGCCGCCGCGAAGCCGAGCTGCGCCAGCATGAGCATGAGGTACATATGGGTCCACGACGGATGGTTTTCCGTCGTCGCCAGCTCGTCCGGATTCCTCCTCAGAAGGTGGACCGTGTACACGCCCCAGGATGCGAGAAGGAGGCCGAGTGCCGTGAGGAGGACCGGGTTCCCGCTCAGGAGAGGATGCACGGGCGCCGCGGGGTCTGGCGTGCGGGCGAGCACCGGCATGAGAAGCCACGGCAGGACGAAGAAGGGCGAGATGATCGTGACCGCCTTGCTGTTTCCGTACTTCACGGGAAGCGTCTCGCACCCCCCGGCGCGGTCCCCCTCGGCGTCGGAGAAGTCCTTCGTGGAGGTCGCGCCGAGGAGGAAGAGGCCGAAGACGGACCCGATAGCCCACGGTTCCGCGGAGAACGCCGACGCGACAAGCGTCCAGCCCGCGACCTTGAGAAGGCACCCCCGAGGGATCGCGATGGTCACGTTCGCCCAGATTCCGAGGCGCTTTGTCCGCCCGAACGCAGGGACGGAGTAGACGAGCGTCGCGAGAAGCCCGCCGAGGAAGAGAAGGAAGCACTGGTGATCGGCGAGGGGGGCGGTCGCCCGCGCGAGGAGTCCGGACCGCGCGGGCACGACGATCCACCACGTNNAGCACGTTCGAGGCCGCGTTGAGGAGCGACGCGCAAAACGCACCCAGCGCGACGATTCCGAGAAGCTCCGGCGTCACGCGCCGCGCAGGATCCGGGTTGTGGACGCTGCCGAACGCGCAAACGGCACCCGAGAGAATGCCGAGGAGGGGCGGCAGCAGCGTGAACGGGCGGGAGAGGCGTATCGCGAGGCGCGGGTTCACGCGGCGCCTCCGAGGATCGCGCGAAACGCGGGCGCCGCGACGGCGCCCGCCAGCGTGTTGATGAAATTCAGGACATGGCCGTTCGAGACGCGCCAGGGCGCGCCCGACCGGCCGAGGAGGCTCTCGACGACCGTGCCGAGGGCAGCCGCAAGCACGACGGCGACCGCGCCGCGGGGGGTGAGAAGGAGTGACATGACGCCCGCGGCGGCGAGGAGCGCGGCTGCCGCCAAACCGGCGAGCGTGCCTGCCACGGAAACGGCGCCATCCGTGCCCGGCGGAACCTGACGGAGATCCGGCAGGAGGGCCGTGGGCGACGTGATGGTCTGGCCGACTTCGGTTCCCACGGTGTCCATGAGGGCCGTCGCGAGCGCGGCCGCGGCGGCGAGACGAAACCCGTCACCGTGCGGGGCAAGGCCCGCCACGAGCGCGCAGAACGCCGCCACGGAGACGTTCGCGAGGACGTTCGTGGCACCTCGCCGTCCGCCCTTCTCTTCCGCCCTTCCCATCGCCTCCTTGCGCGCCTTGCCAAAGCGCGTCGCGAGCGTCCCGGCGCCGAAGAAAACCCAAAGCAGGAGATAGAGCGACGCACCTCCGAAGGCGAGGATGACGGTTCCGAGCACCGCGCCGGCCAGCGCGCCCGAGGGGCGGACGAGTCGGAGCGCGAGGGCGATCCCGCCGACGGCGGCATTGATCCCGAGAGCGACGAGCGCACCGCGGACCGCGCCCGGCTCGAGAACGTCCGACCATCCTGCGCGTGTGAAGAGCAAACACGCGAGAACCGCGGCTCCGACGAGCGGAGGCAGGGCGTTGTCGTCCAGCTCGGAGGGGAGGCTCTCCACGACCGCGCCCGCGAGAGCGGCGGCGAAGAGACAGATCAGCTCGGAGGAAGAAGGAACCCGGGAGGAGACGAATCCATAGAGACAGGACGCTCCGAGAAAGCCAAAGACGACATAGGCGAGGAAGCCGGAAAAGGTCTTCCCCGGGTTCCACGGAAGCCGCCGTCCGCCAATTGCCATTCCCGCGAGCGAAGCAAAACCATCTCCAAACGCCAAGTATCCCCATCCCGCGGCGGCGACAGGGAGATTTCTGCGAAAAAGGAGAAGAAGGGCAAACACGACGAGCGGGTAGAGCGTGATCCCGACCGAAAAGCCCCTGTCCCCCTCTTCCTTTCTCAGAAAATACGGGGTCACCCGGGGCAAGAGGAATGCATTGAAGAGAACGGCAAATCCCGCAGCCGCCAATGCCGCTCCCCACGTGAGCGAGGGAAGCAGCAGCGCGAAGAGAGCCATCCCGATGTGCAGCGCCTTTCGCGCGAGCTCGGACTTCG
This sequence comes from Acidobacteriota bacterium, assembly GCA_003152095.1. GTDB lineage: Bacteria > Acidobacteriota > Thermoanaerobaculia > UBA5066 > UBA5066 > Fen-183. The sequence continues at coordinate 14,004 of PLZI01000019.1, read as the reverse complement.
TCAGCCTCATGGAGCGGGCCGCGCGGGTGCGGCGGCGCGGCGGTCGTTGAGGTATTCCCCGAGGGCTTCGCGCCAGGAACGCGGCGCGACGCCGGTGAGGCGCTCATACAGTGCGGTGTCGAGGACCGACCAGTGGGGGCGCCGCGCCGGTCGAGCGANNCGTTCGCGAAGTGCACGACCCCCCTGACCCGCTTCTCGACGAGCTGGCGGATCGCCCGCGCGACGTCGGCCGCGAATGTGGGCCGCCCGATCTGGTCGTTCACGACCGAAAGATCGCGCGCCCCGCTCTCGACTTTTTTCAGAATCGTATCCACGACGTTCACGCCGCCCATACCGAAGACCCAGGAGGTCCTCACGATGAGCACGTCGCGGCCCTCCTCGAAAGCCTTCCGCTCTCCCATCAGCTTGGCGCGGCCGTAGGCGTTGACCGGGTCCACGGGGTCGTCCTCGCGATAGGGCCGTATCCCCTTACCCGAGAAAACGTAGTCGGTCGAGACATGCACGAGTGTCGCGTCGAGTTGGCGGCAGAGCGCCGCGAGCGCTCCCACCGCGACGACATTGACGAGCACATGCTGCGGATCGGTTTCCGCGGCGTCGACGCGCGTGTCGGCGGCGGCGTTCAGGACGACGCGCGTGTCAGGGCCGAGAGCCGCCCGGACGGCGGCGGCGTCCGTGATGTCGAGGGCCGCGCGAGTAAAACGCTCGGCATTCGGGAACTCGCGTCCGAGCGCCCGCCCGAGCATTCCACCGGCTCCGAGGATGACTGTCTGCACGAACGAACGAGTTTACACGGGGACCGCCGCCCGTCACTTGCGCAGCGGGATCGCGAAGGGGTCGTTCGTGCCGGCCGTCGTATTCCCATCGAGCACGTATGCGACCCCGACGACCGCGCAGTTCGTCGTCACGTTCTTCAACAGGACAGAAGCGACCAGCACGTCGACGGTGATCCCGTACGTGTCCTTGAGGCGGTTTTTCTGAATCATCGTGTGCGGCGGGACCGTGAACGTTTTCGCGCTGCCCAACAGATCGCCGCCTCCGTCACGCACTTCGGACTCGACGGCGCACGGAGTCATCGCCGTGTTCACGAGGACGAGGTTCGTCCGCGCGGACGCGTCTTCCCGAACGGCGATGAACCTTCCCGTCTCGCCGAAGGCGAGCGCGAAGCCGGGCGTCGCGCCGGAGGACACGTCCACCGCCTCGGTGAACTGGCCGAAGGAGCCGACGCCCCCGGGAGCGGCCGTCACGGTGCGCGCGCCGACGAGGAGCCGGCTCGTGGACTGCACGAGAAGGGCGCCGAAGTCCGAGGAAACCGAGTAGAACGAGCCGAGAATGTCCGGAAAAGCGCGCGCGCCCGAGGCCGCAACGCGCTGAGGACTGGATACGGGTTGGAGCGCCGGCACGTTCTCGTCGCCGTCATTTCCGTGCCCGAGATACTGGACGAGGAACTGGCCGTCCGCCGCTTCCACGTTCGTGATCGCGAGGTCGCTCACGAACCCGCCCGTGCGGGCGACCGACGGGACCACGTAGGTGTACGGATAGCTGACCGCCACTTGGGTGACGTTCAGCCGCAACGTGCCGCCTTTCGAGGGCTCGAACACGCCCGTGAACGCGTTCGGCTGGCCGATGCCGCCAACGGCGATCGTGTATGTCGTGCCCCCGGTCAGCATCAGCGTCGCCGACGCTTGGAGCGATCCGGGCGCATCGTCGGGGAAAAAGCCGTTCTGGCTGCAGATTCCCGAGACGGGATTCAGCGATCCGCATGCGCCCGTGTACAGGCCGAGGATCGTGTCGTAGTCGGTCGCGGGCGTCGTGCCGATCGTGTCGATGCGGTATGTGTCCGAGACCGCGGGGGTGAACGAGAACCAGGCGATGCGCGCCGGCGGCGCCTGTCCACCGGCCGGAAGCTGGCCCTTCGTGTAGCACGGAAAGACGGGCAGGTTCCCGTCGTCCACGATGGTCCGCGTGTCCAGGCCCGCCGAGGACCAGGGGAGGGTCGCCGGGTCGATGACGAGCGCCTCCGCACAGGTCGTGTTCGTGGCGGGAGACTGGCCCTGCAGCCCGAAAACCGGCAGAAGCAGGAGGAGTAGCCCGAGGGCCCGGAATCGTTCCACGGAGGAAGTGTCGCCACGAGGCGAAATCTCTCTCATAAAAAAGAAACTCACGGGAGGCTCCCGGTGAAGTCGAGAAAGCTGCCCACGTTTTTCAAGGTCAAAGCCACCCGGAAATCCCGCGCCGGCAGGAGTCCGGTGCGCAGATCCCGATATTCAGCCAGAATTTTGAAGCACGCTGCCTGAAGGGTCAACAGACTCCGGGATTCGAGCATGCGCCCCTTCGTCAGATCGTAGTTCGCTTCCACGTCGAATCTGAGCTTCTTGGGGAGGATCGGCACCCCGCCCGAGACGCGCAGCTGGGCCGAGGCGCCGGGGTCCAGCGAGGCCGGAAGGACCACGGGGTGGCTGTCGAAGAGCGAGAGCGCGAGCGTACGGTCGTTTCCCCCGAGAACGGCCGTCATACTCGCGGCCGTGATCTGGTTCGCATGGGGGTCCCAGGTCGTCCTCACGTCCAGGTTCAGGGCCGACGTCGCATTGACGCGGAGAATGAAGTCCAGAGGGGAGTTCTTCTGGACGCTGGGGTCGAGCGGAAAGGCCGTACTCTCGCCCGGGAGCCTCACGAAATAGCTGCGTGCGATCTCGAACGAGGCGATCTCGCGCGAGCCGCCCTGGTCTCCCTTGGCGAGGAAATGCTGGAGCAGCGAGTAGCGGACCACGTTCGTGGGAATGAGGGAGTCGATCTCGTCGAAGAGCGGCGTCGGCGCGAAGTCGTCCCGCCCCGCGAGGTAGTCCCAGATGATGCGCGGCTCGATCACGTGCTTGAACTTCGTGAACGGCCCCAGCTTTCCCTCGAAGAGGCGCGAGAAGGCGGGGCCCGTCAGGGAGACTTCCGTCGACAGCGCCTCGCGGTCGTAGGGCTTGTCCACCAGGGTAATGCCGTCCGCCGCGAGTGACTTGCCGTAGCTCGTGATCCTGACGCCCGCGGTCCCCTCGAGCGACAGCCAGGGGAACAGCGAGAGCGGCACGTTCACCTTCGGGAAGAAATCGAGCCGGTCGTATGTGCCGGCCGGCAGGCCGTTGCCCCGGTCGGTGCTCAGAAAGCCGGCCTGCCCCGACGCCTCGACGAACACCGCCTGCCCGAAGAACGGCGTGGGGCGCAGGCTCGCCTCGAGCACGGGCAGGCGCTCACTCACGATGTCGCCCGTGCCATAACCGAGCGCCTCGCTGCGCGTGATCCGGAGATTCAAGGCGAACGGGTCGGGGCTCCAGGTGACGAAGGCTTCGCTCCCGATGGTGCGCGCCGAGGAGAGGTTGAAATTCGCGTTGAAGCTCTGGAAGAAAATCGGGTCCGAAAAGTCGAGCCAGGTGACCACGCCGCGCAGCTTCGGCCCGAGGTCGTTCGAAACGAGCGTCCCGATCGTCTGCCACTGCCAGTGCTGCACCGTGGGGTCGTAAATCGTGTAGTACTGGCCCTCGAAGTGCGTTCCGTCGGACGGACGCGCCCGCAGCTCGGTGCCGAGGCCGTAGTACCCCTTCGTGTAGAAGTCCCCCGAGAACGTGGCGTCGGCGGAGCGCGAGATCGCCCAGTAATACGACATGCCGAAGAACCCGCCCCGATTCGAGCTGTAGCCGAGGCCCGGGATGAGGAAGCCCGATGCCCGGTCCCTCAGCGCGGGCCAGATGAGATACGGCGTCCACAGGAGCGGGACGCCCCCCATCAAGAACGTCACGCCCTTGAGGCGCGCGAACTCCTCGAGCGTCACCCGGGCGCTCTTGACCTTGAATTTCCATGACGGATCCTGACCCTCGCAGACCTCGCAGGACGTCACAATTCCGTCGGTGAGCGTGAACGAGCGCGGTCCGACCTTCGCGAGCGTCGCGCCTTTCAGATGGAGGCCGCCTTCGAGGTCGATGCGTCCCTCCGTGAGAACGCCCGTCTTCTCGGCGAGGTCGAGCTCGAGACGCACGCCCTGCATGCGCGAGGCGCCCTGCTCGAACGTGACGTCGCCCTCGGCCACGACGGTCTTCTGCTTCAGGCTGCCGTGCACGCTCCGCGCCGTGAGCTTGACGTCCTGATACTCGATCGTGACGAACTTGCCAGGCGGCGCGTCCGCGGTGAACAGGTCCTCGTCCATGAACGTCTGCTTGCCTTGCGGTCCGTCGGGCTCGCCCTTGTCGATGGCGATGCGGATCGACCCGCCCTTCTCGGGCAGCTTGAATTTCGGCTCGAACCCGCCCCGCTCCCGGAAGCGCGCCGCGAACGGGTCGGTATCGAAGGAGGACTGGGAGAGGGAACGACTTGCTCCCGCGCTGAGGGCCAAAACGGCCCACACGAGAAGCATGCGCACGCCCCGGGCCCTATCCCCTTTCAAAGCAATTTCCAGAACGGCACACGAGCCGCAACGCAGCAATGTGGAGGCCAGCAGGACCTCAGACCCGCATCTCGGGCACGTCGCCGACGACCTCGAGCGGCGGCTCGGTGGCGGCGCGAATCTCGTCCACGGAGACGCCGTGCGCACGCTCGACGAGAACGAGGCCTCCGCCCTTTCGCACATCGAGGACGGCGAGATCGGTGATGATCCGGTGGACGCACGCCCGCCCGGTGAGAGGCAGCGTGCAGCGGTTCAGGATCTTCTTCTCGCCGTTTTTCGCGACGTGCTCCATCGTGACGACGATGCGCCGCGCGGCCGCGACGAGATCCATCGCCCCGCCCATGCCCTTCACGAGCTTTCCGGGGATCATCCAGTTCGCGATCGACCCTTCGGCGTCGACCTGCATCGCACCCAGGATGCAGAGGTCGATATGGCCGCCGCGGATCATCGCGAAGGAGTCCGCCGACGAGAAGAACGCGGCGCCAGGAATGACCGTGACGGTTTCCTTTCCGGCGTTGATGAGGTCGGGATCGATCTCACTTTCCGTGGGGTACGGCCCCATGCCGAGAATGCCGTTCTCGGACTGGAGGATGACCTCCATGCCCTTCGGGATGAAGTTCGAGACGAGCGTCGGCATGCCAATGCCGAGGTTCACGTACATCCCGTCGTTGAGCTCGGCGGCCGCGCGCCGGATGATGCCGTCCCGGTCGAGCTTCGCCATCCTCAGCCCTTCCGTACCGTTCGCCGTTCGATGCGCTTGACGCGCGGCGCGACGACGACACGCTTCACGAAGATGCCCGGCGTATCGACCTCGTCGGGATCGAGCCCGCCCGGCTCCACGAGCTCCTCGACCTCGGCGATCGTGATCCGTCCCGCGGTCGCGGCCATCGGGTTGAAGTTGCGCGCGGTCTTCCGGTACACGAGGTTGCCGAGCCGGTCGGCCTTCCACGCGGCGACGAACGCGAAGTCGCCCGTGATGCCGCGTTCGAGGACGTGCTCGCGGCCGTCGAAGACCTTCGTCTCCTTGCCCTCGGCCACGATCGTCCCGGCGCCCGTCGGCGTATAAAAGCCCGCGATNNTACGACGAGATCATCTTCCGGATCTTCTTCTTCCCGAGGAGAATGCCAAGGCCCCAGTCGTCCACCCCGCAATTGTTCGAGACGCACGTGAGCCCCGAGACGTCCCTCTCCGCGAGCGCCGCGATGAGGTTCTCGGGAATTCCGCAGAGGCCGAACCCGCCCACGACGAGCGTCGCGCCGGACGGGACGTCTTGGACGGCCTTCGCCGCCGCGTCCCGAGGCGAGGTCCCGCGGACGACCTTGTCGATCATCGACCTGATTCTAGAGCGCTTCGACGATGACGGCCGTCGCTTCGCCGCCACCGATGCAGATCGAAGCAAGGCCGTACTTCTTCTTACGGGCGCGGAGCGCGTGAATGAGCGTCGTCACGATGCGCGAGCCCGACGAGCCGATCGGGTGGCCGAGGGCCACCGCCCCGCCGTTCACGTTCACTTTGTTCGGGTCGAGAGAGAGGTCCCCGATGAACGCCATCGCGACGACCGCGAACGCCTCGTTCACCTCGAAAAGGTCGATCTGGGAAAGCGGAATCCCGGCTTTCTCGGCGGCTTTCCGAGCCGCCGCAATGGGCGCCGTCGTGAACCAGTCGGGCTCCTGCGCGTGCGACGCCTGCGCGACGATCCGGGCGATCGGCTTCCCGCTCCCGAGCCCCGCCTCGGAGACGAGAATGAGCGCCGAGGCGCCGTCGTTGATCTTCGACGCGTTCGCAGCAGTCACGGTGCCGTCTTTCTGGAAGGCCGGCTTGAGAGAGCCCATCTTCTCGAGCTTCTCGAGCGGGGTCGCGAACGGCTCCTCGTCGCGATCCACCGTGACAGGGCCCTTCTTGCCGTCGATCGTCACGGGAGCGAACTCGGCGTTGAAATCGCCCGCCTCGTTCGCGCGGCGCGCGCGCTGGTAGCTCTCGAGCGCATACGCGTCCTGCGCCTCGCGCGTGAACCCGTACTTTGCCGCGCACAGCTCGGCGCAGTTGCCCATGTGGACGTTCTTGTACGGGTCGGTGAGCCCGTCGGAGATCATCGAGTCGAGGAGCTGCGCGTGGCCCATGCGCAGACCCGAGCGCCCCTTCGGGAGCAGATACGGCGCGTTGGACATGGACTCCATGCCGCCCGCGACCGCCACGTCGAACTCCCCCGAGCGCAGGGCGTTCGCGGCATCCATCACCGACCGCATCCCGGAGCCGCAGACCTTGTGGACCGTGATGCACCCGGTGGACGGAGGCAGTTCCGCGGCGAGCGCCGCCTGCCGCGCGGGCGCCTGGCCCTGGCCCGCCTGCAGGACGTTGCCCATCCAGACTTGCCCGACTGAAGAGGCCGGAACTTCCGCGCGCTCGAGCGCGGCCTTGATGGCCACAGCGCCGAGCTGCGACGCCGTGAGGGGCGCGAGCGCGCCGAGAAACGTGCCGACCGGCGTCCGGGCGGCGGAGAGGACGAAGACGTCGTTCATGAAATATGTCTCCCGCGGGCCGGCTCCCGCACGCGGTCCGGCAAAGGGCGCGATTGTAACCGGAGTGGACTTCGCCGAGGGGGCCTCCTACGATCACGGGAATGCGCGCCCTCGCGGTCGATTTCGGTGAAAAACGGATCGGCCTCGCCGTCTCGGACGAAACCGGTCGGGTCGTCGTGCCGGTGGGCGTGCTGTCGCGCAAGAGCGACGCGCAGGCCGCGGCCGTCGTCGCCGCCGCGGCGAAGGAACGCGGCGTCGTCCGCATCGTCGTAGGCCACCCGGTGAACGCGGACGGCAGCGAGGGCACGTGGGCGCGACGCGTGAGGAATTTCGCGCGACGCCTCCACGAATCTTCCGGGCTGCCCGTGGACCTCCACGGCGAGGGTCTGACGACCGCCGCCGCGGAGCGAAACCTCGTGGATGCCGGCCTCGGCATGCGGCGTCGCAAGGCCGTCCGCGACGCGGAAGCGGCGGCCGTCCTCCTGCGCGACTACTTCTTCGAGCGAGGCGCGGGCTGAGGTGCGCGACGAGGCGGTCCCGTGCACATAGGACACTCGCACCGAAAGCGCCACGTCTACCCCCTCCTCGCGTGGGTGCTCGCGTTTATTGTCCTCGCCTTCGCTGTGGCCCTCTCGCTCGTGCTTTTTCTCGTGCGCGCGCCTTATCAGGGCTACGCCCAGGAGGACGTCGTCGTGTCGNNAGACGCTCAAGGCGGGCGAATACCGATTCGCGGGGCCACGTACCCCCGAGCAGGTCGTCCTCTCGCTCGTCGCTGGCGACGTCGTGACGTACCGCATCACCGTCCCCGAGGGCTTCGCCGCCGACGAGGTCTTCACGCTCTTCGCATCGCAGGGCTTTTCCACGCTGCACGACTATCAGGCGCTGTTTCCGAAGCCGGGCGAGCTCGACGGCCTCCCGAAGGAGGCGACCACGCTCGAGGGCTTCCTCTTTCCGGACACCTACACCGTCACACGCTCGATGGGCGCGCGAGAGATCCTCGGCGCGATGACGCGCCAGTTCGCCCGCCGGCTTCCTGACGGCTTCGAGCAGAAGGCGCGGGCGCAGGGGCTGACGCTGCTCCAAGCGACGACCCTCGCCTCGCTCATCGAGAAGGAGACGTCCGTGGCCGCCGAGAGGCCGCTCGTCGCGGGTGTTTACCGGAACCGCTTGCGTAAGGGGATGCTCCTTCAGTGCGATCCGACGACGATTTACGCCCTGAAGCGTCTCGGAGCCTGGCGCGGCGCTCTCGCCCGCTCCGAGCTGGCGGTGGACGAGCCCTACAACACGTACGTATGGCCGGGCCTACCCCCGGGCCCAATCTGCAACCCGGGAATCGCCTCTCTCAGGGCGGCGATCGCTCCCGCGAACGTCTCCTTCCTTTACTTCGTGGCGGCGGGCGACGGTTCCCACCTTTTCTCGGCGGACTACGAGGAGCAGCAACTCAATGCGGCGCGCTATCACAAGGTGCGCCGGGCGGCGCGCGCCCCCTAACGCTGACAGCCGCCTCTGCCTGCTACAATCTCGTCGTCTGCTTTCGGAAAGTTCATGAGCGCTCCCGCGCAAAGCCCGCGGCCGTTCGGGCCTTACGTGTTAACCCGCGCCCTTGGCTCGGACGCTTTGGGCGAGATTTGGCGGGCCGGCACGGTTGGCGCCCCTCGGCTGAAGCCGTTCCTCCTCATCCGCACGTTCGGGTCGGCTGTCATCGACCGGCCCGCGCTCCTTGCCGCGATGGAAACGGCGGTGAACCTGGTGGACGACGTCCAGGGCGCCGCTATCGTGCGCGGGACGGTGATGGGTGCCATCGGCGACACGCCGTTCGTGGGGACCGCATACGTCGAGGGACGCACGCTCGATCACCTTCTCGGGGCGCGCCCGGTCGGCTCGCCGCTGCCGGTCGAGCACGGCCTCCTCATCGCGGAAAGGTTGCTCGCTGCCCTGGAAGCCGGAATATCCGTCGAGCGCTTCACAGGCGCGGCACATGGCTTCCTCGTCCCGGCTTTCGTCTGCATTTCGAACGAAGGAGAGACGCGCGTCTTCGGCCATGGCCTCGGTGCGGGCCTCCTCCCCGCGCTCAACCACGCGCGCGTGAGGCAAACGTTCGGGCCCTACATCGCTCCGGAAGTCCTCGTCACCGGAAAGCCGTCGACGCTGGGAGACCTCTATTCCGTGGGCGCAATCCTCCACGAGGCGCTGACGGGTCGGGCGCCGACACCGGGAGTCACCCTCGAGAGCGCGACACTCGCCATCGACGGCACGCCCGTGCCCGAGGACATCCTTCACCTTCTCCGGCGCGTCCTGAACCCGGACCCGCTCCAGAGGGACCGGCAGGTCTCGGCGTTCCGAAAGGACCTCTCGGCGCTCCTGTACGGGGGACCTTACGCACCCTCCACCTTCAATCTCGCGTTCTTCCTGCAGAGGCGCTTCGAGCAGGCGATCCAGCGCGAGAAGCTCGACATGGCCGAGGAAGAGGAGATTGACCAGAAGGCGCTCGCGATGCCCTTTGCGCCCGCCCCCGTTCCCGTCCGCCGTTCCGCGGTCGAGGCGAGCGGCTCGCGCCGCCTGCCCGTGCCGCCCGCCCGGCCTCTGGAGCGCACGCCGCGCTCGGGGCCCGTTCCGGCGCGGGCCGTCGCAGGACCCGCGCCGAAAAAATCGCTCGGCGGGGCGCCGCTGTGGGCTGTCGCCGGCGGGGCCGTCCTGCTCCTTGCGGCCGGCGCCTTCCTCGCGCTCAAGCCCTCCGCCCCGCCCCCCGCCCCGATTCCGACGCCCGCGCCTGTTCCCACGCCCGCATCGCCCACACCGGTCCCGACGCGTGCCACTGTCGTCGTCGGGAAGGAAGACCCCCTGTTCCAGGCCGCCGTTGAAAAGAAGCTCCAGGAGGACCTCAACAGGCGCGAGGCGAAGTCCGCACGCGACCAGGAGCTCGCCGCGAAGAAGCGCCGCGCCGAGATCGACAAAACGTCCGAGGGGGCCGGCAAGTCGAAGGACAGCGACCTCGTGGACACCGAGCTGATCGACACGCCGCCCGTGGTCGTCAAGCAGGTCCACCCGCAGCCAACGCGCATCGCCCTGCAGCGTCGCGTCTCGGGCGTCGTGCTCCTGCGCGTTCTCGTGGACGCGAACGGCGCGCCCGAGACCGTGGAGATCGTGCGCGACACGACGCCGAAGGTGGGCCTCGGCGAGGTGAGCAAGGCCGCGCTCGAGCAGTGGCGCTGGAAGCCCGCCACGAAGGACGGGCACAAGGTCAAGACCTGGATCGTGGTCCAGGTTCCATTTAAGAATTAGAGGTCAGTGGCCGCCCGCGGCCGGCGTCTTCGAGACCGGCGTCGGGAGCGGAAGGCCCTTGCCGCCGAGATACGTCTTCCTCAGGAACTCCTCCATGAGGTTGTCGGAGAACCACGACACGTACACGCCGTCGATGAAGTACGTGGGCGTCGAGCGCACGCGCATGGCCCAGCCCTCGGCGAGGTCGGCGTGGATTTTCTCGCTCGCCTTCGCCTGCAGGTAGCAGCCGCGAAACACCTTCTCGTCGATCTCGTTGCTCAGCGCGAAGTCCAACGCGAACGCGTCGACCTGCGGCACCGAGAGCTCGTCCTGCTTGGCGTACACGTTCGATTTCCAGCGGAAGAAAAGGTCCGCGCCGCCCGGGCTGTCGAAGAAGCAGCGTCCGGCCGAAGAGGCCCGGAAGGCCCACGGGTGCGCGCCCGTGAGCGGAAACGACTTGATGTAGCGCCGGATCTTGATCTCTTTGCCCATCTTCTCGACGAGGTTCTCGAAGTCGAGCGTCCGCTTCTTGCAAAAGCCGCACTGCATGTCGGAGTACTCGATCACGGTGACCTTCGCGTCGGCTGGGCCCGTGGCGGGCGTCCCGGCGAGCTTGATGTTTTCCTTCCGCTGCTCGGCGACCGGGCGCGTGCGATCCCACCACCGCCCGAGGACGAGGAGCGTCCCGTCGTCCGCCTTCACCCAGCCCGCCATCGGGTAGTTTCCGTACCCGGTGTCGGCCTTCACGATCACACCCTTCCAGCCCTTGCGGTCGTTCGCGGGGTCGAGGCCGAAAGAGAACGCCCCGACGAGATACTGCTTGAGCTTGACGCGGAGTCCGTCGAGGTCGGCATCGGTACGCACGGGAGCCGGCTTCTTCGCCCGTTCGTCGTCGTAAAGGACGTCCCCCACGAGCGCGGTCTTCGCGCCGTCCTCGAGAACGACGTAGACCTGATCGTTCATCCGCGCATCGGACGTGAAAGTCTTCTTCGCCACGGCGAGCCGCGTGCCGGTTCCGAAGACGATCTGCGGGATCGTGTCGAGGGTGACCTTCCCGTCGCCCCACGCGAAGAACGCCTCGACCCACTCGAGAAGAGCGTCGTTCGGGGACGGCCGGGCGGGCGCCGTGGACGCGGGGGCCGTGGAGGCCGGCGCCGCCGGCTTCGGAGCCGCGGCCTGCCCCGCGGCAGGAGACGCCGCCTCACATCCGAAGGCGGCGGCGAGCAGAACGATGACAAGAACCGTGACGCGTGTCTTCATGGAGGCCAAGATTAACCTCATTCGCCCCCGGCCTCGAACCGCACGAGCACATCCCCAGCGGAGACGGCTTTTCCGGCAACGGCTTCCACGGAAGCGATCACTCCGTCCCGAGGAGACTTCACCTCGTTCTCCATTTTCATCGCCTCGAGCAGGACCAGCGGCTGGCCCTGCGTCACGCGTTCCCCCGGCGCGACGAGGACGCGAAGAACGCGGCCCGGCATCGCGGCCGCGACGTGGGCGATACGGCGCGTCGACCTGCCTCCCGTCGCTGCCAGCGCCCGCGCCGTCAGCTCATCGAGGAGCTCAAATCCGAACAGGCAGCCCGCCGCATAAGCGCGGACGGAGCCGTCGTTCTGGAAGGCGACGCTCACCTCGATCTGCCTGCCGTCCGGCCCGACGAGCGACCACACGCCGTCGCGCACCGCGAGGGCGTCTCCGGACAGCGGCACGCCCTCCAGCGTCGCCTCGAACGAGGGGGCGCCGGCCGTCACGTCGAGCGCGCGGCCCACCTTGTCGTCGGAAAACCGGGTCCGAAACTTCATTCGCGCAGCCCGAAGGACGTCCGCGCGGTTCTCCACGCGCCTGGTCCCGATCCGCAGCCCGGGGCGGCCGGGGGCCGGCGCTTCTTCGCCCCGTCCATCGACTCGAGGGCGGCCGCGACAATCGACGCCGCGGCGACGTCCTCGGGCGGCCGCTTCGGTACGTAAGACCAGCCATCGAGGAACTGCGTGGAAATGCGGTTCGCCACGACGTCCGGATCCTCGAGGAGCGACAGGAAAAAGGGAATCGACGTTTCGATGCCGTCGACCCGCGACTCGGAGAGGGCGCGGCGCATACGCCGGAGGGCCTCGTCGCGATCCTGTCCCCATGCGACGAACTTCGCGATCATCGGATCGTAGTCGAGCGGCACGTCGTCGCCGCCCTCGACGCCGGAGTCGACGCGGATACCGGGCCCCTGCGGCCTTCTGAGGCGCAGAATGCGGCCGGGCGAGGGAGCGAACCCGTGCGCGGGATCCTCCGCGTAGATGCGGCACTGGATCGCGTGGCCGCGCGGCACCGGCTTCTCGCGAATCGACATCGGCTCGCCGCGCGCGATCCGGATCATCTCCGTGACGAGGTCGACGCCGTAGACCATTTCGGTCACGGGATGCTCGACCTGGATCCGGGTGTTCATCTCGAGGAAGAAGAAGCGCCCGTCCTTCGCGAGGAGGAACTCCACGGTCCCGGCCGACACGTAATCGACGGACTTCGCCGCCGCGACGGCGACGGCCTCCATGCGCGCGCGGAGCTCGGGACTGACCGCGGCCGAGGGACACTCCTCGAGGACCTTCTGGTGCCGCCTCTGGAGCGAGCACTCGCGCTCGCCCACGGCGATGATGCGCCCGGTCGCGTCGCCGAGGACCTGGACCTCGACGTGCCGCGGGTGCTCGACGAAGAGCTCCGCATATACGGCGTCGTCGGCGAAGTAGGAGCGGGCCTCGCTCCGGGCACGCGCGAAGGCTTCGGGGACCTCCTCCGCGCTCCTCACGACGCGCATCCCCTTCCCGCCGCCGCCGGCCGCGGCCTTGAGGAGGAGCGGGAAGCCGTTTTCCCGGCCGAATTCCGCGATCTCCTCCGCGGACCTGGCCGGCGTCGTCATGCCGGGCACGATGGGAACGCCGGCCTGAAGAACGCGCCGGCGCGACTCGGTCTTACTCCCCATGGCGGCGATGGAGTCCGGCGAGGGGCCGACCCACGTGAGGCCCGCCTCCACGACCCTTCGCGCGAAGGCCGCGTTCTCCGAGAGGAAGCCGTAGCCCGGGTGGAGCATCGTCGCGCCGGTCTTCTTCGCCGCGTCGAGGAGCTTCTCCACGACGAGATACGACTCGCGCGCGGGTGCCGGGCCGATCGGAACGGCCCAGTCCGCGAGCCGTACGTGGAGCGCGGCGCGGTCCGCCTCGGAGTAGACGGCGACCGGCGAGATTCCAAGGTCCCGGCAGGCGCGGATGACCCGCACGGCGATCTCACCGCGGTTCGCGATGAGGAGGCGCGGCGCGCTCATAACGGAATGTTGCCGTGCTTCTTCGGGGGCATGACGTCGCGCTTGTTCGCCAGGAGGTCGAGCGCCCGGATGAGCCGCCGCCGCGCGGTGCGGGGTGCGATCACGTCGTCCACGTAGCCGCGCCGCGCCGCCACCCACGGGTTCGCGAAGGCGTCCTTGTATTCCTCGACCTTGAGACGGCGCGTTTCGGCGGGATCGCTCGCGGCCGCGAACTCGCGCCCGTAGAGGATGTTGACGGCGCCTTCGGCCCCCATAACCGCGATTTCGGCCGTCGGAAAGGCGAAGTTGAAGTCCGTCCGGATGTGTTTGGAGGACATGACGCAGTACGCGCCGCCATACGCCTTGCGCGTGATGACCGTGAGCTTCGGGACCGTGGCCTCGGCGAACGCGTAGAGAAGCTTGGCACCGTGGCGGATGATTCCGCCGAACTCCTGCTTCGTGCCTGGCAAGAAGCCCGGCACGTCCTCGAACGTCACGAGCGGGACGTTGAACGCGTCGCA
>PLZI01000162.1 GCA_003152095.1 Acidobacteriota bacterium | reverse complement strand
TCGCGTCCACTCATGATGATGCAATCCGAATCGCTGTCGCACTTCGACGTGTGCCTGGTCTTGCCCGTGAAGGAGCCATAAGGGGCCGGCCGGGAGTTTCTTCACGGTTCCGCCGCTCGCACTGATCGGGGGCACGGTTGTGTCCGAAGCCAGAAAACCCGCCTCGGCGCCACGTCGCGCGAAGCGGGCGGCTTCAGGCGGGCGAGGCCCGGTCAGCGCCAAGCGTCGCGCGGCAATGCGGGTTCAGGGGCGTTACCAAGCGCCATCAGGCCGCTTTCGGCCGCCAAGCGGGCGCAGGTCAAGAAGGTGCGGGCCGAAAAGGGAGTCGACGCGGCCATCGCGGCGGCGCGAAGGCTTCAGCGATAGATTCCGGGTCGTCTACAAGAGGTGCGGGCTCTGCCCTCGCAGTCGGGACGGCGGAAGAACGAAGGGCACCCTCGGTAGAGGATTGAGGCCGATCTCAGTTGGCTCGACCGCGCGCCAGGAAACGGAACGCTTCCAGATCGATCGCCCGCGGATCACTCGTCACGAACGACATGCCCTCCTTGGGCAGAATCGGTGCGACCTCCACGCGGTCGTCTGGGCCGACGCCGTCGGCGGCGCGCACCGCATCCTCGGTGGTGAGGTACTCGTGCCCCTCGGTTCGAAGCGCGTTCTTGAGCACCGCGACGACGACCACCTCGTGGCCGCGCAGATAAGGGTGCTCATCGCTGTCGCACCTCGTGCGGCGGCCGATCACACGCGTTAGATCGGAGTGCACCTGGACATCGGGCCTCAGGGGAATGGCGCCCTTCATCTTCGCATTCTCCCTCTCACGCGAGGTTCCGATCGGAGAGGACGTTCGCGAGGAACTCGTCCGCGGCCCTCGCCTCGGTCTCGCTGGCCAGTTCGACGATGACGCGTGCGTTCCAGGCTTCGACCGAGATGACCCAGTGCGCGCCGATCGCTTCGCTCCGCTTCTCCATCTCTGAGGCGAGGTCGTAAATGAACGCTGCCACCTGACGATGATGCGCGCTCGGCCCCTTCCCGTTGATCGGGACGATTGTCACGATCGGGCTTCCCGCCGGCGTGCGGCTCAGCTCCGCTCGGTAGATGCGGTTGGTGAAGGGGGCGTTGGTCTTCCTCATCGCGTCCTCCAGGAGGCGTTTCGCCTCTGGGAGATGAGGCTCAAACGGGGGTGGAAAGGCAAGGCAAAGATGCCCGAATTCCTTGCCCAAATCCCCTCATACGCCAGGAGGCGCCACAAGCCGCGCGAACGGACAGAGGCACCAACCCTTGCGGTCTGCCGCGAAGCCCTCGCTCTGCTTGCCCCGTTTTGTAGGATGGTGCGAATGTCAGCGGATTCGCATGGCAACTCCCGGCCGCGGAACGAGCCTGGGCGCCTCGGGAGCGACCTTCTGCTACGAGCCTCCTCCTGAGAAGACGGCGTCAGAGGCGATCCCCTTCAGCAGACGGGCTCGATGAGCCGTCAGGGGTTCAAAGCCTCGAAGAACGGGAAGACACGCGCGTCGAAGCCTCCGCTCAACGGCGGAATACCGGCAGAGATGAGAGGACCGAAACGCGCCCCTGCCGTCTGCGCTCGCACGCGAACCTCTTCCACGTTAGGGGACGTTTCCAACACCCGCACCTCGATGTCGCCCCCACGGCTCTCCGTCAAGAGGTCGGAAAGGGCGCCGTACGTCGAGGCCTCGTCCTCGAATGTGACGATTCGGTCGGCCAATCCGTAAGCCTGAGACATTTCGATCAGGAACCCGCGCTCGTGTTCCGGCAGAACGAGCACATGGAGGGTCGACGGTGACGAGTCCTGGATCCTGCGGATCTCGTGAAGTGGGATCTCCTCCCGGTTCTTGTACGGGTTCCAGCACTCGAGCTTCAAGAGGTTGTAGGCCGCGACCACGGTCGCGAGGATGCCCGCGGCGGCCACAGCTCTTTTCGGATTCACGGAGGTCAACCCCGCGAGGCCGGATGCCGCCAGGAGTGCCACCGGGTACATGATGAGCATCATCCGTGTGGTTGGAGGGTAGCTGTATTGGCTGATGCCGCCTGCCAGAAACGCGACACCGACGAGAGCGAAGACGAGGACCGCCCACGTGCGCCGGCCCAGGAGGCGTGGCATCGCCAGGCCGGCGCAGGCGAGGAACGCGGTGATTGGGTCGATCGTATTCTTGCAGAGAAAACCACCATGGGCGTCGTAGTCGACGAACGAGAAGGCCGATTGGACCGTCTTGGCGAGGACGAGGTGCCGGCTCTGACGGGCCTCTTTCGATGCGAGGTTGAGCTTGACCAGCCCCTCCCAGTAATCCAGTTGAACCAGATTTGGTGCCGCGGCGAGGACAAAGCCCGAAAAGACGAACGCGAACGGAAGGATCACGTCGTGCCGGATCGAGCGTTCTCGGGGCCTCGACATGAGAGCTTCCAGCAGGAGCATTCCGCTGAAGATGGCCAGCGGCACCGCGCCGCCGAGTGAGCTGAGGAGCAAGCCGAGACCGCACGCGATCCCGCTCAGGAAGTAATGGACGTTCGAGCGGCGGGCGCGAGCCGCGAAATGGAGAGCGCCGGCGAAAACGAGCGGGGGAACGAATGAAGCGTGCGGCTTGCCCATCCGGCCCCAGACCGCGATGAACTCCGACAGACAGAAACAGGTTGCCCCGAAAGCTGCGGCCGCCCGCGGGCTCGGCGTAACCCGCCCGAGGAGATGGCGAAGTGTCAGGTAAAGGGGGACGAAGCACGAAGCCATGAGCACCGCATTCGCGAACCGCCAGCCGACATTTGAGGCGGCGGGAACGAAGCCAATCCACAAGCCCTGCCAGGCCGACAGGGCGAGCGGCCACTGGTCGTAGACGCCGCGGGCGCTGAGCCACGGAATCCGAGTAAGGCCCCATTCGCGCATCTGGAGCGCGGCCGTGTGAAACGCCCACTCGTCCCCGACAAAGGAGTACTTCCACGAATTGAGACCATGTGCCAGAAGCGCGAGTACAGCAAGGGTTCCAAACGCCAGGGCAACGGCCTCGCGACGCGAGAGCGACGCACCGATGCGCACGCCTCTCTTCCTTGCCAGAAGTGTCGCGGTAGCCACGGTGAACGCGAAGACAATTCCGAACGGAATAATGACGGCTGGCTTCTCCATGAGCCTCTGGCTCGAAAAGGCGCCGAAGAGCCCGAGCGACACGACCGGCGCGACTGCGAGAAGCACGAAGTCGACGCGGCCCTCCGGGGACCGGACTCGCGGCCCTCCTTCCGGTTGGCGCGGGATCGGCCGCGGGATTGCCCATCCAAGAATGAAGGCTCCTACGACAAGAACGCAGAGGCCGGCCGGAAAGCTGGCAGGCATTCTCCTGAGAATGAAGTCGTGCTCGCCGGGATTGACTAGCAGCAGCCTCACCAGCGGTATCGACTCCTCTCTCGCTCGAAGGGCGGGAGAAGCCCGTATCAGCCAGAGCGCGAGCGCAATCAGGAGGGTTCCGAGCGCGATGGCCAGCCCTCGCTTCCTGGACGGGCGCGTTACGCGCGGCGGCTCGCTCATGCTCGTGAGGTGCAAGAATCGGAGTGATTCTCGCTCGGAAGTCACGGTATCACTTAGCTTGCCCGTCTCGCTCTTCGTCTTCCCGATCCCATCACGCCAGAAGGTCGCGAGGACGTGGTCGGTGCTGAACCACGCGTGACCCGAGCGCCCTCTTCCACGATCACGGCCATTACACGCGGTATAGTGACTGCGTTGTCGCCTACCGCGTCCTCGCGTGGCTCGACTACGAGCGCCTCGTTCCGCGGAAGTAGCGAGGCCGCGAGTTCCTACTCGAGCGCGACCTTCTGGACGCGGGTGCTGTCGGCGACCCAGACGTTCCCGGCCTTGTCCACGGCGAGGCGGTCGGGCCGCTGAACTGGCCGGGCGCCTTGCCGACCTGGCCGTAGCGGGCGATCACCTTCCCAGACTTGTCGTATCGCGCAAGCTGCTCGATCCCGAGGAGCGCCGAGCCGTCCTTCAGGCGGACGATGCGGATGATCGCCGTCACGTCCGACACCTGGCGACGTCGACGGCAGTCCGGATGAAGCGGTTGTAGAGGTCGGAATTCTGCTCTGCGTCGGCTTCGTCCCACGTCGTCCCGTAGGTCTCGGACCAGTCGGTGTTGAGGCTGGCGCGCTTCTCGCTCGCCTTCGTTCCGGGGTGATTCGTGCCGTCGTACCCGACGAGGTACGGCGGGTCCGTCGCGAAGAGGATCGCCCTCTCGCCGTTCATCAGCCTCGCAACGTCGGCGGGGTTCGTGGAGTCGCCGCAGAGAAGGCGATGCTCACCGAGGGTCCAGAGCTGCCCGCGCTCGACGCCCCATTTCCTTCGGAGCTTCTCGGCCTCGTCGAACTTCGGGCCGGGGTCGTCGAGAGGCTTGGGGCCCAGCTGCGCGCCGTACTCCTTGGCGAGGCCGTAGAGCATCTTCCTGACGGCGTCGCTGTCGGTCTCGACCTGCGCGAGAAGGGTCCGAAGAGACTCGGCGTCTCCCTCCGCCATCGCCGCGAGCGGATCGAGGGTCAGGAGGAGCTTGTCGGCTTCCGCCTCGGTGACGTCGAGGACGAGGACGGGGACGGTGGCGTCCGGAGTCGTCTCCGCTCGCAAGTGGCCGTCGATGAGCTGAAGACCTTCGGGGGTCTCACGCGCCAACAGGGCGTCGGCGTAGCCGATCTCCGACAGGAGACCACGGAGAGCATTCGCCTGGGACTTCGGGTGGCGGCGCCAGTTCTTCGGGTTCGGGAGAAGACTCCCGGCAGGGACGCGGCGGAGCTCTTTGACCGTCCGTGTTCTCCCGGACACTAGGCCGACTAGGCGGCAAAGGAGGACCCCTCCGAAAAGGCCTAAACCTTTGAGTTTTGGCCCTCCAGGGGAGTCCAGTGCAGGCAAGAATGGTGGACGCGGTCGGAAAGAATTCGAACCGCGTCCGAGGTCAGCCTAGCCTTCCCTTTGACCGAGTCAGAACCTCCTCAATACCAGAAACTTGGCCTCGAAATCGCTAGGCTTCGCCAGCTCGGGTTTAGCCGTCGCCGGATCGGGAAGGAACTCGGGATCGACGACAAGACGGTCGAGAAGGCCCTTCGCTGGCGTGAAGGGCGCTGAGACACCTCACGTGGACTTTGTAGGTTCCATCCGGGCCCTCCCAGCATCGATCAGTGGCTTTGTTTCGAAATTTGACTTGGCAGCGTCTGCCGGTTTAGTCACGTCCGCGGCCATATCGTTCGGAACACCTTCCCTGGCGGCGGGCACCACCGCCGCGCGTGCAACCGCGGCGTCAGTTGGCTTCGTTTCGCAATTCAGATCCTGGGCCGTTGGGAGTGGCATCGCGGGCGGGGACGGCGCCGCCTTACGATCCTGAGGCGTACCGGGCGCTCTGACGACTCGTCCCTGATTCGGGTCCGCTAAGGCCGTGCAGTCAAAGCTGATCTCGACATCCCTCACTTCGGGAGCGGCAACGTGTTCTCCGATCCGCCGCCTCTGCAGGCGCTCGAGCTCATGGGCGGCCCTGAAGAACGACCGCTCAGCGGTGGTCTGATAGCGCTGAACCTTACCTAGGAGGTCCTCGTCCGATGAGAGACCTACGAAGGACGTGCCCAGGCGAAGCCCCGCCATGCTGAGCCGCTTCTCGGCGATCTGCTTCTCGGAGTCAGCCTCGACAGCTGGCGCTAGCCCAGACGGGAACTCGGAGGCGATCAGGGCGGAGACCCTAAATTTAGGGGCCAGCGCAGTCTCAAGTCTGTCTGCTTCGTCAGAAATAATCTGCCGGCTAAAAAGCTCAACCTCGACCCTTTGAGCTCGCCCCATCTGCCACCCGTGCTGGACCATCCTGTCCACGAGAAAGACCTCTGCGCCTCCGATTGGGCGCCAAGCCTGGTGCAATCCGGTCCGAAGTTCCACGAACTCGGCCTCGCTCTCGCCGTCGAGTATTACCGAACGCGCGGTCGTGAGGCCGTGCCTCAACGAATTCAAACTCGCTCTCGCCTTTCCGGCTCTTGACCGGGGCCCGGTTGATTTCTTCGCGTTCTTTCTGTTTGCCACGACTTTCTTTTCGCTCACCATGATTCGACTCCTTTCATAGGATAGTGACGCGACGCCTAACGCTGGATGGGCGGAAATCCCAGATGACCCGCGGTGGTCAGGTTTGGAAGTCCCTCTTTCTCGTTTCCGTTGGAATTCCCGTCGTCACTATCTTGCGAGGGCACCCGAAGGTGCCCCTCGCAAGGAGGCCGGCCGTGAGCGAAAAAAATCCCTCAATACTTTCTGCAGAAGACGTCGCCGAACTTCGTTCGCACTTCGAAAGTATTACCCAGAATATGCGATGGGCACTTGCAAACGGGACTTCGCTCGAAGGTCTAAAGACCATCCTGGTGGGCATGGGGTTCCCGAAGGAATTGGTCGAAACCAAGATTGAGAAGGAACGAGTTCAACTCAGGCGAGAAGCAGCGCTAGACCGCGATTTCGAAGCCGCTAACATGTGGACCCGCCTGGAGTTGATCTTCACTATCGCGATGCGGGAAGGCGACTTAAAGACGGCTCTCGAGGTGGTTAAGGAAAGGGCGCGGCTCACCGGTGCAGCGATGTTCGTGAAGTATTCGAGCGGCGAACCAAACCGAGTGCCTTCAGAATTCGAGAAGGCCTTGGACGAGATCGGCGGGCCGGAACGAGAAATCCTCCGCCAGGAGATGGAAAAGAAGGTTCTTGCCCGGGCTAAGGAAATGCGCGAGAAGGATGCAGCCGAAAAAAAGAAGCACGCCGTCGATAATGAAAATCCGAAACGCTCGCAGTGACGAACAACGCCGCGAGCTTCGCTGCCATGAGTTAGCCGTTCGAGTTCGTCTCGACCTCAAGCGCTGACCGAAGGCGCAATCCGAAAAAAAGCGGTTGAGCGAAGAGATTCGTTATTTCCGATTATTGCGGTTTCTTGGAAGTGGGGATTTTCGCGGCCCATCCGCTCTGACTGAAGGCACTATCTAAACGCGGCATTCGATTCCATAAAGCTATCGGACGCGCGAACACCCTTAGTCAATGATTCGAGTGTGGCGGCCTCCAAACGGTGGAGCTTCCGCCAATATGGCCGTACCCGGACGCCTAAGGTGAGCGCGAGCAAAAGTACGGCCTTTCGACCCTCTACCCACGCACCACGTTTTCCGCCCATGTAGTTGCCGGTTTGAGAGTGAAACCCTCCATCGAGAAAGGTCGCATCTAGACGATATTCATCCGCGTTGGCGGGTGACCCACTTGATCGATGGCTGACCGCTATACCGAGATGTTCGCACGCCGCCAACACCGCGGCACCCGTATCTGAGTACTCGGCTGGTCCGAATACCCCACTGCCCCGGAGGCGCCAAGCGTCACGTTTTGCCGTACGTGGATGCGTGAAGACTTCGGAAAACGGCCGACCACGAAACTGCTCAATGGGGTTAGTTGGGGCGCCAGAAGGGAGCGGTTTCTTCTGCTGGACGGTTTGAGCCACAGGTTTATCTGCTCTGTTAGGGGTGTGGTCGCAGATCGTGCCATCGCCGTGGGCCATGAGACATCCGTCACCTTCACGTCGATAAGCATGCCACCCCCCCGCGAATCTGCCCTGAATGACTTCGACAGGCACGTCGTCGCCAACCGAGACGACAGAACCAGGGGCGGGATGGTAGTCCGCGTGCGCGTGGCCTGGATCGATTCCGTTCCAGGTGCAGATTCGGACGTGCTTGTTTCCCACTGAGATCGCGATGCGCCTTGTTGGCGGGCCCTGACCGAGTACGCTGCATGTTCCCAGATCAAGTACGATTAACATCGTTTGCCTCCACTACTCTTCAGCATGGTGTTGCGCCTGACCGTGTGTTCTTCACGGGCGGGCAACCCGGCGCACTCATCGCTTCCTCCTCAAGACTCCCACGGCAGGCCCGGCCTGCCGAAGTGGCCGTAGTTCGTCGTCTTCACGTAGATCGGCTGCAGGAGATCCAGCTGCACGGCCATTCCCGCCGGCGAGAAGTCCTGATCGTCCACGAACCGTTTTGCGGCCGCCTCGTCTCCCGTCCCGAACGTTTCGACCATAGTCGATAAGGGCTCGGCCCGGCCGATCGCATACGCGACCTGTACCTCGGCCCGGCGCGCGAGGCCCGCGTCCACGATCTTCCTCGCCACCCAGCGGCAGAAGTAGGCGCCGCTGCGGTCAACCTTCGACGGGTCCTTCCCGCTGAAAGCTCCGCCGCCGTGCCGTGCGAAGCCGCCGTACGTGTCGACAATGATCTTCCGGCCCGTTACGCCGGCGTCCGCCGACGGCCCGCCGACGACAAAAGAGCCGGACGGGTTTGCGATGACGGCGATCTCGTTGCGAAACCATTCTCCGAGCGCCCGTGGAAGGAGATCCTCACGAACGAATGCCTCGATCCCAGGCTGGCTCACCGCTGATGAATGCTGCGTGCTGACGAGGACAGTCTCGACCTGCACGGGCCGGCCGTCTCGGTACCTCACGCTCACCTGTGTCTTCGCATCCGGTAGGAGCCAGCCGACGCGTGCCTCGTGGCGGTCCTTCGCGAGCTGTGCCGAGAGCCGGTGGGCGAGGAGGATCGGCAGTGGCATTCGTTCAGGTGTTTCATCCGTGGCGTACCCGAACATCAGGCCCTGATCGCCCGCACCTTGAGAGGCGCCGGAGACTGCGGCGGTGATCTCCGTGGCCTGCGGGGTGATCAGATCCTGGATGCGAACGCCGTCGGCATTGAAAGACTCAGCGGGGTCGGTATAACCGATGCCACGGATCGCCTCCCTAGTGTGCTGTGCTTGAGATACG